>NZ_JBLWTN010000029.1:0-75686 GCF_048270125.1 Thalassoglobus sp. | reverse complement strand
AGTTCAGTCCCCAAGAATGTTTGAATTACATTCACTCCTGCGGCTACACTGCAAACCAAACCTGAAGATGCTCTAGATTCCGAAAAGAGATTGCGAGACGGGCGAATTCGCTCCCACATACTGCGAACGGTGAAGTTGCCGATCGGTAACAACCTTGGATTCATGGAGACAATTGTGTAAGCCCAGCAAATCGCAATTTCGTTCTCAACAATACTCACCTTTGGCTGTGTTCCGAAGTAGTCCTGAACGTTGATTAAGTCATCCCACGGACGCGATGCAAAGCGTTTCAACTGCTTGAGATGATCCTCAATCGGATCCCATAAAGTCGTCTCGTCCGTTACTGTGTCAGGCGTGCCGACAGTTCTTAATGTTTTAGACGCAACCTGTTCGTATGGAGGAAATTCACTTTGCAAAGCAGTCAAAATCTCATCGAGTTCGATGGTTTCCAGAATCGCCTGGGCACAGTCAACGAGCGTACGGTCCATCTGCTCGATGAGTCTACGCAACTCCGTTTTCGCACCTGCCTGGAGTTCTGTGATCGGCCAACTGGCGTAGCGGCGGAATCGGGGTCGACGGGAATATTCATCCAAGACGGGAGCAACGTCTTCTTCGTACCAGACGGCCAGTCGACTAAATGAATCGTCGTCGAATCCTGAGCGAACGGGAGACGTCTCCTGATACTGACGTATCGCAAAATCAAGTTGCTTCATAGCTGCCCTCCTTAACTGTTGTCATGTTATCGTATGTATGATTTAGTCCAAAATTTGACTGCGTGATCGTAGCGTGATTGGCACGTGATAGGCTTTCGTTTCCACTGCCGGGACGGTCTCGGCTCAGCAGATCGCTGGAAACATGCCCATAATCTTCCGATGCCAGAACTGGCCGCGTCAAACCCAAAACATGCTTCTGTACAGGCATCATCGCCTGACTCGCACCTTCAAACACCATCTTCCACCTGGAAAGTCTATCGTCCCAAGCATCGCTGGGAGCGTATTGAGGTTTTTCCAGCCGGGATCAATCCGCCCCAGAAGGTTCGAATCTACAGTCAGAATGATTATTACCGACTGCAATGGTGGGAACCATCCGCGAACCGAAACCTGACTGATCGCGTGAATGGCGATCTGGTAGCCGCCATCATGCGCGCCCGTGAAATCGAAGAGCGCCTGACCAATGCTCGCTCATCAGGATTGGGCCTCGCGAAACTCACGCTTCAACAACTCTATGCACGATACGTGGCGACGCTTCGTAGCCGAAGCGATGCTGACGAGATCAGTCCCAAAACACTGAACCGATACTCCTCGGCGCTGAATCACTTCCTGGAATTCGTTTCGCAGGTTGAAATCCAGCATCAGTATCGATTCGCTGCAAGTATCGATCAGTCGTTCGTTCTTTCGTTCAAAGCGTTTCTGAGTCACCTAAAGGTTTCCCCAAACGGACATCCCAATGCAACACCGCGACCTTTGAAATCTGTCGGATATGTTTTAGGCGTCGTCCGAGGGATGTTCAGTTGGGGAATCAGCGAGCAGAGCGGACCATTACTGCCGATCGGGTTCCGCAATCCGTTTCAAGGAAACGTCACCACACGAGCTGACCGCCGAGCGAAAGATCTCTTTGGTGATCCAGATATCACTATCGAGATGGCTTGCAAATTCCTTCAAAAATGTGATGACTATCAACTTCGCTTGTTCGCACCGATCATTTTATTTGGCTTGCGGGCCAGCGAACCGTGTCTGATCTTTCAAGAGGATCTTGACGACGAATGGCTCCGTGTCATCGGGCGTCCAGAATTGGGGTATGACACCAAAGGGTTGCGTGACAAACGATTGCCGATGTCTCCGGAGCTTTATGAGCTGTTGACCGCTCTTCGTATCGAACAGTCATGTCTCCTGCTGACAAGACGATCGGTCTTCGAAGGCCAATACAAGATCAAGGAACCAGCTTTGTCGGCTGCCGAATTGGAGATGCGCTATCAGAGTCTGTGCGTTTGCGAACGAAGCTCATCCGCAAAGATTCGATCACGATTCTTGCGACAACTCGTCCAAGAAGCGGGTGGTCTTGACTACGATCACATTGACCGAGAGTTTAGAACAGTGGCAGCGCAGTTGAGTTGGCCGAAAGAAGCGACGCTCAAGGACTTTCGGCACCTGTTCAGTACGTCCCTGGAGAATGCAGGAGTCCCGATCTTCTACCGCCGCTACCTGATGGGGCAGTCGCCCGGTAAGTCTCCGGTCACGACGTACACGCACTTGAATCAATTGCGCGAGCAACATCAACGTGCGGTCGAGTCGACGCTGGCTCCGCTCTACCAAGCGTTTCGAGAGCGTGCTTCCGAACTCGCTGAGAATCGTTAAGCACGCTGACTCAATGCTGATCGTAGGTAACCTGCAATGGGTCACCGATTGGCGAGCCATGCTTCGGCAATCGCAATCGCGGGACGCTCCTTCAACGCTCGCTCCAACTGTTCACGCATTGTTGCAGGTCGTGTGTGCGTGTACGTCGCTGTCATGCCGAGCGGATTCGAACGTGATGTGGCATTCGTTGAATGTCCCATCAGTTCATTTCGAATGAGCGGATCGACCCGTCCCTCTTGCAACGTGGTGGCGAACAGGTGACGCAGCATCTTCGGACTGGTGAATCTTTTCAGGCCAGATTTTTTGCAAATCCGGATAAAACTGGTACGGATGTAATCCGATTTGATTAAACCGACATCACGCCAGATCGTTCGGCACACATGCTGACGCTCAACCCGTGAAATCTGCTTCTCTAACTCCGCCTCTCTCAGATTGACGCGTGACTGGAGCTCTTTCTCCAATGAGTCGACCGAACTTCCTGCCAGGGTAGGCTGTTGTGACATCGTAAAACGTCGTCTCTGAAACAATGTTCCCGATTGACGATTGAGTGTACTCGACGCGATGACTCGATAAAGCACCGGATGGAGCGGTATCATTCGTTCCCGCCGAGTCTTCACCTGCCAACCGAGCTGAGGTCGGTTGCGAATAGCGATTGCCCGCAGTTCCTCGTGGATGTCATCGGGCCAGAGCAGGTGGGACAGTTCTCCCGGCCGCAGTCCGGTCAGCATCAGTGTCACAAAGATTGGAAACTGCCAATCGTCTGCTGCCAACAGAAACAGCCTCTCTTGCTCAGCATCGAACAATTCGATGGGCTTTGAGTCTTCTGTCGGGATCTTATCGATCTGCAAAGCCGTGAATGGATTGTCCGCATAGGGAGGGAGATGACGTCTTTGGCTCGCAAAATAAAACATCGAGCGGCAAACTTCGAGAACATAACGCAGCCCTCTGTCCCGGAGCGGTCGCTTTTCAGAATTTGGATGGCCATTTGGTGAAACATGGATGGTCCGCAAATGCTTGACGAACTGCTCCGCATGTTCCACACGAAACTGTCCAGTCGAACCAGGCACTCGGGAACCATTCACGAATGTAATCAGATGGTTCGTCGCACTCCGATAACGAGCGATCGTTTTCAAAGACGATCGTGCCACAGTCTCATGATGGTCAAGCCACCGCTCCTGGAGTTCCGCAATTTTGATGGACTGAAACGATGAAGAAACGGGTGCACCGTTTTCCAGTTGGGAATTGATCTCAGCTGCGTGACGACGTGCTTCATCAAGATCCGAACCGATTCGTGGACGGTGACGTTGCCCTTGATCGTAGTACGTGAGATACCAAACTTTTCCACGCCGGTCGCCACGCACACGACCGACGCGGAATGAATTCGACTGCTTCGCCATAGGCGTACCTTTCTTGAGATGTAATTGGGGGACATATTGGATCTAGCGGCAGTAACTTGGTGTGCCGTCATTAAACGCGCCTGTCCCGCAGAGATTTGTGAAACGGTTGTCCTGCTCGTAGAAATACGGACCGGTCATTCGAAAGATATGCGCTTCGCATGACAAACCTTTCCGCAAAGGGGGCCTCGCAAAGTCGCGTTCATCAATACGGCGTTCGCATTGTCAGCCGCAATCTGTGCATGCTGCCGTCCAGCCCCGACAGAAAACCCCCTCAAGAATGCTGGCTTCAATCTTGAATCGTCCTGACTCAGATCGCCAAAAAAGCCCGTACAAATTCGACGAAGCGACCGTCTCAGAAGAGGGGGGGGCGGAGGCGCAGGAAATCGTTGCATTAGCGATCACAAGCTGTCGGAGAGAGAGGCGAGTCTGACGTCGCCAGAGCCTGGAAACAGCTTCAGGAAAACGCAACGTGAACGGTCACCATAGACCAGAGCGGAGAACATTTCTGCCACAAAACGCCACAAATTCCGCCACAAACGTCGAGAATTGACCAGCCCGAAAAAAAGCAAATGCCTGCATACCAATCACTTATGGCATGCAGGCATGTTGTAGAGCGGAGAGGGGGAGATTCGAACTCCCGGTCCCTTGCGAGACGCTGGTTTTCAAGACCAGTGCAATCGGCCACTCTGCCACCTCTCCGAACTGTTTCAAGGTCCAGCCAGCTGAGCCAAAATTTCTCAGCTGGGGGTTGTATCATCAGTTCACTGACACCTGAAATCAAAACAATGTTCAGATCTCAGTACATCGCAGCAGGGCGTTGTCTGCGGAACTTTATCACAACTCGACATGTTCGCAAACCGAAAACCGTCCTCAGTTCCGACAGTGACGCTCAATCAGCGAGATTCTAATCTGAAAATTGATTCAATTGGCAGTATCCCAGGGTTTTCATGAGGTTTTAGACCGTATTCGAATCCGTTCCAACGACTTTTTCAACGGAGTCATCTCCAAGGAATACTGCTTATTTCTGAAAGCGAACTGAGAATCTTCCAACATTTTTGGTCATCTTTTCGTAAAAAAGGGCGACTCATCAAAAGTCACCGATCCAACGGGGCTGAATCTCGTTGGTCAGGTCCGGCGAATCTGCTTTGATGTGTGCCGGTTGGGACGCGAACAAGTGATTCGAAAAACAGTATAGAAAGGCATTTAGATGGTTCAGCACTCTCTATACGACCAGATGAAACGGTATCGCGATCGGGCTCGATCCGGTCTGACGGTCATTGAATTCTTGGCCATTCTGGCAATTATCGCGGTCATCGTGGCCCTGTTTCTGCCAGCAACGAGGACCTCTCGAGGTGCTGCGAGGCGAACTCAATGCAAAATCAATCTCAAGCAAATCGGACTTGCCATTCACAATTATGCGGAGACGTATCAATCTCTTCCTCCGGCATACACCGTTGATGAACGTGGAAACCGGCTGCACAGTTGGCGGACTCTGATCTTACCTTTTATGGATCAGCAAGCATTATATGAAATGATTGACCTTACCAAACCGTGGAGTGATCCAGTCAACGCGCAAGCTCGTGAAACGGTCATCGCTTCGTATCAATGTCCATCAACAGAAGGTCCTCCGACGCACACCACATATCAGGCAATTGTCGGGGAAGCGAATTTCTTCCACCCGGAACGTTCGCGTCAATTTGATGAAATCAAAGACGGAACCTCAAACACTGTGATGGTCATGGAAACCTTGCCACAAGACGCAGTACACTGGATGTCACCTAAGGATGTTGATGGAGACTACCTGTCGGCAATCAACGAAGATTCTGAAACGGCACATCGCGGCGGAGGGAATCTGTTATTAGGTGATGGCGCTGTCCGCTTCTACAGCATGTCTGGCCCCTTCGAAGTTCGCCAGGCACTCACGACAATCGATGCCGGGGATGAAGTCGAAGACTGGTAAATTTCAGAGATCGCTCGTTATTTTCCGTGCCCGTGGAGAGTGTTTTTCAAGTTGAAAATTGCACATCACCACGAGGAAGATCACGAACATCATTTCGAGGAAAGGTCCGGGCAGCGTGTCCGGATGTTGACGGCGACTCGGTCAAGGAAATCTGTGATTGAAGCGTTTTGAAAATCGATCAAAATCTTTACGCTTGAGCCGCCTTCTGCTTCAGTTGGAATCCGGTATTGATATGCAGAAACAGCGTGAAGGCAAAGACCGCTGCAGCTGCGAGAAATGCGATGAACTGCCCAGCCTGATCGGGAATGGAAACTCCTGAGTAGGCGATCATCAACATGAAAAACAGTCCGATGAAGAGCATCACGAAGTATTGGATGATGCCAGCGACAAAAATTGCCCACAAACCATTCATCCGAACTGACAACCAGACGACGCCGTGCAAATACAGCAGGATCTGTCCAAGGATGTTCAAAACAACGAGAGACATCTCCAATGGGCTACTCTGAAATTCTTTCCAGATGGACTGAAGTGGGTCTGGGTGAATCAATAAACCGAGCGACAGATACGTCAAGACGGGAATCAGACTCAGCAGTCCACCGATGATTTTTGAATAGGCAAGTTGTCGGATGGAAATCGGCAACATGACCAGCGAGGAGAGTGTTTTGTCTCGAACCTCAGGATAAAAAACTCTCGCGATGGTCAGCACAAGTTCGAGCGGGAAGAACAGAAAGAACATCACGTTGGTCGAAATCACCGCAGTGTATTCCAGGTTCATTTTACTCCATTGCCAACCTGCAATTGCCAAGGAGATCAGTAGCACCGTCAGACCGTAGAACATAAGTTTCCCGATGAGATACAGATGTCCTCCCGCCCCAAAATAGAACTCTTTCCAAAGAATGGCAGAGCTCCAGGCCCGTCGGCGTCTCGATGATTTCTCGGAAGTCTTTTGTGAGCGACGCCGGACGGGGGCACTGTCGACTTCGCGATTGAAGAATTGAAAAGTCCGCTGCGACAGTAGGAAAAACACGAGTCCCGTGATGACGTTCACAGCAATCTGCTTCTCAGGAATTCCACCTGAATACCCCGGAGAGAGAATAATGGGCAGTTGAGTTGATATCGATGTGGGCCAAAAGTATCCGAGGCCTTGAATCACTGTTAGAGAAATCGGAGCCCAGAACGGATACAGGGACAACATCGAAAAGATACCGAACAACATGAGCGGTAAGACGTGGTACCCCAACACCAGAATCCCTGCCAAACCCATGGCACTTGCGGAAGTTCGGAAAATGACCGAGCACCACAATCCGACGCACGCAATAAAGAACGAGTACGCGCCAACTGCCACATAACATGACAGAACCTGTTCAAGTGAAACGCCCCCTAAGGTGATTGCAAGCATACAGAATGGAAGCTGAATAATAAAAATCTGAAACAGCGACAACATTCGCGGGAGTGATTTCCCGATCAACAGCGTGAAGGGTGAAACATCTGCGATCTGCAGCAGGGCCAGAGTCCGTTCTTCTTTCTCTTCGGTGATCGCTGTCGCAAAAAGCATCGGAACGACAAATGAAGCAAAAACGGTGTTCGCATAGATGATCCAGCCGAACAGCGTCCGTCCCGGAGCCTGAAACCTGAGTTCCGCATGAACGGACATCAGGAAAATAAAAACGAAAAAGCACAGCCCGGCTCGCATCAAGTGCGGAGAAAGATTTCGAGAGTCGACGCGCAAAGCACGAACTGTCAGAGCAAACGTCTTGTTAAGCATCGACATATTGTGAACCACTCAAAGCTTTGAGAAGGAATCGTAACCAACCAGAACGCTGCTGGGAACAACAGCGGAGTGACTTCTGGATTTCAGTGACGATGATTGACTGAAACCCCAGGCTGCGAAGATCGTCTCAACTCCCTTCTTCGCACTTAAAAAATGTTGGTCGCACAGGTTCCCGGTTCGCCCTGCCCTGTTCCTGAGTGGCCAGCTTTCACAGAGCCACATCTCACTGGACGAGGCCGATGGCTGGGGGTTGGTAAACAAGGTACAGCGACCCAATCACGAGCAAAATGATCATGATGGCATCCGGCTCGAGAAGAAGGATGCCTTTCTTGGCACGATAAAGTAATGAAACAACAGCGACAGTCGTGATCAGAACGACAGACGCAGCCGTTAATGCATGAGTCGGCGAAGCGACAGACAGAATGGGAGAGACGGAGGCAGCATCGACGATTGAAATAATGAAGATGTT
Source organism: Thalassoglobus sp. (assembly GCF_048270125.1). Taxonomy (NCBI): domain Bacteria; kingdom Pseudomonadati; phylum Planctomycetota; class Planctomycetia; order Planctomycetales; family Planctomycetaceae; genus Thalassoglobus; species Thalassoglobus sp. The sequence goes on along the minus strand of NZ_JBLWTN010000029.1, from coordinate 67,738 downwards.
GATGCAATTGCTTCCAAAGATGTTTCCGACAGCCATGTCAAACGCACCGATTCGAATCGCGGTGTATGTTGCTACAAGTTCTGGCAACGATGTGATTAAGGCAACGAACACAGTTCCGAAGAACGTTTCGCCTAGCCCTGACTCATGCGCGAGGTGATCCGCTGAGACAGCCAGCTTCGGAGCGGCAAAGAAAATCACTGCAGCGGCGGCGATATAGATTCCGAATGCCTTAATGAGCGATCCCTGAACCGTTTCTGGACTCGAAGCAGGTTCGGATGTCGGTTCGTGCATTTTCTGGTCTTTGTAGATGAGCCGCATGCATCCAAAGTAGACCACTGCCACGACCCAGGACCCGACACCCAGGCGAAGGAAGGTGGTTTCCATCCGTAGAAGTAAGCTGATCAGAACAATCGTCGCAAGCAAGACGCAGGTCGCTGCGGAGAGTGCATGGGCGGAGGACATCCGCGAGAGCATCGTCCCTTTGGTGCGAGTCAGCAGGTCCATCAGAGCCAGAATCAGCAAATTGAGTAGACAGCTACCGAGAAGTTCCCCAATGGTCAGGTCGAACGCTTCGATCTTCACACCGGTCCAGCCGACCATCAACTCCGGCAAGCTGGTCGCTCCGGCAAGCAGAATCAACCCAGCCATTGAACGGCCGAGATTGGTTCCTTCGGCAATGACGTCGGCAGAGCTGGCCAGAAAAATGGCTGCGATTACGATCACAGCAGACAGGCCGACGAACATAAGTAAGAGTTCAGTCACAGTGGAACGTTCCGAGGGAAGAATGTGGAGTGGGTATAAAAAAAACGAGATCCAGCGGGTCTGGATCATGAAAAGTCGGCATTTTCGTCGAATTAACGACTCTCGGCGGAATTCTAGTCACTCCTGAATTCAACAGCTACACGAATCAAGGCCTCAAATTTCCAGCAAGCGGAAGTCGTTCAAAAAAATCATTTCGATTTCAGCCAAATAGATTGCATCAGAGCATACGTTTCCGGGAGGGATTCACGAAGTTCCCCGCGAACGAAGGGATAGAAATCGTTTGTTCCCAAAAATGCCTCGCTCATTTCGGCGAAGAATTCTTTTGGATTCGTCAAGGCGTAATGTGGGCGTTGACGCCCGCTGATGTGAAGAACCTGCTCGAATTTCCCGGACTCTTTCATTTCCTCATACGCTTGCCGAATTCCGGTGTGTTCCCAACCGAGGAACTGGTCATGGTAGGCGTGCGCCAGTTCGTGCAAGAGTGCCCAGGGTTGAGCATGTTGAGCGATGTGGTCCACAAAACCTTGAGCTCGCGGGATGTGAACCGACTTGACCATCTTCGGATCGTAACCATGCTCCTTCAGCCAACCGGCACCGGGATGATACTGCATGCTGGTCAGTTCATGGTGAGCATCAATCCAAATGTGGATCGTTTGCAACTGTTTCACTCGCTCAGCAGGGAGGCGAAGTTTGATTTCGTAAAGCTTGTTATCAAGAAGTCGCAACGCAACTTCCCCAAGTGAATCAGCCTGGCCGGAAATGAGTTCTTCATCAACGTGGACCGTCCAGCCTGAAATAGTCTGGATCTGATGCTTCAGTATCTTTTCTCCTGCTGCATCTTGAGCAACACCAGAAGTGCCACACGTTGCGACGATGAGAACCAAAAGCATGAGAATGAAAAGAAGTGGGCGAGAAAGCATTCGACGCGATCCAGTTTGAGGTGCCTACAAAGTCAGCCTTGATTGTAGGCAATACTGGGGACAACACCCTCTTCAGTCAACATTTTGATGTCCTGCGCGTCGCTTCGTGACAGGGTGGTCGAGGAACCGCCTGCGAATTACTATCTTGAAAATTCAAATTGTTCATCGACAACTTCGTATTGAAGAATCATGCCACCCAAAATCAGTGCTTTCCCAAAGTGTTATCTTGATGAGATCGCTGGCGCGCGAACAATGTCGGTGTTTGACTGGATCGAAATGGCAAAAGGGCTTCCAGCGGACGGGCTGGAGATGTACGACGGCTTTTTCACGAGCACTTCGCGGGAGTATCTCGATCGACTTCGTGATGCGATTCACGAGGCTGGGTTTGTAATGCCCATGCTCTGTTGCTCTCCCGATTTCACAAACCCGGATGCAGAGGGTCGCAAAAAATCTGTCGATCGTGAAATCGCGATGATTAAAGCCTGCCATCACCTTGGTGGCGAAGGGACCGTTTGCCGCGTGTTGAGCGGGCAACGTTATCCCGAAGTGAGCCGTCAGCAGGGTATCGAATGGGTCTGTGAATGCTTCGAAGAGCTACTTCCCGTCGCCCGCGAATACGGTGTCATCTTAGGGCTTGAGAACCACTACAAAGATGGATTTTGGAAGTATCCCGAATTCGCACAAAAACAAGAAGTCTTTCTGGAACTTCTCGCAGCCTTTCCAGAGCGAGAATTCTTCGGCGTTCAGTACGATCCATCCAATGCCGTTGTCGCGGGCGATGACCCGATCGAACTGCTCAAACATGTCGCTGACCGTGTGGTGAGCATGCACGCGAGTGATCGCTACCTTGTGGAAGGGGCGACGCTTAATGACCTGTTGCAAAGTGATGGAACCATCGGGTATTCCGAGTCGCTCTTGCATGGCGTCACCGGAAAAGGAATCAACGACTATGATGCCATTTTCACGATCCTGGCAGAACATCACTATTCGGGCTGGATCAGTATTGAAGATGGAATGAATGGGCTGGGCGAAATGCGGGAATCGTTGGAATTTCTTCATCGCATGGTCGAGATCTATTTTCCGGAGGGGAATGAATGAGCGGCTTGCGAATTGGAATTGTTGGTTGTGGAAAAGTGGGAGACTTACACGCGGTTGCTCTCACAGAATTGCCCGAAGCCAACTTTGTTGCAGCGTGCGATTCTCAGTTCAGCCGAGCAAAGCAGTTCTCAGACCGATACGGGGCACAACCGTTTGATTCGCTGACCGAGATGCTCAAGACCGCCGGGCTGGATGCTGTGATGGTTTGCACGCCGCATCCGCTCCACGAAGAACCAACGGTCGCCGCTGCAAAAGCGGGAGTGCATGTCCTGGTCGAAAAACCTTTGGCATCCTCTCTGAAAGCTTGCGATGCAATGATCCGTGCCGCCCAGGATGGGAATGTCAAACTCGGTGTCGTCAGTCAACGTCGATTGTTTGAACCGGTACAGCGAATGAAGGCGGCCATCGATGCTGGAAAGATCGGCCAACCGGTTCTGGGGACATTTTCCATGTTCAGCTGGCGGGATCAGGCGTACTACCAATCTGATCCGTGGCGTGGAAAGTGGGAGACCGAAGGGGGCGGTGTGCTGGTGAATCAGTCGCCGCATCAGCTTGATTTACTGCAATGGTTCATGGGCGAGATCGCTGAGGTCTCCGGCTACTGGGGAAATTTGAATCACCCTTATATCGAAGTAGAAGATACCGCCGTGGCAAACATTCGCTTCCGAAGTGGAGCACTGGGGAATCTTGTGACGAGCCTCTCCCAGAACCCCGGGATTTACACCAAAGTGCATGTGCATGGTTCCAACGGTGCGTCAGTCGGAGTCCAGACCGACACCGGAGCTTCTTTCGTCGCGGGGATGAGTGAAATCGCAGATCCCCCCTTGAATGACGTCTGGTCGATTCCCGGTGAAGAACACCTGCTTAGTCAATTCGAACAGGAAGATCGTGATCACTTCCAGAAGATCAACGCGACTCAACATTATCACACATTGCAAATTCAGGACTTTCTTCAGGCAGTCTTGAATGATCGTGAGCCGATGGTCACCGGCGAAGAAGGACGTGTTGTTGTAGAACTGTTCACAGCGATTTATCGCTCGAATGAGTTACGCCGGCCGATAGAGTTTCCGCTCAGATAGGGTATCTTGTATGCTCCCTGTTTGCGAACTCTCGCATTCAGTCGCTGTTCTGCATATTCTTCGCGAAGAAGAGTCGTTCTTTCTGAAGAAGTTTTCAACAAGATATCGAACACCATGAACTGGTTTGTCGTTGCGCGGATGCTCGGGATGCTCGGCTTGCTGGTCGGTGCATCGATGGTGTTCAGCCTGCCTTGGGCGTTTCCCGCCGTCGGGAAGGTGGAAACGTTTGAGCACGATGGATTCTGGGGGCTGATTGGATCGATCGCCTGCAGCCTGGGTCTTGGCGGAGGGCTTTATCTTTGGGGACGCTTTGACAGGCACTCGTCGATTCTTCGCAAGGAAGCTTTCGCGACCGTTGGCCTCGGTTGGATTCTGGCGGGTGTTCTGGGAGCGTTGCCGTTTCTGCTTTCTGGAAGTGAAAGTGCTCCCGGTGTGAAACTGACGCCGATCGATGCCTTCTTCGAATCAGTCTCTGGATTCACGACCACTGGGGCCTCGTTGTTAACAGAACTCGAAGACCCCAATCTTGTTCCTCGTTGTGTGATGTTCTGGCGATCATTCACTCACTGGCTGGGTGGAATGGGGATCATCGTGTTGTTCGTCGCAATTTTGGGGCAGCTGGGAGCAGGCGGAAAGGCGATGCTCAAACGAGAAGTTCCAGGTCCGATTACGGAATCGGTTCGCCCGCGTGTGCAGGAATCGGCGTTGTTGATGTGGTCGATTTACGTCGCCTTGAGTGCTCTTGAAACTGTGTTGCTGATGCTTGCTCATGTCCCCTTATACGATGCACTTTGCCATGCATTTGGAACAATGGCGACCGGTGGCTTCAGCACGCATAATGCCAGTGCTGGTCACTACAACGGAGGACCAGTCGAAGCAATCATTCTCGTATTCATGATCCTCGCTGGCGTGAACTTCTCACTCTACTACCTCGTCTTTCGACATCGAAAGGCTGAGCTGACCTGGAAGCAACGTTTAAAATTCTTGACCCGCGACCCTGAATTCCGATCCTATCTGGCCATCATCGTCGTGACTACGCTGCTCCTGACGATCAGCCTAATGGCGAACAAAATATACCCCGACACCCTCACTGCTCTCCGGCATTCATTATTCACATCCGTGAGTATTATGACGACCACGGGATTCGGTAGTGAAGACTTTTCGAACTGGACGGAGTTCTCAAAAGGACTTATTTTCCTGCTGATGTTCGTCGGCGGTTGTGCCGGATCGACAGCGGGCGGAATCAAAGTCATTCGCTGGGTACTACTTGGAAAGATCTTCTTTTTAGAGATCGAAAAAGCCTTTCGACCGAACGTGGTGCGTCCAGTCCGGTTGGGGAAGACCGTCATCGATGATCGCGTTCGAAATGACGTCGTCGTTTATTTTTGCATGATCATGGTGATCTTTCTCGCCAGTTGGCTCTTGCTGATTACGATCGAACCGGACGACCTCTGGGCGAAGCATGATGAACATACTGCAGCTGAAAAACTCATTGACTGTGCGACCGCAGTCGCATCAACTCTCAACAACATCGGTCCGGGACTGGGAGTGATTGGTCCCGCAGACAACTACTCCGGATTCTCTCAGCAAGGGAAAGCCCTGCTGACCCTGTTAATGCTGCTGGGCCGACTCGAACTCTTCGCGATTCTGGTTCTCTTCTCACCACAATTCTGGCGAAAGCAATAATGGATGCCATAAAGAAGATGAAATGAAAGAAGCTTCGCCAACCACTTGAGTCAGTCAACCATTGAAACCACAAAGTACAGGAAGTGATTGGGACAATGGCTCCAACTGTCGAATGAGAGTGGTTCTATGCCTTCCCGAGACCCACGCTCTCATTGAATGTTTTCAGGCACGAAAAGATTCGAAGAGCGAGAAATTCGCTGTTTCAAAACAATTCTTCTTCGCGTTTATGAATTGAACGTTGGTACGATGAAGTGACGCGTGTTCGCCAGACACTTTCACTTTGAAACGCCAGAGCACATTTAAGAGTCACCTTCACGTTCTGTCACGTGAAACTCTGCGCTTTCCTTCCAGAACCGTGATCTCACGGGCAGAGAGAGCGAAAAGTGTCGGGAAAAACGTGTCGGAACGTCGAACTCAGATTACTGGAGCCTCGGAAATGCGAACGCCTTTTCTCTGTTTTGCCCTGTCACTTTCTTCGTGCTTCTTGCTCCCCGGCGCGGAACTCTTTGCTCAGTTTGGTGGGAATAATGGTGGAGGCGGCGGATTTCAAAATTTCGGCGGGATCATCATCGATGGCGAAGGCGTTCTGGGTACAACGCGTGAGAAACGAATCAGTAAATCGGCACTGAGAAAGCTTCAAGAGGAATTTTCGAAAGAACAGCTCAGCGCAAGCGTGATTGAAGAATCCGAAGCGAGAACGCTCTCCCTAAAACAACTGGACGCCGCCGTGAAGCAGGCTCTTGAAGCGGGTGACGAAATACCCGCTTCGCTACGGTACCTGGCAGGCCTGCAACGGATTGACTTCATCGTTGTCGATCAGGCCAACGACGACATGCTCATCGTTGGACCAGCGGAAGGTTTTGCCCCCGGACCAACCGGACAACTCGTCGGAGTTTCATCTGGTCGACCGCCGTTGCAACTGGACGATCTTGTTGTGGCACTCCGTGCGACGCTGGGCGGGCAACCGGAGATGGGCGTTTCGATTGCCCCGACCGATGAGAACATGAACAATCTGCAAAACTATATTCGCCGAAATTCCAATGCCACAACAACATCTGTCGCGCAAAGACGTTACGAAATGATGGGCAAGATTCTGGCGAATCAGGTTATTTCAATTTGGGGTGTCCCGGAAGATTCCCATTTTGCGCTGGCTTTGGCAGAAGCAGATTTACGCATGAAGCAAATCGCCCTGGGGACGGAACCCTCTGGAGTGCGAGGAGTCCGCAGCCACCTTTCCCTGCTCATTCCGCAAGGCAACAGCCTTCAGCGGTGGTGGTTCGTCCCGAGCTATGAGAGCATCGGGACCAATGCTTCCCGATCGGTATTCGAGATCAAAGGTCAGCGTGCCCAACTGATGGCACAAGAGGAAATCGCTGACGCAAGTGGTCAGCGTCGAGATGCCGACTTCACTCGAAAGACGACGGAAAAGTTTGCACAACTCTTTTCCGAGAAGTTTGACGAGCTGGCAAATGCGAATACCGCATTTGCCAAACTTCAGGGCCTGTACGATCTCTCACTCGTAGCGGCACTCGTGAAATCAGAACGCCCATTCGGAAACGACACAACCGGTATCGCAACCTTATTGAACGATGAACGACTCCCGCTGGAATCGTACCCTGTTCCAAAATTTGTGAAGTCGACATCCACGTATCGTAAGTCCTCACGCGGAATGTTGCTTGGGTTGATTGGCGGAGTCACAATTCGCATGAACCAGGTGATCAACAATACGGAAATTCAACCGCGACTCTACAGCGAGCGGTTTCAGCCGAATACTGTGACTAAGAATTGGTGGTGGAACAGTGGAGGATCAACTACTCCCCAAGAGACGCCTCGGTAATAGAGGAAGCAGCGATGGCTTCCCCCAGAACAATTCCACCCCACACGAAGAGTAATCCAACGATCAGGTTCGCAGCGAGATTCAGTACTCCCATCGAAAGACTCTCCTGTTTCGATAAGATGACGGACTCATACGCAAACGTTGAAAATGTCGTCAATGATCCCAGAAATCCACCAACGAGAAAAGCTCGCATCCTCGGGCTGGGCCAGTCCATTTTGACGGAGAGTGCCAGAATCAGGCCGATGAGAAAGCAGCCTGCGATGTTGACGAAAAACGTCCCCATCGGAAACTTTCGAACCATCCAGGAGCTCAGGGCATATCGAGCCATCGCTCCCAAACTTCCTCCCAGTGCAACGGCCAGCCAATGCATGTTGAATTTTCAGGTTAGAGCATTTTCAATGCTTGTTGTGCCCGTGAAGGGCACTTTCACGACTTCATTAGAATGCTCGCCACGGGGCAGTACGTAAAGACCAGTATTGGATTTGCCCTAACGACTGACGAACCATCAGCCCTGAGGGGATACGAGAACCGGGGCGATGAAATCATCTTTTGAATTCACATCGCCCCGGCCATTCTGAGTATCCAACGTCCGTTTACCCAACGTCCGCGACTATGGTGTCACGACGCCGACTGTAATGCCTTTCCAATCGTCTGACCGGAAAGGATATGCTGGAAGATACGCTGCGTTGTACAACGTTCCTTGTGGGTTGTTTGCCCAGTTGTATCGGACAGCGACCGGCTCTTTGACTTCCGGGCTGGAGACTTCAACTGTGTTGGCATTGATGATTTTCGCGGTTCCCCAAACCCATTGCTTATCTTTGCCAGCAATCGCGAATCCAGTCAACGGCTCATTGTAGTAGGAGACCAATGGAGAGCCCTGATTTTCGAAGGTTACAATCACTTTGTTCCCTTTGACTTCCATCGACTTGTAGGTTGGTCCTGATCGTGTGATGGACTTCATTCCATGGATATCGACGAGTGCCAAGCGTGCGAGTCGTTTAGCAACGTTCTGTTTGTCTTTGGGATGGATGTCCTTTGCGGCTCCGATATCGGTGATGCAAACCGCATCCACGTTCGGAATTGCATCGCCAGCCATCGCCTGAGCTTCTCTCAACTCTGCCCAGGCGCTTTCTTCGGGTTTATCCGTGATGGCCATAAAGTTGGCAAGTTGAACCTGATAGAAGTGGAAGTCTCCTTGCCCCCAGGCATCTCGCCAACTTTGAATCATTGTCGGCATCAATGTGCGATATTGATCTGCCCGACCTGCGTTCGATTCTCCCTGATACCAGATTGCTCCCCGAATCGCATACGAAGCCAACGGAGCGACCATTGCGTTGTAGAGTGTGCTGTAGTGATGCCGATCTTTGCGTGGTGGCCCCTGCATTTGTGGTCGTCTTGGTGCTGGCTTTCCGGCGGCCTTTGCTTTGGCTGCCCGTTCGGTCCAGCCTTTCATAGCAGCTTCATACTGAGCCTTCGCCTTGGCAGCATCATATTTGGCTGCCCGTTCATCCCAAGCGTCAACAATCGGTTTGAGAGCATCTGTTTTCGCCATTGCTTCGGGACTGGTCCAAGCCTCTGCTCGTGTTCCGCCCCAGGCAGTCATGATCACACCCACTGGCACCCGCAACGTGTGGTGCAACTGTCGACCGTACAGATAACCGACAGCTGAGAACGAGGAAACATTGTCCGGAGCAGCGGTTCGCCATTCGGCGTTGACGTCTTCTTGAGGAGTTTCAGCAGTGGTTAACGGAACCTGAAAGAGTCGAACTTCAGGATCTTGAGCCGCAGCAGCTTCCAGATCGGCATCGAGACCACGGGAAATCGACCAGCCCATATTAGACTGACCGCTGCACACCCAGACTTCCCCAACAAGGACATCTTTGAATTCAAGCTTGTTCTTGCCAGCGACAGTTAATGTGCCCGGCTGACCGACTTTAAGGGGCTTCAGTTTGACTTGCCATTTCCCGTCGTCTCCAGCTTTCGCTGAGACTTTCTGGTCGCGAAATGAGACTGTCACTTCTTCACCAGCATCAGCCCATCCCCAAACAGGGACATCCATTTCTCGCTGAAGGACCATTCCTGACCCGAAAATAGCAGGCGTTTTGACGTCCGCCGTCGCTGTGGATGCCAGCAGGCAGCACAACAAACTACTCAGTAAAGTCAGTCGAATTCTGTGAGTGCTCATCAATTCTCCTCTGAAGTCTTAGTCAGGATGTGAATCGTCTGCGAAGGTGCCCTGTTCGCTATTGGGTCACTCTCCAGCTTGTCCCCAGTCCATCGGTTTTCGGACAGGGACTCAAGGTGTTGTGGCAACTTTTTTATTGAAGACTAGAGCGAGTTCCTGGATCTGCTTCGCGAGCTCTGCGAACTGGTTCGGCAACAGTGCCTGTGGACCATCGCTCATCGCTTTTTCCGGGCAACTGTGTACTTCGATATGAATTCCATCCGCACCTGCAGCGACAGCTGCCAGCGCCATACTGGGGATCAGATCGGGACGACCAGTGGCGTGGCTGGGATCAACGACTATCGGCAAATGCGAGAGCCCTTTGGCATTCGGAACCATCGCCAGGTCGAGCAGGTTACGAGTCGAAGAATCGAAGCTCCGAATACCACGTTCGCAGAGGATCACCTGATTATTGCCATGAGCGATGATGTACTCAGCAGACATCAGCAGGTCTTGGATGGTGGCGCTCATTCCTCGCTTCAACAAGACTGGCTTATCAGTCTTTCCGACTTCCATGAGCAAATTGAAGTTCTGCATGTTGCGAGCACCAACTTGCAGGATATCGGTATACTGGTCGATCAGATCAACCTGCCTCGGGTCCATCACTTCGGTGACGACAGGCATTTTCGTTTCGTCGCCGACTTCTCGAAGAATCTTCAAACCCTCTTCGCCAAGCCCCTGAAAACTGTACGGGCTGGTTCGAGGTTTGAAGGCTCCTCCTCGCAAGACATTCGCACCCGCAGCTTTGACCTCTTTAGCGATTTCGAGAAGGATTTCGGGTCCTTCAATCGCACACGGTCCGGCGATGAGAGCCATAGACCCACCGCCAATTTTCACACCGTGACCAAGCTCGAAAACGGAATCCTCTTCGTGGAATTCACGGCTGGCAAGCTTGAAAGGTTTCAGAACAGAGAGGACATCTTCCACACCGGCAATTGCCTTTAATGGAGCGTTTCGCAGTTCGTCTTCTTCACCAATGACGCCGAGCAGAGTCCGTTGAACTCCTCGGCTCAGTTCGTAACGAAAGCCCATCTCTTCAATTTTTTGACAGATGTGCTGTAACTGTTCCTCGGAAAAGTTGGGCTTCAGAACAATAATCACTATGTTTATCCAGTATTTAGGGAGTCGTAGCACGTTGTGAGTGCCAAGTTGGAGTGAGTTTTAGAAACGCTAACAATTCTATTGAAATCGTTGCCATTCATCGGAATGACGATCACTTGTACAGGTTTGTCAGAATGAATCAGAGCCTATTCCGAACGTCGTTGTCATGAGTGATTGTCTCAATTTTTGAGAGCCGAAATTGTTAGAGTGACGAAATTCGAGTTTAAAAATCAATTCTTAGACAGCTGGTTTCACAGGGTCTTTTGATGCAGATTTGAAGAAACTCGTCAGGGAGCTCACTCAGAATCGAACGTCAATTTCCAATGCAGATTGTAACCCACCATGCATGGAGCTTCGACCGTGGAATGTTCAGATCCGGGGCCAGTCTTCCATTTTTTCAAAAAACGGAGAACTTGAACCACACAGCCCCTTAAGGTCCAGGAAATGACCGCAAAGCGGTTACCGGGCAGGCATCGCAGTTGCGAGTTCCGACTTTCCAGTGAGATCCCGCTCGAAATCACTCAGCTGCCCACAGCTTACAACCTGACATTCACAGCTCGACAGAGCCGCAGTATGATGAAATCGCAGATCATGGGATCACATCAGTTCTGTAGTATTTTTCGAGTTGCTGTTCGCGTCTTGCCTCGTGGTGAACAGCAATTTTACTGGTATAACTGGCGCGACACAGGCTCACGGGAGAGCAAACTGCTTTACCGATTCTCAAATTTTCATGTCAGAGATCAATGAACAACCAGACAGAACGAACGGATCATGATTTGCCGATATCGCCGCTGAGCGGCTGGATTGGATCGGTCTTGCTAGCAGTGAACACTCTGCTCACAGTGATCGGTTCGATCATGATCTTTCGATACAGCAGGATGGCTACCAAGGTTTTCAATGATTTCGATTTCGAAGTCCCGATGTTGACTCAGCTGACCATGAGCTTACCGTTCGCTGCGCTGTTTCCCTTACTGGGGGTTTTAGGAATCGTCGTGCATCTTGTTCTTAGGAAGAGTCGCAACAAAGTCATTTGCCAGACAGTCATCTTTGTACTGATTCTCATCTTAACGACCCTGTTTGTTGTGACAGCCCTGCCAGCGATGTCCCAGCTCATTAACTCGCTGGAGTAGTCCCATTTCAGGATTCACGGACGCGTTCCCTTGCACGGAGCACGGCATCCCCTCTGAGGCATGACGCTCTCTTCACGGATTCTTCATCAGCTTTTCACTTGCTCTTCACAGGCCTCTCGCAGAGCTGAGAAGCATCGATCTGTTCTAATGCATTGCTCCGAATAAGCTGCTAGGCTTCTTGCTTCAGAAGTCTCAGTTTAAGCATGGAACACAGATTATGTCTCGATTGATTTCACTCGCGGTGGTATTCGGAGTGTTAGGCTTGGGGTTGTTTGTTGTCTCGTCGTCACGGGCCTATCAACCTGAACGAATTGATACTCCACCGACAGCGAAAGGTGTTGTGTATCACGATGAAAATGAGAACCAAAAATTCGATTCTGGAGAAAAGACACTCTCAGGTATTCGCATTTCTAATGGACAGGACATTGTTCTTACCGACGCCAATGGCCGCTATGAAATTCCAATCGATGACGACACAACGATTTTTGTAATCAAGCCTCGCAACTGGCGGACTCCTGTCAACGAGCATCAACTTCCACGGTTTTACTACACGCATAAACCTGGCGGGTCGCCCATGTCCAGATTTGCAGGAGTCGCACCCACGGGGCCGCTACCGAAATCTGTCGACTTTCCGCTCTACCCTCAGGAAGAGCCGGACAACTTCAAAGCTGTCATGTTTGGTGATCCTCAGCCACGCAATCAGACTGAAGTTGACTACATCACACATGATGTCGTGGAAGAATTAATCGGCACAGATGCATCGTTCGGCGTGACACTGGGAGATATCGTTTTTGATGACCTCGATGTCATGGACGGAATCAACAAATCGATCGCGATGATCGGAATCCCCTGGTACAACGTCGTCGGTAATCATGACATCAATCGTGACGCGAAAGAGCACAAATTCTCTGACGAAACCTTTGAGCGTGTTTATGGTCCTTCAACATATTCCTTTGATTATGGTCCCGTCCACTTCATTGTTCTGGACAATGTCGAGTGGGTCGTCCCGCAAGGCGAAGGAAGAAAGCCAACATACCGCGGAGGACTTGGAAAAGAGCAGCTGAAATTCATCGAAACGGACCTGTCGCAAATCCCGGAAGAGCAAATGGTCGTTCTCATGATGCATATTCCAATCATCGGAGTCCACGACCGTCACGGGCTGTATCGGTTGATCGAGAAGCGCCCTCTTTGTATTTCGATTTCCGGACATACTCACACTCACGAGCATGTCTGGATTACAGATGTCGATGGCTGGGAAGGGCCCAAACCACATCACCACATTATCAATGTCACCGTTTCCGGAAGTTGGTGGAGTGGTGCTCCTGACGAACGCGGAATTCCACACACGACGATGGCGGACGGCGCTCCGAACGGGTATTCGATTTTGAACTTCGACGGCAATGACTACCGACTCGACTACTTCGCAGCCGGGCGAGGATCGGATTATCAAATGGAAATCGAAGCTCCTGAAGTCGTTCCTCATGGTGAACCGAACAAGATGTTTGTCTATGCGAACATCTTCAATGCAGATCAATACGCGACTGTCACCATGGCGATTGACGGTGGCGAGCCGGTCGAAATTCCCAGAGTTCGCGAAGTCGACCCAAACTTCAAAAAGACCGTCGAAGCAGAAGCGAAAATCCTGGAGACAAACAAGTCTGCCTGGCGAAAACTTCCGAAGCCTAGGACCTCCACTCACCTTTGGAAGGGAGCGATCCCAGACAACCTGAGTGTCGGCGTTCACCGAGTGACAATCACAGCAAAAGGCCGCAACGGACAAGTTTTCGAAGGACACCGTATTCTGCGAGTCGAGTGATTCTGATTCAGTCCATTTGTGGAGTGAACGTCTCTAAAGAATGAGGAATGACCCGGAAACTCGAGCAGGTTTCATTCAGGTCTTCAGTGTCCCATTTTGCCCCCGGTGAGTCACCTCACCGGGGACGAAATGAGAGTCAAAGATGCAGCGATATCACAGTAGACCAACCGTATCACAGTAGACCAACCGTGAACACGCTCTGGCAATGATTGCACTGCTAGAGCGTGTTTCGAATTGGTTTGCAGGTTCTGCCTCGTGGCGAACAGCATTTTCACTAGAACCAGTCCGAAAATTTCTGGAATCAACGCTTTTCTCGATGCTTGAGCGCGTGAATTCAGGTTTCAGGATCAGTTCTAGTCAAACTGTTTTGACTGTTGTTCCAGCATCGACATGAATGCTCGGAAATCTCCGCCGTTGGCGAGGAGTTGAGCACCTTGTCCGCGACGAAGTTCGAGAGCTTCTTTCGTTCCGACGGGCGTTCCCCAAGCTGTGTTGTGCTTCTTGCATGCTTCAGCGGTTCGAGTGAAGGCATCTTCGAGTGTCCAACCCGGATCGGTATGTTGTAGTCTCAATCCGAGATCACCCGGGCCAACAAACAGTCCATCGACACCCTCGACGCCAGCAATGGCATCGACGTTTTCGACAGCTTCAGGGGTTTCGATTTGCACAACGAGAAAGGTCTCATCGTTGGCATTTTGTGGAAAGAGCGCGGCATCGCACATCAGGAAATCAGAATCGAGCCCGGCTCCATCGAGACCACGATCTCCAATGGGTGGGAACTTCACAGCATCCACGAGCATTTTTGCTTTTTCCGGTGTACTCACATGCGGAATCATCAGCCCGGCCGCTCCATCTTCGAGATAGCGATACAGCTTTGTTTTCTCCAAGGTGGGTGACCGAACCATGATATCGATATCAAACAGATGGCCGAAAGCGAGCAGCGATTGAACCTGTGAGTCGCTCATCGCTCTGTGCTCCAGGTCGAGCCAAATGCAGTCGTACCCGAAGTGAGCCGCGTGCTTGACGAACGCAGGGATATAATGCCCCAAGGCACACATTCGGACTGTCTCGCCATTACGAATACGGGCGAGAGTTTTACTTTTTCTCATTCGATTACTTTCTCGAGTTTTATGAAGTTCAAGCTGAAGGAGTTTCAACCTGTCCTGGAGTCGATGGGGTCTTTGATTTTGGAAACATCTTACTCGCGATACAGCCAGTCACTATGTTCACCGAAATGGCTGCCAGCGAGATCCATTGAAAACTGATCGGGTCTGGCACACTTCTCTCCATTTCCCCGGTTTCCTTGTTCAGCAACTCTACAACCTCGGTCCCAAAGATTGCCGGATCAATATCAAACCAAAGGTAAAGTGCAAACACAATCGGTCCGGAAAAGGCGACTAGAACTGCTGTTGCCGTTCCACAAATGGCTCCGATCCAAACCCCTTTTGGACTTGCGAATGGAACGAACAGAGCGAAGAAAAACAGCCCAAAAATCGGTGTCGTCAACAGGTTCGAAGTCTTTTGCGTCACGGCGGTGTAGTTCCCCGGAATCCCTCCCATGGCGGAACTGCAAATGACGACAAGCAGCCCGATCCCTAAAGCCATCCAGCGAGAAATTCGCACATGTTCTTTTTCTGTTCTCGGTTTGCGTCCAAATCGATCCAAACCGTCTGTCATGACGACGGCAGTGATTGAGTTGACCCCAGAGTCGATACTGGACATCGCTGCCGCAAACATGGCGGCAACCACGAACCCGGAAACACCAGGAGGGAGATTGAAGGCGATGAAATTCGTGAACATTTTGTCCGCGTCATGCTTGAGGTCCAGGCCAGCTGGAATCTGCTCCGGGAATTCCTTGAAGTAACCAAGAAGGGCGAAACCGACCAGTGCCAAAGTCAAAGAGACAATCAGCCCAACTATCAGTTGCGTCGCCAACGCCAGCCGAGCCGACTTGGCATCTTTCGTCGCCATGAAACGCTGAACAGATGTTTGATCTCCCCCGGCAGTGCAAACGCTCCAGATCAGGGCATTCAGAATCGCTCCTAACACAGTTAAGCGTGTCCGAGCATTTTCGGGTAAGATCGGTTGCTTGTCCCATTGCGGGTCCCACTTTGTTGGAAACCACCCAAAACCACCCATGTTCCAGGTGACCATGGCAATCACTGTGACTGCTCCTCCATACAGCAGGATGGTTTGCATCGCATCCGTAATGACGACAGCTCTCAGCCCGCCCAATGATGTGTACACGACAGCTACCGTCCCCGTAATTAAAGCGACAACAGGTATCCATCGGTCGGCAAGTCCGGTCATCTCGACGATTGCTTTTGATGTCATGTAAATGAGCAGCGACATCCAGACCAGTCTCAAAAGGACGAACATGCACGCCCCCAGCATCCGGATGCTTAACCCAAGCTTGGCTTCCAGAAGTTCGTAAGCACTGGTCACCTTCTGGCGCATATACACCGGCAGCAAGATGAAACCGACGATGTAAAAGGTGATCGGCATCGCCAGCAGACTGGTGAAGTAAACTGGTCCTTTACCAAGACTTTCCCCAGGCGTGGAGAGATATGTAATCGTACTCAGCAGAGTTGCAAACAGAGAGACACCGATGAGAATCGGGTTCATTGAGCCGCTGCCAACGAAATATTCCTCTGTCGTACTTTGCTTCCGACTGAAGTACCACCCCAGACAAATTGTCCCCGAGGCATAGAGGAACACGATGACCCAGTCGATGACTGCCAGCCCCGCGCGTGGACCCATCGCGGCGGGCTCTGTCGCCTCCGCAGCGAAGGTCAGATTTGTTGCAAGAAGAGTGATAAGGAAAGCTGAAATTCCGGATTTCGTCATGAAATTCGTTCTCTTAAAGGTGAGGTCGTTTCAGAAAGGTAACAGCCGCACAGAAGTCACGACAAGAGCACGTCGAACCGTCGAGCAACTCAATTTTCATTTCGACTGAGATACTCGCTGAGAGTTCTGAGGTTTTCACTAAAAACTTCGCTACTGATGTAAGACATCCCTTCGGCAATTTTCGGCTGACCAACAAGTCGTTCGCCTTGAGAAACTGTGACCCAACGCCCCTGCTTGTCCAGCGATCCGACTAATGCTTCGACTGACCTTTGGAGTTCAGAAGAATCCAAAGGTGGCGCCGGCTTTCCGTCTTTCACTCGCTTGACGCGATCTTCAAGCTCTCGAATCCGCGAATCTGTTTTCCATCCATAGTGGCTGGGCAAGTTCGAATCGTCATAGGTCAACGAATAGACTTTTCCTTCTCGCTGCATGTACAGCGGTCGGTTCGTTTTCAGTTCGTAGTAGCGTGCGAGTTGACCGTTGGGAAGCTGAGACTCCTTCAGCCAGGCGATGGCAGCTGGGATCGGCTTCAGGTATTTCACGTTGCCGGTGAGCTCTACCAGATCCAGAAGCGTGTCAATGACCTCTTGAGTTTCATCCCCTGAGATTCCGGGAGGTTCAAATTTTCTCGCCCAGATTGGCTGCATGTTGTAGTTGTACTGTTGAGCCCATCCCGGTTGAGGCTGCGGCATTTGAGCAAGAATCAGAAAGTCTCCCAGCTTCTCAAGTGCAGTGAGATACTTCGGATCGTCGTAAACGCTATGTGCCTCTATCAGCGTCTTCGCAATGTACCCGCTGACGTTATCGTTGAGAGTGTACATGTCCCAGTAATTTTTGACTCGCCCTGCGGTACGCCAGTCGTAATCGGGGAAGTTTGAAGACGCCATCGGTTGCGGAGTCACCGGGCCAGTGAAGACTTGCGGGAACGCACCATTGGGGAATTGAGCATCGAGGACAGCTTGCAAACCAACCATAGCGGATTCATGAATCGTCTTGTCTTTGAAGTCGAGAGCCTTGTCCATCTTGATCATGAACAACAACGCCGACTGAGTTTGGCCGTCGTCAAATGAAGAGTTGTTTTTGCCTCCACCTTTTCCATTGCGATACAGATTCACCCGCGTTCCGCGCTTGTTGAAGTCAACGCAATTTTGCCAACCACCGGACTTCAGTTGCCCATACGCAACCGCATACGCAGCCTCTCGGGCCGCTTCAAGATAATATTCGTCTCCGGTGGCTTGGTAAGCACTCAGAAACGCCATTCCGACAGTCGGCGTTCCGGGGGGTTGAATCCAAATTTGATCCCTGGTCGCAACTCCTTCTCCCCACCGCTGCTGAAGATCTGGTGAATAGTGGTAGACATACCCCCCATGAGTTGCCACAGACTCCCGGAAGTACGTTGCAGCTCTCTTCATCGTTGCCTCGGCCTGCTCTGCAAGCGAGTTTTGAGCTTCGCTTGAGTTCTGAAAGCAACCTACAGAAAAAACGAGGACAAGTATCAGTTTCAGAAACATGCAGCCACCTTAATCTCGAACAATCGACAACTGATCGGAACTGATTGTTATGACATGCTTTTACCGAAAAGAAAACCGTGACCGAAAACTGGGCGATTGAGACATCCGATCGCTGGGAGTCCGGAATCTCATTGACTTGCATCCTCTCCAAAGCTCGGCCAGAAATTTAGAACCAGTCCGAAAACCTCTGGAATAGCCGCTTTCCTCAACGTTTGAGAGAGCAATTTCAAGTTTCAGGATCAGTTCTAAACTGATGTGATGCTTTCACTGCGACATGGCGACAGTGAGATGGCGACAGTGACATGGTCACACAGCATCTCATTGAAGAAAGCATCAATCAATTTAAGCCGATGGGCTCCCTTCACCAGTCCCCCAAACCGCCCATCATGAATAAAGGGAAGGCCCTGTTCGACAGAAGTTCAGCTTCTCGATTTCCGTTTTCTCCTGCCTCAGGGTGGTTTCAAAAATTCGCCATGATTATAAAGGTGAAAAAGAATGTCGCCGGAGAAATGAGACTTCGAGAAGCGACCGAACCGACCTGAGGAACATCTTTTCCCAGGTCCAATGCACACAACCACTTGTGATCCGGAGCGATGAATATGTCGACACTTCAGAACGCTGATTCCGAAGTCTGGAAGGCCCTGCAACACGAACAACAACGACAAGTCGAAGGACTTGAGTTGATTGCCTCAGAGAACTACACGAGCGCTGCCATCCAGGAAGCTGCCGGGACAGTTCTCACCAATAAATATGCGGAAGGCTATCCAGGGCGTCGCTACTACGGAGGATGCGAGTTCGTTGATGACATCGAAACACTCGCCCGAGACCGTGCCTGTGAACTCTTCGGTGCAGAGCACGCCAACGTGCAGCCGCACGCAGGTTCGCAAGCCAACATGGCTGTCTACTTTTCGAAGCTCAATCCGGGGGACACGATCCTCGCGATGAACCTCGCTCATGGTGGACACCTGACACATGGAATGCATCTGAATTTCTCGGGGCAACTGTACAACATCGTCCCTTACGGAGTTCGTGAAGACAATAACCTCATCGATTTCGATCAAGTGGCAGCTCTTGCAAAAGAACACAAGCCGAAAATGATCGTAGCTGGAGCCAGCGCTTACCCGCGTGAAATCGACCACCCGAAATTCGCTCAGATTGCCAAAGAGAACAATGCACTTCTCTTTGTTGACATGGCACACTACGCCGGGCTCGTCGCTGGAGGCATCCACAACAACCCGGTTGAAGTCGCTGACTTTGTTTCATCAACATCGCACAAGACGCTTCGCGGACCACGGTCCGGGTTTGTTCTGTGCAAAAAAGAACACCAAAAAGACCTCGACAAAACAGTGTTCCCCGGTCTTCAAGGAGGTCCGTTGATGCACATTGTCGCAGCGAAAGCGGTCTGCTTCAAAGAAGCTCTTCAGCCGTCATTCAAAGAGTACGCCAAGCAAACCGTTGCGAATGCTAAAACGCTCGCTGAGGTCTTGATGGGTGGTGGAATTCGCCTCGCCAGTGGCGGGACCGACAACCACCTGATGCTCTGCGACATGACAGCGATTGGCCTCACCGGAAAGATTGGAGAGGAGTCACTCGACCGAGCTGGAATCACCGTCAACAAAAACATGATCCCATTCGATCAACGCAAGCCGCTCGACCCCAGCGGAGTCCGCATCGGAACAGCTGCTCTGACAACTCGTGGAATGAAAGAAGACGAGATGAAAAAGGTCGGAGCGTGGATTCTTCAAGTCTTGAAATCTGCTGAAGACGAAGCTGCAATCGATGCTGTTCGCAAAGAAATTGCAGAGTTCGCAAAAGCCTATCCCGTCCCGGGAATCGAATAAGGTCCACCGGAACCTGATCGCCATATGCGTCAGCATGACCTGGTACTCAGGCACATTCAAGAACTCGTAGCACGGGACCATTGCCCCGTGCTCAACAACCGGGGAACAATCACTGGGAAACAGCCAATCGCAAGACTTTCTCAATCCTCAACCAACCATCGACTCTGCGTTAAGATTGAAAATCGATTTCGATGATGCCATCGCTAATCATCGATTGAGCATGAAGCGTCGCCTGTTGGTGACGCTTCTTTTGCTTGTCAGAGAAGCTGCCAACGTCACACTGCTCCAGAAGCCTCAAAGCAGCGCTGGGACGTTCCTGCACAAACACAAAGATCTCTGCAAGTTCCAACTTTGCGAGCGTGAATTCTGAGTTGAGCTCGATGAAATCAAGATAGGCTTTTACAGCGTCCCGCATGTTACTGGCGGTTCGCAATCCACGAGCCAGAGAAATCAACTGCTCCTGAGTCGGTGTCCATTCAGGCTTATGATGCCGAATTCGCTCCAACTCTGCGTAGGCGGCGTTCGATTTATTTTCATCAAGAAGTTGAGCGAACCTCGCTGGTGATGGCTTACTGCGATCCAGCTTTTTATTCAAATCCACCGAGCGTTTTCTTTTTGCTTTGGAAGCATTCGCCCGTCTTCTCATCGCTTCCTGATAAGACTGAGAAAGATACTTTTCGCTCGTCGGTGTTTTCCCAGAGATCACCGTCAGGATGTCCCAACCTTCGCAGTCGACGAGTTTGGCTTTCAGGTAAACAAATCCGACAACCGCCCCAATGCCAGCGCCCATCAAGTGCAGCAACTCTCCTCCTGGAGGGAACCCGATCATCAAAAAGATGATGATAATCAACCCCGACATCAGCATCTTGAGAGCCGCGAAGGCAACGACCGACAGATCGAAAACACCCACAAATCGAAAGAATAACCAGTAGAAGACAGAGAGTTCATTCTGAGGAGCCCAGATCAAGGAGATCGACATAAGCCCGAAAATAATCGCACTGGCCCCGAATGAAATCCCTGGCGAATGAGTGAAAATGGCTTGCTCAAGGAGACATTCCGCCACCCCGATTCCCAGATAGATCCCCAGGAAATTCAGCGTGCCGATCTTCCCCTCAACGATCAGGCCGAACCCCCACAGGAAGACCATATTACCTAGCAGATGAATGAAGCCGCCATGAATGAAGTTGGAGGTCACCCACTCCACTGGCGTGAACCCCGCTCCATGATGCAGCCCATACTGATCAACTGCTTCGTGTAGATCGGAAACTGTCAGAGCAAAGACAGCCACGTTCGCCACGATCAAAGCAATCGTCCCGATCGGACGATGATAAATCGGAGCATCAGTGGATATCGGAAACAGAATCACGACGGGCTACAATGCTGAACGAGACTGCGTTGAACGGTCTGCGTGAAACCCAGGCTTAACTCATCAGAGCCGATACCAAAGTGGGCGACCGATCAGACCGCTTCGTGAGTCGAGGGATCAAGGGAATAAACGGGAGTCCTTCTGCATCTACAAATAGACTTTACCAATTCAGTACCACGAACGAACAGTGCGAAAACGATATGAACAGTGCTTGAACTGTGTGACCACTGGTTCAAATCAGGAGTTCTAGAGCATCTTTCGAATTGGTGTGCAGGCTCTGCCTCGTGGCGGACAGCATTTTTATTGATCAAACGCGTTCTTCACGGGCAAACGGTAGAGCAAACTGCTCTATCGCTCTAACAAAACCTGAACGAGACTTCGAAATCAGAGTGGCTCCGAACGATTCCCGAGGCCTTCTGAGCCATGCTTAGCAATCCCGCGGAAAATTCTCTTTCAAGATGGGAACGAGATAGTCGAGAGACTGGCTCAAAACATCTGCCTGAATTTTTGCACAATCGACCTCCTGAACGACATCTTTGTAGTAATCAAGAACCGGGGCGGTCGCCTTGTGGTACACTTCGAAACGCTTCCGTGTGACAGATTCGTTAGCGTCATCTGTCCGGTTTTCAAGAACTGCACGTCTGCGAATCCGGGCGATCATCGCCTCTTCGTCATAGCAGACAAAATGCAGCAGCAGTTTCACATCAATGTATTTTTCCAGGATCTCGCACTGGTGGATATTCCGGGGAATACCATCCAGAAGAAGCAGTTGTTCTCGTGGGCGAAAACGATCTGCCGCACGTTGTGACTCAAGCCAGTTCAAAAAGATCTTAATTGTCACATCGTCAGGAGCAAGATCACCTCGCGCGCTGTATTCCCGAACGATTTTCCCTTCTTCGCTTTGTGCATCGAGCTTTCGAAAGATGACTCCACTAGAAAGGTGAAAGAACCCAGGGACCTTCGTTAGAATTTCCCCTTGAGTCCCTTTTCCCGCACCTGGAACTCCGAACACCAGGGCACAGGGATATGGGTAGGCTGGTTTCCCGGAGGAAGCGGGTTTGGCCGAATTAGTCATGAAAGAAAACCTTCTGGAAATAAAGAAGGTCGCCAACAGGCGACCTTTGACTTTTTTGCTCTACCGAGTCTTCACAACAGCCGATTTTCGTGGGACGAATATGCAATTCACAAAGGGGATTTCCACAGTCGATTGGAAATTTGCTGAAGCGAACCTGGAAGCAGTATCTTGGACTTTGAAAACGTTCAAACTCAATTAGCGTTCTAGGCGGCTACGGCGATCAGCCCAAGGATCATCGCGCTTCTTGAGCTGTTCGTCAAGAAACTTCAGCATCGGAAGATATGCAGCCCCAACAGGAAGTCGAAGCAATGCGATTCCGGCATCCTTCACTTTGGGGGTCACGAACTCTGCACGTTGATCATTGTCTTTAATCGTTGTGAAGTTCTGGTAAATCGAACGTGCAGCTCGGAAGCTCGTCGTGTCCTCTTCCCCAACAACAACCTGAAGCGAAACTCCCATGCTCGGCGACTTCAAAAACCCGACGGACTTCGAAGTTCGAGCTCGTCCTGCTCCGGCATCAGGAGAGACCAGAATCAGCACTTTCACATCCTGTCCGCGGGGTGTCCGCTGGGCTGGGATCGGGGCATCATCATAAGGTACCTGCCGCCAATCAAACTCTGCGAACGCTGCGGCAATTGGTGCACTGAAACCACTCGCGACAATTCCCATCTTTCGCATGTTGAGATTTCGTTTCTGATGCTCCTCCTGAATAAAATCCTTCACGCCTTTCATGTCGCCCAGGATCATCTTTCCATAATCGTCAGGCCGAACATCGTCCTTCTGCCCTTCAACTAAGCTCTCTCCATGCTTTCTTAAGTCCACGGTGATGACTGCATAACCTCGTTTTTGCAGTTCCACAGGAAACGGGTTCACTCCACGCGGGGAAGAACCTTTGTTCCAAATCAGTCGACTTTCCTTTTCGCCATGCAACAGAACGACAACAGGCGCGTTTGACAGTCCCCCACTTACAGCACTTTCAAGTGCAGGAAAATAGGTAATGTGAATGGGAAAACGATCTCCAGCTGCCTGAACGACCAGGTCCTGGAAATCTTCTTGAGCAATCGCTGAACAGGGAAGAATGAAAACCGTAGCGAGCACGGCATATTGAACGACGAAACGATGCATGGGCGAATCTCCTGCTTGCTGGTATTTATTAGCTCTAACAAAACCTGAACAATATCTCGAAACTCAGTGAACCAAAACGATTTCAGGAGTTTTGTTAGTGGTTCTTTGTACCTACCCGGAAACCTTTGCGGTGAAGGATTTTCTCACCGCTTAAAAAACCAAAGTCAGGTTTTCGGATCTATTCTCAAAGCTCGCGGGGGACGAACGTCTGTGAAGGTCGAAAGGGACTCCATCTCTGTCAAATAAGACCAAATTCCGGATCGCTTCGGAGAAAACACTCTTCGACTTGGACTGAGGCCTTTCACTTCCCGAAAAACGACTTTCGAAAGCCCCAGCAAACCGTTCGACCTCACCACACTCTCCGACTTGCGGGCGAGGTTGTCCGATTCTGCCGCGCGACAGGGTATTTTGCAACAACAATCGCTGATCCGACCTCCGATATCATTTGCAAACAACTCTGTGCCCGAATAATCAAATTCCAATTCACGCATCTGCCTGAACTGGACAGCAACACTTCAAGCCACAGAATTATCGTAAGTCCCTCAAATGGAAAGGCTTACCGCAAAAACAAACAAGTGGCTGCTACGTTCGTCGCGCATCATGTCCATCAAAAGTTTTTAACTGAACCAGACCGAAAAGTGTCATCGCAGGTGCCACTTTTCGACTCGATCAACTCTGCAAATCGGGCTGCGAAGCTGATTTCTGTCGTACATATCACTCTTTTCAAGTCTATAAGTGAACCGGTGTTCGGTCAATTGGCCACCTCAGGACAATGGGTTCCATACGAAAAGTCTGACCGAACATTTCATACGAACGGAAGTTCCTTCCTGACCTCACCTTTGAGGTCGATTTCATCAATAGTCACCAGAGAATCAAGAAGATGGATTCGTATCAGCGAGAAGAACGGCTCGAGTCGCTCTCGCAGCGGCGATCAAAAAGCCTGCCTGCAACTCGCCGGCGCGCCATTGATGAGTTCTCACAAAACCTGAACAAGGAACCAAAACCGAGTGAATCACAACGAATATCATTGTATTGTTATGACTTCCGAGCGGTTCGAATTAACTCAACCCATCTTCAGCGACTTTCGATGAGCAGGTCGTCCAGCCTGCGGGAGACTTTGAAACACGTGTCATTTCAGGAACATCAAATGCGAGGACTGTTCATCACAGGGACCGACACAGACGTCGGAAAGACGTTTTGGGCGGCTGCCATTCTTAGAACGTTGTGTCAGCAGGGCCACTCTGTCGGGGCCTACAAGCCCGTTTGCTCCGGAGCCGTCGAATCCTCCCCAGCCGAGCCTCCCAGTTGGAGCGACATCGAGACGCTACACAACGCGTGTACAGGAAAATTTCCTGGAGATTTGATCTGCCCACAACAATTTCTAGCCCCGTTGGCCCCACCCGTCGCTGCCAGACTCGAAAATCGCTCCGTTGACGAAGACCTCTTACAGACAGGTCTGCTGAACTGGAACAGCCGCGTCGATGGAATCGTCATCGAAGGGATCGGTGGCTGGAAAAGCCCGATTTCGGACTCGCTGACAGTTGAGCATTTTGCGAAATGGGCCGGCTTTCCGGTTCTGGTGATTGCAGCTCAGAGACTGGGAGCGATCAATCAAACGCTGCTCACTGTGGAAGCAATCCAACGGAGCGGATTGAAAGTTGCGGGCGTCATTCTCAATGAGGCCTCGCAGCCTGAAAACAACAGCGAGACCAGGAACCAATTGATTTCAAATGCAGAAGAAATTCAAAAGTTCGCCGAGATTCCATTTTTAGCTCTCGCCGAATTCAATCACGAGGCAGAGTTGCGATGTGATCAAACATTGGCAAGCATAGACTGGTGGGAGACGATGTCACCCTCCACCACAGATCTCTTTCCCACAGGGAAAAGAGAAACCTGCCACTAAAAAACAATTAAGCATTTCGAAAATGATGTACGCGTCCTGTCTCGGGGTGTACAGTATTTTTCCTGACGATAGAGCATCTTTCGAACTGGTTTGCAGGTTCTGCCTCGTGGCGAACAGCATTTTACTAGAGAAATGCGTTCTTCACGGACACACAGTAGAGCAAACTGCCCTAGACATTCTTCATGGACGCAAGAAGCATTGAAGATGCTCTCAACGATTGCGAACATTGATGTCACTCACCGAGACAATTCATTTTTGGAACTACGGATCATTACGATGACGGGATCGGACTCAACACCAGATTTTTCCTGGCTGAACAAAAAAGAAGAAGAAGCAAACGAAGACCCACAAGCTACAGAGGCAGCTACGGAAGAAGTTTCGTCCGAACATGCCACTGAGTCAGAGGAAGCTTCCAGCTCAGAGACAAATACAGAAATAAATGACGCCTCGAAGGAAGAAGTAGCTGAAAAAGAGGAGTCAAAGACTGTCAGCGACGACTCTGCTGACGACTCCGAAGAGAAGCAGTCTGTCTTTAATGATGAGAGCGACGAAAGAGAACAGGAACCGACAGACGAAAGAGAAGGCCCAACCGTTCTGATGCCGGGACGTCAGTTGGAAACTTCCTCACATGATACGACCAACTCGGAATCCCCTGACGATGAAACAGTCGTCCTTCCATCGGAGACAATCAACCAGACAACCGACCAGGAAGTAGAAGATTTTTCGACAGAGGAAAGCGACAACGACGAACAGCCCGTCGGGTCAGCCTCGGCAGACGAAAAGGAACCGGAAGAAACAGTCGCTGAGGAGAACCAGTCAGTCCCTGAAACTTCTGAAACCGAAGAGGCAGCAACTGCTTCCAGTCCGGCTTCAGGTTCTGTCTCCACTGCTACGGAGGAGAAGGCAGCTGAAAAGTCCAACTTAAAATTCATCCTTCTCGCAAGTTACGCCAGCGCAATCACGTTAATTGCCCTGGCATTACTTATGAGCAACGGAGAAAAGGCTCCAGACGCCGAACAACTGGAGAGCTTGCCAGACGTCTCCCCCGAACCGGTCGACAGCATCACCTTTGTCCCGGTTGAGGCAAGACTTCCACCAGGGCACACCCTTCGACTCGGCGAGAAACAAAGATTTGGCAACATCGAAGTCGAGCCTTTGCGAGTCGTGAATGAACCGCTCGAATTTACACACTACGACAGCACTTCAAAGTTGACACGACTCCCAACAGGACCGGTGTACAAACTCTGGGTTCGCTTCACGAACGTCTCCAAAGATCAGGAGATTGCTCCTCTCGATGGAGATTTACTACTCCGCTGGGTCGTGAAAGCTGAACAGCAACAAGAATATTCAAATCAATACTTGTTCCCCAAAGATGCCAAAGAGAATTCTGAAGCGATCGCGACTTACCGTCATTCCAAAACCAGCGACTGGGACATGAAAGACCAAAAGCTTGGAACTGTCCTCGCTCCCGGGGAGTCGGTGGAAACATACATCGCCAGTTCCGAAAACACGGACTTGGGCTCTGCAGAATCAATCACCTGGCGCGTCCAGTTCCGCAAAGGCTTCTCCCCTAACGGTAATGGCGTCACAACCATTTTCGATGTCTCTTTCGATCAGTCTGACATCAAGTCACAGAAAGCTGCCGTGGCGAAACAGACAAAAAAGGAAGAAGCTCGCCATGTCCTGAAAGTGCAGGAGAGCACAAAACCCAGCTGACATCGATTCTACAATTGCGGAACATCCCATCAGTCCCTGCCGATCCACGGATCAGCGAGGCCGTCTGAACCAGATAAACAGCGGTCAGTTGCGCCAAACATTACGAATTCTCCAGCGAATCTCGGGTTTTTGTCTGCGAACCGCCCTTGAACAGGATTTGTCATCGCAATTGGCTTGCCGAAAAAGCAATCTGAAATTAGAGTACCCATCCGCGCCCAAGTGGCGGAATTGGCAGACGCGCTAGGTTGAGGGCCTAGTGGGGTTAATACCCCGTGCAGGTTCGACTCCTGTCTTGGGCACTTTTCACGAAAGGACTTATGGCAATCGCCGTGAGTCCTTTTTTTATGCACCCAACGCTATTGGGGGCAATTTGGGGGCAGCGATTGGGTCGGCATCTGGAGGCGTTTGCTTTACCCTTTGCTCAATCGTTCGCCCGTGAAGAGCGAGTTTCTCTAATGAAATTGGTGTTCACCACGAGACAGAATCTGAACGTCAATTCGAATGATGCGCTAAGTGGGTCAGATATTGCTCAGCTTCTGCCTTTCCCATCTGTTGCGAGGACTTCCAATGACCATGATTCCGTTTGCGATGGAAACGCAGAAACCGTTCAATCCACCTCACGCAGGACTGCTCAGTTTTCCAGGCAGAGTGCAACACTCGCAACTCATTTCGCATGCGGTCCAACAATTTTGGTGACCGAAGAGTTTGTGTCGTCACCGTGAGTGATCCCAATTCGGTGAGAGGATCAACATCCGCTGTCATGGCAGTCTTCCCTGAAAGACGACCTTCATAAACGCATGTCCCCTCCCTGTTAATTGACGATAGGCAGAATACCATTTAACTTTAGGCAGAATTAAATTCTGTCTATCAATAGTTATCCCTGTGATAAAACGGATGGGGCTCATCTCATCCATAGAGCGTGAGGAACCCATTGTATGACTTGGCACAACGACACTTGCGGTTGCGCGGATTGCGGCAACTACGGACAAAGATACAACCCGAAGGCTATCCACAATCAATCATGTGGCTGTTCGAAATGCCAGAACTACGACAACTTGCCAATCAGCAACATGCAGAGCAAAGCCACACAGATTATACCGAGTGTGTCTGTGGAACCCACTCCGAACGCTGAGGATCTCAGCCCGGAAATGCTCAAAACAGCGAACTCTCCAAGGTCGGCAAAGAAGACCGAACCGGAAGTAGAGGTGGTCGCCGTACCGGTCGAGTTGCTGGACGAGGTCAAAGCGCTGATCGCAAAGCACCGGGTGAATGGAACGGATCTGCACTCGTAAGGTGCAAGGCTGGGACTCCTCTCAGCCACCCGTCGCTGTCATGGCGGTCTTCCCTGAGGGGTGACATTCTGTGAACACGCGTTCGTATCCCGTCAATTGATTACAGGCAGAATATCATTTAACTTTAGGTAGAATTACATTCTGTCGATCAATAGCTATACTGTAAGAGAACACCTAAGGAAAGGCCTCGATGAATTCCATCGCTGATTCCGATGCCTACTTCAATCCTGAGCGAATGCTGGTGCAACATCAGGCTGCATTAACGCTTCTTCAAGGTATGCTCGCGGACCCCAATTCTTCGACTCTTGATTGGCTGGACCTTGCATGCGGCCGCGGACAAGTCATCTCTCATCTGAAAGACAACATCTCCGACAATCACCGCAAGAAGATTCGATATTGCGGGTACGACATCGACAACAATCACTCACGCAATGCCGCGCAGGTCGCCGAGTCACTCGAGTTGGGTGACGCCCGATTTGACATCGGTGAAATCTCACGTTTCTCGGACGTCCTTCCTAATGAGTTATCATTCGATTTCATCACGCTCACCAACACGGTGCATGAAATCATCCCGGTACGGTTGTCCGGAATTCTTTTCGATTGCATTAATCGGCTGTCACCAAACGGAAGCTTATTCATTTATGACATGGACAAGTTGCCCTCTCCGGAACTGGGGGCTGTCCTCTGGTCCACAGTTGAAATCAAGTCGGTAATAGCAACGTTGTGTGCCCAACTTGGTGCAAGCGAGTACGAACCTGCAATAGGCCAATGGCAGCATTCTTCCTGCAATGGCTGGAACGTTCAAATTAAGCGGTCTCACCTCTCAATTCCGGAAGAAATCGCCGACAAGCGGGAAGCTGCGGTGATGGCAACGGCCGAACGAATTCAAGCACTTCTCACAAGCAAACTCCAGCAAACGCGAGGCGCGCTTGAAAGCCTCACAAAATTTGGCGCCGGAACCGGTAACGAGGCCAGTGACAAAGAGTCGTATCTTTATTCGTATTGGGCTCTTACTCGTGCGCAGGAGGCTAAGTGATGACAACAGTATTTTTGTCAAATCCGAGATCGGAGTCATTCGTCAGTGAAGAACTCGCTATGGAATTGACTGTTCGTGGAATTCACGTATTGCGAATAGAGGATGTCAAATTTGGTTCGGACCTTCAAGCAAGTATCCTTTCCGCAATTAAGCGTTCGGATGCCGTAATTGCACACGCTGGATTTCGTGACTCAAACGCAAACGTCCTTCTTGAAATCGGGTACGCCGTTGGTGCTGGCACACCGGTAATCCTTGTTTCCGATGGTCCTTCCGAGATTCCGTCCGAGATTGCATCACTCCCAGTATTCTTTTCTCGCAAGCTTGGGTCGCACGTATACGACGAGATTGTCGAATACGTCAAACGCCTTTCTCCGCGTAAGCCTCGCGGTGAAGCTACCTTTGATAACGCACGAGAACACCTAGCCGCGGCTGCGGAAGACACCGCTTTGCTTGAACAAATCTCGCCACAGCAATTTGAAGAGCTCGTGGCGCAGAGTTTTGTTGAGATGGGATTTGATGCTGAATTGTTGACAGGCATCAACGATGCAGGAATAGACATACGATTGAAAATACCCGGCGCCGACGCGGTTGCCGTCGAGGTAAAAAAATTCACGTCTCAAGGGCGGCTGGGCATCGGTGAAGTACAACGCTTGGTTGGTGCATGCTTTGTGGCCGGCGCGCGGTGCGCGATCCTTCTAACTACAGGTGGATTTACTCGCTCCGCTTTTGAATTCGCGGAAAACGCACCGATGTCCTTGCACTTAATCACCCTTGATGAGTTTTTGAGTGAAACACGTGACAGCATAACAAAACGTTGCACCTGAGCGGCGGACCTCACCAGCTTTTGAATTCCAAATCGTTCGCCGCCGTCCGACGGGTGGCTGGGGATAGACTGCTGGCTTGGATGTTCATCTCTGGCTTGTGCGTTTTCAGCAATCTGCCCCCAGAAAAAACGAAATCCCAACTCTCTGGGGGCAACTTGCTTGCGCCCCTTCCAGAATTCGAAAATCAAAGATCGCAGGTTGTCCCCAGCCACCCGTCGCAGAGTTTGAGTCGTCATCGTGAGTGATCCCAATTCGGTGAGAGGATCAACATCTGCTGTCATGGCGGTCTTCCGTGACGAATGGCGATACGTGCGTTCGAGTACATATCCTGTCAATTGATTAAGGACAGGATATCATTTAGCTTTAGACCGAATTATAGTCTGTCTATTAATAGCTTTCCAACTGCATGCGATAGTGCGATGGGATCACCTGGGACTAGAAAAACAGTTCACTCTGTCGGCGAAGTAAGGGGCGAGAAAACATGGCGTCGATCACCGTAATTCGCAACAAAGGCTGGTTTGGGAGAATTAGGACAGCGATAATCATGGCAGACGATATTGAAATCGGACGAGTCAAGAGTGGTGAGGCTGTGGACGTACATGTGCCTGACGATTCATCCAACCTCTACGTAAAAATGGACTGGGGGCGATCGCAACCGTACCCGGTTTGCAATATCAGCGACGGTCAGACGATTTACATGAATGCTTGGTTCACCCTGAATCCGCTGAGAAACATCGGACTGATGTCGATGCCGGTCGCTCTTGAAGATGATGCGCGTTAGGAAAAACTGCCCGTCGCTTGTAGTGAAACAGGTTGCAAAGCAGAGCTAGTATTTGCTCAACACGGTTCCAATAACGAAATAGAGATTATGGGCCTTGTGGGGTGAATACCCTGTGCAGGTTCGACTCCTTGCTTGGGCATTTGTATTTTTTGGGCACATTCGAAGAAAGGACTCAGAGAAATTTTCTCTGAGTCCTTTCTTTATGGGTCATTCCGGATTCGATTTCCGACTGCGATTCGCGATCTGTCTTGGAGAGTTCAGCTCACAAAATTGTCATTGTGATTTTAAGGGCGCGACAAACTCTGAGAATGCCTTAAGAATTCTCGGTTGCAACTTCAGCTTTCCCTTCGGGTCCACCAGATTCTGTGGCGTGGGTAGCTGCGGCTGGTTTTGCGGGAGCCGGAGCGGGTCCGTGAGCGGAATACTTTTGAATCAGCACAACTCCGACAACCACAAGTAGGAAGCCGATGAGCTGTCTGGGATCGATGTGCATTTTCCCATGCTGAGCCTGAATCACCAATCCCGTGATAGCTGCGACCGATGTGGCACCGCCGAAGACGACAGGCATCACCAAAGAAGCATCTTTGGCCTGGTACATTGCATAAGTAAGAGTCAGAGCACCGAAGGCTCCCAGGGAACCTGCAATGAAGCCCCACCAGCCAGCCTTGGCCGGGAAGCTGAAGCCGTCTCCAGAGAGCTGAACAGCAATTGCTCCTCCGAGGCATCCCCAAACCAAGTACGCGATTCCGATGAACACGTACGGCTTAAAAGGAGTTTGCCCCGGGATGCGTGATTTCCCCAGAGCTGGACCATACAGGCCCCAGAAAACTGCAGTTGCAACTGCAAACAGTAAGCCTAATGCTTTTGGAGACATGGAATACTCGCAGAGTCGTAATACAAGGTGAGAAGGCGGGAAAGTCGAGGGGACACAGGATTGTATGCTAGCAGTTTCACCGTTGACTGAAAGTGGACAATCCAATCGTTCCCTGAATTGAGCCTCCAGCGGAGGCCCAATGAGTGATCAACAACAGACCCAAAACTCGAATCGCCTACCCTTCTTTGACTGCAGCGATGATATCATTGATCGCTTGCTTGCCATCTGCGAAGAGCATGAGGGCGTTATCAGCCGAGAAGAGCGGGTTGGGAATCCCGGCGAATCCGGGACTGAGGCTTCGCTTGATGATGATACAAGTCCGAGCCTTGTCGGCGTTGATGATCGGCATGCCGGCGATGGGGCTTTTCGGGTTCGTACGGGCATCGGGATTGACGGTATCGTTGGCGCCAATCACCAGACAGATATCGGTTTGTTCGATCTCGGAGTTGGTTTCGTCCATCTCTTTGAGCAGGTCGTAAGGAATGTCCGCTTCGGCAAGCAGGACGTTCATGTGTCCGGGCATTCGTCCTGCAACCGGATGAATTCCGAAGGTGACTTCCATCCCCTTTTCGCGAAGCAGATTGGTCAAATCGCGGACCGCGTGCTGAGCCTGAGCGACAGCCATTCCATATCCGGGAACGATCACTACTTTGCGGGCGACTTCCAGCAACATGGCAACTTCATCTGCGGATGTCGATTTGACATTGGTGTAAACTTCATCTGCAGAAGGTCCATCCGCTGCCGGGCCAAGTGAACCGAAGAGTACAGCTGGCAAGGACCGGTTCATGGCATCGCACATCACCTTGGTGAGAATCAAACCTGATGCACCAACGAGTGAACCAGCGATGATGAGAATCGTGTTCCCAATCACGAACCCTGTCGCGGCTGCGGCCAAACCGGAGTAGGAGTTGAGCAAGGCGATGACAACCGGCATGTCGGCCCCGCCGATGGAGATCGTCAGCATGTAACCGAGGATCAGCGAGACCACCACAATGGTCCAGTACCAACCGGATGCGGGATTGTTGACAATCACGATAATCAAGACCAGTAGCAACACCGCCAGGACCGCGTTGATGATTTGCTGTCCCGGAAGAGCTTTCAGCTTCTTGACGAAATTCAGCTCCGCGAGTTTTCCAAATGCGACCAGTGACCCGGTGAGCGTGACGGCACCAATAATTCCCGCCAGCGCTGCCGAGATAATGATATCGTTTGTCAGACCACTAGACCCGCTTGTCGAATCCCTGAGTTTTAACCAGAAGTCGCCACCCGCGACAAACATCGAGGCCGCACCACCGAAACCGTTGAACAGCGCCACCATCTCCGGCATCTTTTCCATCTTGATCGTGATGGCAAAGTAGGCGCCGATTCCGCTTCCGATGAGAACGCCGACGATGATCCAGACAAAGCTGACAACCTCAGCAGCCAGCAATGTGGTGACGACGGCAATGAGCATCCCCAATGAGCCATACAGGTTGCCGCGAACAGCTGTTTTCGGACGCGTCATCCCTTTCAACCCGAGGATGAAAAAGATGGCCGAAACGAGATAGCTTAAGTTGATCCAGACAGGAGACAAAACTCAACTCCTTAGCGAGTAGACTTCAAAAATCATTATTCTGATCGAGACGCTAGCGTTTTTGGAACGGTCTTAGCGTTTGAATTTTTGCAGCATTCGATGCGTGACCAGGAATCCGCCAACGACATTCACTGTTGCCATGACCACCGCGAGAAACCCGAGAAAGGCAGCGAATCCGCCAGCTCCGTTTCCTGCGACAAGAATGGCTCCCACGAGTGTAATCCCGGAGATCGCGTTTGATCCGGACATCAACGGGGTGTGCAAAGTCGGCGGAATCTTGGCGATCAACTCGATGCCAAGAAAGACCGCAAGCATGAAAATTGTGAGGCCAATCACCAAAGGAAGTGATTGAGCCTGAATGATCGCATCGACAACCTTCTCTGTGGTTTGTTCGATGGTCGTTTCTTCTAGGGCAAGCAGGGTCATCATGGAACGATCCATTTTCCTGAATTGTTTCGAACGAAAATTGCTTTGTAAAAACTAAAAACGACGTGATGAATTACTGAAGTTTGTATGTGTCACCGTCATCTGAAGAAGAATCTTCAGGAGTATCGTTTGAACTTTCCGGCGGTGTTTCTTGGGTGACTTGGTTCTCTGCCGAAGCTTCTGCAGCAGGTGCGGGAGTCGGTGCAGGAACCGGTTCCGTAATAGCAGGTGTCTCTGCGTTTGCAGTTGATTCCACCAGTTCCGGCAGGTTGGCAAGCTGACGGCACAAGGGGTGTCGGAGCTCACCTTGATGTGTGACCAGTGTTCCCGCCAGAACCTCATCAGTGAGATCGAGATTCACCTGACCATCTTTGATCAACGACTTCAAAAACGTCGTTACGTTATTCGAATACATCTGGCTCGCGTGCCGAGGAATCTCTGACGAGATATTGAGTGGTCCCAGGATCACGACATCATGAACCTCGGTCACTTCACCCGCTTTGGTCAGCTCGCAGTTTCCTCCCCGCTCAGCTGCCAGATCGACAATTACGCCGCCAGCCGGCATCGCCCGGACCATTTCTTCAGTCACCAGAATTGGTGCTTTCTTGCCGGGGATGGCTGCCGTGGTGATCACAACATCACTTTCAGCGATCACTTCCAGCATCAGTTCTCGCTGCTTGCGATAGAATTCCTCATCCATCTCGCGAGCATAGCCACCTTGCCCCTCTGCGGTGCCAAGGTCCATTTCGACAAACTTCGCGCCGAGGCTTTCAACCTGTTCTTTCACAGCAGGTCGCACATCGTAGGCCATCACGACCGCGCCCAGCCGCTTCGCTGTGGCGATCGCCTGCAAACCTGCGACGCCAGCACCCAGAATGAAAACCCGTGCGGGAGTCAGAGTTCCAGCTGCGGTCATCATCATCGGGAACATTTGCGGTGAATGACTCGCTGCGAGGAGGACAGCTTTATAACCCGCAATGGTTGCCATCGACGAAAGGACATCCATGCTTTGAGCACGTGTGATGCGCGGGACCAGTTCCAGCGAAAAGATGTCAGCTTTCTTCGCTGCAAGTTCGAGCATCTTTTGTGGATCAGAAAGTGGATCACATTGGGCAATCAGGATTTGATTCTCTTTAAGCAGAGCCAAGTCGCTCTTTCCCGCATCGGGATTGGCGACTGCAGCGCGGACCTGAAGGAGAATGTCCGAACTTTGAATTAAATCTGTGCGATCCGTGACAATGGTCGCTCCGGCGTCAATGTAGGATTGATCCAGAAACCCGGAAGCTTCGCCAGCACGAGCTTCCACACGAACTTCAGCACCTAACTTCTTCAGTGCCGAAACAGATGCAGGGACAAGAGCAACACGACGTTCGCCCTCAAAATTTTCCTTAGTCACGCCAATAATCACGATGCAGACATCCTGTAGCCAATATGCGAGACGAGCAACAATCAAAATCGCATGGTAACGATGCGATTCCCGAACAGGTAGTGAATACGCCCCGTTGAATTGCACGCATCCACAAACTGTGATCCATGTCGTTCCCAACTTGCGTCGCCCCTCTATCTTAATCCTGCACGGACCAGAGAATTTTGATCACAAACCTGATCGCAAACATTTGCCGAGAGCAGTTTGCGATCCCGCGTGCCTGTGTGGAACGGGATTTGCCAGCGAAAATTGCTTTTCGCCATGAGTCAGAACGCGAACAGTTACGGGAAAAATGTTATAAGAGCAGGCCACACATCATTGAGACCTGTTTCCTTCGAGGGTTCATTGTGGACGAATCGTGGACGAACTGATCGGTATCCTGAAAATGGTGGCAACACCGTAGTTGACCAGTCGGCCGACGTTCGCGTTTGTGGTCGTGGTGATTTACGATTGAGCCAGAACCTCTGTCCCTGCACCTTGGAGTGAGCTCTGATGAGAAGTCGATTCAGATCAATTCGATTGATCATTCCGTTGTTCTTTTTAGGAACATCGTTCGCCGATCAACCTGCCGGGAAAAACTGGATCGGTGTCGGCGGAGACCGGGGAGGTCAGCGATATTCCGAGTTGACTCAAATCAACCGGACGAATGTCTCCAAGCTCAAAGTCGCCTGGACATTTCATACGGGCGAGCTTGATCGCAAACCGCAAAAGACGATTGAATGTACTCCCATTGTGATCGATGGGACGATGTATATCACAACGGGATATCTTCGCGTCGTGGCACTCAATGCTGCGACCGGTGACGTGTTGTGGAGTTTCGATCCGTTTGAGAAGCACAAAGCTGCCGGCCCCCTGGCATCGGGTGGTGTCAATCGAGGCCTCGCCTATTGGAGTGACGAAAAGCCAGACGGCAAACGCCGAATCATCCATGGAACGTCTGATGGTCGCCTGTTTTCACTCGATGCGAAAACGGGTCAACTGGATGTGAGCTTCGGCAAAGAAGGTGTGAAGGACTTAAGAGAAGACTTGCAGCGAGACATCGCCAACCTCGGGTACGGCCCGACATCGGCTCCAGCGATCTGCGGAAACAACATTATCATCGGAGTCTCAAACGGCGAGGGGCCGGGCGATGCTGCACCTGGGGACATTCGGGCCTTCGATGTCCAGACAGGGAAACAGGTCTGGCGGTTTCACACAGTTCCTCGACCGGGTGAGTTCGGCAACGATACCTGGGCTCCAGATTCCTGGAAAAATCGTGGTGGTGCAAATGCCTGGGGCGGTGTCAGCGTGGACGTCGACAGGAATCTCGTTTTCGCCGGACTCGGCTCAGCTGCTTTTGATTTCTACGGCGGAGACCGTCACGGCAATAACTTATTCGCAAACTGTACGATTGCATTGGATGCAACAACGGGCGAGCGTCGCTGGCATTTCCAGACGCTCCGGCACGACCTGTGGGACCACGATTTACCGGTCTATCCGAATCTTGTCACCGTGCAACGCGATGGCAAAGACATTGCTGCTGTCGCTCAGGTGACAAAAACAGGATTCGTCTATCTGTTCGATCGTGAAACGGGTGAACCGCTCTTTGAAATCGAAGAGAAATCGTTTCCTGCATCGGATGTTCCGGGGGAGCTGGCTGCAGTCACTCAACCGATCCCAACCAAACCGCCGCCATTCTCGGTTCAACATTTCGATGAATCGAACGTAACGGATATCGCTCCAGCGAATCAGGAATACGTCTTGAACGAACTGAAGAAAATTCGCAGCGGATCGGCCTTCAACCCACCAAGCTTGCAGGGAACGGTTGTCATCCCGGGCTACCATGGTGGAGCGAACTGGTCTGGAGCCTCTTTTGATCCAACCACAGCGACTCTGTATGTCAACTCGAACAACGTTCCGAATGTCATCACTTTGGTCGAAGCGGGGGCAGATGCCAAACATCGCTATCAGCATCAAGGATACATTCAGCTTCGAGACCAGGAAGGTTATCCGGCAATCAAGCCACCTTGGGGAGTGTTGACAGCGATCAACCTGAATACCGGATCGTTCATCTGGCAAGTCCCGTTGGGAGAGCACAAAGAATTGACAGAGCGAGGAATTCCTCAAACCGGAACAGAAACTTTCGGGGGAACTATCGTGACCGCTGGCGGGCTGGTCTTCATTGCCGGGACGAAGGATGAGAAGTTTCGAGCTTTCGACAAAACGACCGGAAAAGTCCTGTGGGAACATCAACTCGCTGCGGGTGGATATGCAACGCCATCCACTTACGAAGTTGACGGCCAGCAGTATGTCGTGATTGCTGCAGGAGGTGCAGGAAAGTTGCGGACCAGAGCAGGCGATGCATTCGTTGTGTTCGCATTGCCCAAGTAGTTATCGTTGAGGGGAACCACCACGGAGGGACTGAGATACGGAGAAAGAAATTGACGACAGCAAACTGCTTTACGGTTTGCCCGTGAACAAGGGTCTTGTCAATGTAATGGTGCCTACCCATGAGGCCCTTCAAAGAAACATGACATATCGGACAACAAATGATTCATCGTTTCGCTGCTCTTTGT
The DNA here is from genome assembly GCF_048270125.1 of Thalassoglobus sp. Taxonomy (NCBI): domain Bacteria; kingdom Pseudomonadati; phylum Planctomycetota; class Planctomycetia; order Planctomycetales; family Planctomycetaceae; genus Thalassoglobus; species Thalassoglobus sp. Next base: position 29,914 of record NZ_JBLWTN010000029.1, on the reverse strand, counting down.
ACTTGTGTTGTACTGACCTTTGTGTCCCCTTCAGCTTTCGCCAAGCCACCGAATTTCCTGGTGATCATGGTCGATGACCTCGGGTATTCCGATCTCGGTTGTTACGGCAGTGAGATCGATACTCCGAATCTGGACTCGCTGGCGATGAACGGACTTCGGTTCACCCAGTTCTACAACACCGCACGATGTTGGCCATCGCGCGCAGCTCTTCTAACCGGATACTATGCACAGCAGGTCCGACGAGACGCCTTTCCTGGATTGCCCGACGGCAAGCGTGGAGATCGCCCCGAATGGGCACGGTTGCTTCCAGAGGTTCTCAGTCAGGCAGGATATCGATCGTACCATTCTGGGAAGTGGCACCTCGACGGCATGCCCATCGAAACCGGTTTCCACCGTTCGTATCTCCTGCGTGATCAGGGGCGATTTTTCAACCCGCACGTTCATTGGCTCGACGATGAACGACTCCCCGCAATAAAAAAAGGAACCAGCTACTACGGGACTACAGTCATTGCGGATCACGCAGTCCGCTGTTTGCAGGAACATGCAGGAAGTCAGTCAGAGAAACCGTTCTTTCATTACCTCGCCTTCACTGCTCCGCACTTCCCATTACATGCCCTGCCGAAGGACATCGCCAAGTACAAAGATCGGTACCACCAGGGCTGGGACAAAATCAGAGAAGAACGCTGGCAACGGATCAAGGAGATGGGACTTGTCTCGGCAGACCTCTCCGAAGTCGAAGAAGAGATCGGCCCGCCCTACCACTTTCCGGATCACCTGAAAATCCTGGGTGATGGCGAAGTGAACCGACCTGTGCCCTGGAACTCTCTCACGCCTGAACAGAAAAAATTCCAAGCAGATAAAATGGCGCTTCACGCAGCCATGATTGACCGTGTCGACCAAGAAATCGGTCGCGTCCTCAAGCAGCTGAAAAAGATGAAAGCATTTGAGGAGACGCTGATCCTGTTTCTTTCCGACAATGGAGCCAGCGCCGAAATCATGGTCCGTTCGGATGGTCACGACCCCGCCGCAACGCCGGGGTCGGCAGAATCGTATTTGTGTTTGGGGCCAGGTTGGTCGACCGCCTGCAACACGCCGTTCCGACGCCATAAAACGTGGACACACGAAGGGGGATGCGCCACCCCATTCATCGCGCACTGGCCCAACGTTATCAAGGAAAAAGGCTCACTTCGCAAAACTCCAGCACACGTTATTGATATCGCCCCCACATTGATTGAACTGGCAAAGACCGAGCGATTCAAAGATTGGAATGGAAAACCGGTTCCAGCACCACCGGGAAAAAGCCTGACGAGCCTGTTCCAGCAAGACGCTGCAGTCCACGACCGGACGTTATGGTGGTCGCACGAAGCAAACCACGCTATCCGCAAAGGCGACTGGAAAGCTGTGATCTCTGGAGATGATGCCGAATGGGAACTCTACAACCTCGAAACAGACCGAACGGAAACGTCGAACATTGCCTCAGCGAATCCTGACAAACTGGCAGAACTGAAGCGGGAATGGACCAGTATGCGGGACAAATTCTATCGCGACGCAACTGGAAAACAGCACATCAAATGATATTTTTTGAGATTTCACCGCCCACCCCCGTCAGGTATTTCGCCTTAGAAGATGGGGCCCTGAGAAGAGAGCGGAATTGTTGATCTTGCAGAATAATCTCCACGACTGTCTTTTTCCCTATAAGCAATGTTGCAGACTTGGAATGGAGATAGAATTTCTTGTAAAAATTCAACTCTGTTATTGAGGCAAGATGGAATTTGACGTAACTCACATTCTACGAAACATGTTACATCGTCAGTTCTTCAGGAAGAGGTGCTGTAAAACTTAAGTACTGAGGTCAATCAGTTTGCGGCATCTGCATTGCCGGGAAGCTGTCGACAAAATCAATGTGACCAGGCCAATGTCATGAGTGAGAAGCTCCCGGGGGCTGACGAGCAGAGCGTCGTCGTCAACAATTTAATCGTTGAATACATGAAACGTACGGACTCAGGCGAGAACATCACGCCTGAGGAGTTCATCGCTGAGCATGCCGAGTACACTGAGGAACTCAAACGACACTTCGATAACGTCAACATCTTAAAGGATCTTCAAGATCGTTCAGGAACGGAAAGAACTGTCGCCAAGCCAACATCCAAGCCGGACGAAACCGCTGCACAAACTGTCCTGCGCGGAACAGCTGATTCCGAAACGTCTGTGACGAGGCGACACTCTGCGGGAGAAGCAGCCGCTACGAACATCTCCATCCCCGAGAAATTCGGTCGTTACTCCATTCAAAAAGTTCTCGGTCAGGGAGCTATGGGAGCTGTCTATCTGGCGAAGGATACTCAGCTGGACCGTGATGTCGCCCTGAAGATCCCGAAATTTGGTGACCTCAACCAAGTCGATGAAGAAGAGATGCTCGCGCGCTTCTATCGCGAAGCCCGCGCCGCTGCGACCCTTCGCAGCCCCAATATTTGCCCAGTGTACGACGTCGGCGAAATTGATGGGCAGCATTACATCACAATGGCCTATATCGCTGGCCGACCGCTGAAAGACTTTACGAAGTCGAAGAAATCTCACTCTGAAAAGCAGATCGCGACGACCATTCGCAAACTTGCGGTCGGACTGGCACAAGCTCACAAGATCGGCGTCGTTCACCGAGACCTCAAGCCGGCCAACATCATGGTCGACCAGCATGGTGAGCCGGTGGTGATGGATTTTGGTCTCGCTCGACGTAGCAGCAGCGACGATGTGCAAGTCACACAAAGTGGAGCCATCCTCGGAACGCCTGCGTATATGTCACCCGAGCAGGTTGAAGGAAACCAAGCTGCCATCGGACCACAGGCAGACATCTACGCACTCGGCATCATCATGTACGAGCTGATCACCGGTGAGATGCCCTACAAAGGGAGCCTGATGTCGATCCTGCAACAGATTGGCAACAACAACCCGGCGAAGCCTTCGGAGCTTCGCGCGAATATCGATCCTCGACTGGAAAACATTTGCCTGAAAATGATGGCGGGTGATTTAAAGAAACGCTACAGCTCGATGAACGAAGTTGCAGCCGACCTCCAGGACGTTTTAAGGAATCCGAATAAGAAGCAGAAGAAGGCTCAAGGGAGGAAGAACGGTCCTAAACCCGCTGCAATTTCGTCAGCTCATGAAGAATCGAACCCAGCGTTAATTTCAATCGAACAGCCCAAACCTTACGCGGAACAACTCCGTAAAAAGAAAATCGCAACGACCAGCAAAACAACACCAAAGCCTGCTGGCAAAGAGACACCCTCGACCCCCAACAAGAATCTACTGATCGCAGGTGGTCTGGGCGGATTGATCTTACTGCTGGGGATTGTCTTCATCGTCCGCATCGGCAAATACGATGTGCAAATCACGCTCGACGATCCAGGTATTCAGCTGAGTGTCGATGGTGAAGAAGTTGTCATCAAAAACGGTCAAGACATCATCAAACTCTCTGCCGGCAAACATCAACTTCAGCTGAAGAAAGCCGGGCTGACGACGCACGTCGAAGAATTCACCGTCACTAAAAATGGTAAAACGTCTTTGCGAGCGGTTGTGCTCCATAATAACCAACTCGATGGATTGCTGAACGGAGAACAGCCGGCAGCGATTGAAGAGCGGCTGACGGGAGGCCCGGTTGAGAACTCGGAGCCCGAGTCAATAACCCCCGATGGAAGTTCTTCCAGCAAACTAACGCAAGAAGAAGATACTAACTCGCTGGTATTTGACGGGCAGAATGATTACGTCGAATTGCACTTAAGCGATTCCCTCAAGGATCGACTCTCTACCGAAAAACCTGTCACAGTTGAAGCTTGGATTTGGTCCGCCAATAATTCCGGGAAGCGTCAGTTTATTTTCAATAGCGGGGTCTCAACACGTTTGGAAATTCTCCGAGAGGGAGAAAGTTTTGGAGAACACCTTGCAAATACCTGGACAGCCTATCGCACTGACCATAAGGGCAACTGGGACAGGGTTGTTTCTTCAAGAATCACTCCTTCTGGACAGTGGACTCACGTGGCGGTCGTTTGGCAAACAGATCTCCACGGGTACAAGTCAACGTTTTACATCAACGGAAATAGTTCTCAACTTGAACGTAGTCACAAGGCGGGCCGCACTCAAACTCCGACGGAATTACGGGCAATATTGGGAGCTGCTCCCGGAAGTGATGGGCACAGTATCCATACTCACTTTAAAGGGAAAATTCGCGATTTCCGAATTTCTGACGCGGCACGCTATCAGGAAGATTTTAAACCAGAGCAAAACCTTGTCGCAGACGAACAGACTGCGCTTCTATTCAAAATGAATGAAGGTTTCGGCGATATTCTCGAAGATTCTTCCGACAACGGGCACCACGGCAAAATCGTCGGAGCGAAGTGGGTACGTAATGACGAAACCGAAGCGAAACAGTCTTCCAAACCGTTGACTGCACTTGTTTTTGATGGCACGACGAGCCGAGTTGAAGTTCCTGGATTAAAACTTTCCGGCTCTCCTCCATTAACCATTGAAGGCTGGGTGACGCCATCTGAAAAAGGAACTTCCAACGTAATTATCTTCCATGATGGCGTCTCTGACCCGTTGACACTTCAAGTCGGTGGCATTCGTCGCTGGGAATTCGGTGGCTGGTGGTCTGAATCCAACAAACGCCTCGAAGTCTTCGGTCCGAAAATTGAGGACTGGGAACGGCGCACGCATATTGCAGGTCAATGGAATGGTCAATCGTTGCAGCTGTTTATCGACGGAAAACTCGTTCAAGAGCGTGACTACAGCGGGAGTTTCAATCCCCAAGGGAGCCTCGAAATCGGTGGTCATGATGGATCTCGTTTCAAAGGGAGCATCGATGAAATTCGCATCTCGAAAACGCTCCGTTATCAAACTGACTTTATTCCCCAAAATGAATTGACCAGCGACGAAGAGACCCTCGCTCTGTACCACTTCAACGAAGGGACCGGAAACACTCTCAAAGACTCCTCCGGCAACGGACACAATGGAAAAATCGTCGGAGCGAAGTGGGCCGAGGTCACTGAGCACCGACCAGTCTCCCAAACGGGCCTCGACTTCGACGGTAAAGATGATTGGGTGACGATTCCGACGTTAGAGTTTGATGGTTCACATCCAATCACTCTGGAAGCCTATGTGAGGCTGCGTCGCACTGACGGTACAACTGGTATCGTTTCCAACCAGAACGGAGGAGGGATCGGCATCACTACGATGGGAGGGGATTCCGCCGGGATTGTCCTTGCACAAGCTGCAGGTAAGTCGCGAGCCCTTTACGAGCAACCCATTCCCATTGGTCAACGTCTGCACGTGGCAGGGACCTGGGACCAAAAGCAGTTGAAATTTTTCGTGGATGGCAAATTGGTCTCGACTGCAGATGCTCCCCAAGGTCGATTCTCGAATGGCGCCCCGCATTTTGCACTTGGTGCCTACCCGGCAGGAGTTGATGGTTTCCTGGACGGGATCATTGATGAAGTCCGTATTTCAGGCGATGTCCGTTATACAGAGGACTTCACGCCTGCAGATCGACTTACCAAAGAGGATCAGACTCTCGCACTTTACCACTTCGACGAAGGGATCGGTAACACACTCGAAGACTCCTCTGGCAACGGCCACCATGGCGAGATCAATGGAGCGAAATGGGTGAATGTGGAAGCCAATTCTGCCCACTTGGCCCCTGCTCCAGCGACGATTAACTACGCGATATCCCCTGCAGGTGATCTGGACAAAGTAGGCAGAATTGCGGAGTTTCCGCGATTCATCAAACTCGATGCTCCAATGACGATCGAACTGACCATCACACCGTTCTCTCATGTCGCGGAAAAAGAACATCGCACGCTCGTTTCATTCGCAGGGGCGCTTGTACTTAAACAGCACCATGAATCCTTGACGTGGATGCGCTCTAACCAAGATGTTGAGCCCGCATGGGAAGAAGTGCGATTGCAGAAGCTTCCGTTGCACAAGCCCCTTCAAATTGCTGTCGTCTCCACGGGCAAGCAGTTGCGATTATTCGTTGACGGGAAACTGCTTGGCGTGCAAGATTTAAAGATTTTGCCATCGAGTCTGTCGAGTCGAATCGACCTGAATCCATGGTCAACCAAGGGGAGCAATCACCTCCCGTTTGATGGCACGATCGATGAGATTCGCTTCTCAAATTTCGCCCGATACGATTCAGACTACATCCCAACAGAACGGTTGACCGCCGACAAACAGACGGTCGCTTTGTATCACTGCGACGAAGGGACCGGCGACGTCCTCAAAGACTCCTCCGACAACGGCCATCATGCGACAATTCTCAACGCGAAGTGGGGCACACTTGAAGAGTAATGGTAAGACAATTGATGGTCCAGCAATTGCCTCTTCACGGGCTCACGGTATCGCAAACTGCTCTAATTGACGTCCTGGCCGGTCAGGAGAGACTCCACTGCGTCGGCGTGAGTTGCGATTTCGAGAACGCTTTTGCGAATTTCTTCACCATCAACTGTCGATCGGGGGTAGGCGTTTGAGATGACAAAGAACTCCTCTCCATTGATCTCACGGATTGCCAGAGCACCGTGTGAAATCACAGAATTCAAACGGAGTGCCGCTGAGAAGTAATGGGTCTCAGCAGGACAACAGACGCTATAAATTTGAAGCAGACGTTCGTGAAACCGATGCTCGCTATGGGAGAGAAAGACAACCTGCTTGCGACCGTCAGCAAGTGAAACATCGATGCGATAATTCTCCTCCGCTTTTTTCCAGCGAACATCCCGTTCGTGATCGAAGGCTTCATGCAATAGAGTATCGAGGTCTCTGACTTGTCCGAGCACTGCTTGCAGGAGTTGTGCCGCCTCAATCCCGTCACGTGGTCGATTTCGAGGACTTTTCTCCATCATCAGCCCCAAACACTCACACACCTCCAGAGGAACCTCCGGTCTCAACTCACGAAGGCTGGGGGCCTGTTCGGTCGTCACTGCCGATATTAAATCGGACATTTTCCGGCGAGGGAAAGGAAGTCGGCCGGTGAGCATGTAGTAAAAGCAGACTCCCAGTGCGTAGACATCGCTGGCGGGGCTGGCAGATTCTCCACCGAAAATTTCAGGAGCCATAAAATGCGGTGTTCCGGCGAGGACTCCGGGCATTTCATGAACGACGTTTCCATGGACCCGTTTCGCTAAACCGAAATCACTTATCTTCGGGATTCCATGATGTGTTAAAAGAACGTTGTCCGGCTTCAAATCTCGATGAATGATTCCAAGACGATGAGCGGCTCCCAGACCGTTGGCAATCCCGAGAGCCAGCGTCGTGGCCCGCCAGACCATCAGGCGACCGGTTCGCAGCATGTTTTGCAGCGATCGACCCGGAACGAATTCCATCTCCAGAAAGTTCAATCCACCATGTTGACCAATGGCATGGACGGTGACGATGTTTGGATGCACCATCGACGCGGCAGCTTGACCTTCTGTGCAAAATCGATCGAGATAGTCGGGATCGGTATCGAGTAGCGACGGGGAAAGAACTTTGATGGCACACGAGCGATTCAGCTGCAAGTGCCGACTCAGAAAGACCCATCCCATTCCTCCGCGACCCAGCAGAGATTCAACCCGATATTTATCCAGCGTTTTTCCGACCAGTTCATCCAGCCGATCTTTCTTAGGCCCTCCATCTGTCGGGGTCGCGTGTGCCCAGTCCGGGGAGGATTTCCAGAGCATTGTTTGCAACAGCGAAATATCCGCGGATGGAACCGGCATCGAACATTGCGGACAGTTCATGTCGTGCGTCATCCCCAGAAATGCTTCATTGCACGCTGGGCAATAGATTGTCAGTGGATCATCTGTTGAATTTGACAGCAGCCCGCTCCAGTTAAGGGATCTCGACCTCTTCTATTCGCTCTGCCTGAGAAAATCTTACTGACGAATCCAGTTCGCAGAGACATTCTTCACAGATTGTGCCACGACGCAGTACCGTTCGGCAAGTTGAACTGCTTTGGCAAGTTTTTCGTCAGAAGCTGAGGAAGCGATTTCAAATCGCAAACGGATCGCAGTGAATCCCACCGGAATCTCTCGATTCACTCCCAGCGTGCCACGAAAGTCCATGTCTCCTTCTGCCACAAGAATTGCGGAGTCGACCGGAATTTCCATCGCTGTGCAAACCGCACCCAGTGTCACTCCTGCACAGCCAATCAAGGCTTCGAGCAGCATCTCGGCTGGGCAGGAAAAATTGCCATCGCCTCCTGCCATGGGATGTAAGCCGGGAACCCGGGGGGCTTCAGACTCATGTTCAATCTGACAGGAAATGGTTTCGAAATTGACTTTGCCTCGTGCCATCAGCGTCGACTGGGCAGAGTCCGGCTCAGAGCGATATTTTTCTTTGAGCGGCGTTTGGATACTCCGCAGTTCTTCAGCATTCATAAGATATTGTCTCAAAGTTGTGTGTCAGTTTTCTCAAGAACAGAGCTTCGCTAGAGCAATTTGCTCTACCGTGTGCCCGTGAAGAACGCATTTTTCTAGAACTGGTCCTGAAACGTGAAGTTGCTCTCTCAAACGTTGAGGAAAGCACCTATTTCAGAGGTTTTCGGACTGGTTCTAGGAAAAATGCTGTTCGCCACGAGGCAGAACCTGCAAACCAATTCGAAAGATGCTCTAGAGCAAATCCAATATTGGTTATTACGTATTATCTTGCGGCGAGCCGGCTATGAAAATCATCAAAGTGAGTTTCAGGTGCACGAGAAGCGCCGAAAATGCCCCGTGAAATTCTCATTCTCTATATCCCGAACCCGAACGCTTGGCGCGTTCTAGCTGTCCTCTATGCTACACGGTCTGGATCATCGTCCCAAGCATAATCCAAAAACTGTTCAAGTGAACAGTAGAATAAAGATGTCGAATCTTTGCCCTCAGAAAGATCACCCATGTTTCGCGTGCTCGTCAGTGATAATTTGTCCCCTATCGGCTTGAAACTCCTCGAGGAACACCCGGAGATTGAGCTGGACTACCAACCAGACATTCACCAGGACGTCGAGGCGCTCAAAGCAGCTTTGCAGAATGCTGACGGGGTTGTCATTCGCAGTGGAACAAAGCTGACGGAAGATGTCCTGACCGGCCAGAAACGCCTTAAGGTGATTGCCCGGGCGGGCGTGGGAGTCGATAACATTGACCTCCAAGCTGCGACTCGGCAGGGAATCATTGTTTCCAACACACCTGATGGAAATACTCTCAGCACTGCGGAGCAGACCATTGCCATGATGATGGGTCTGTGCCGAAACACCGGTCCGGCGTCTCAGTCGATGAGAGAAGGTCGCTGGGATCGCAAGCTGTACACGGGAACCCAACTCGCGGGCAAGACGATCGGCGTTGTCGGCTTGGGTCGAATTGGTCTCGCAGTTGCCAAACGCTGCAATGGCCTTGAAATGAACGTTCTGGGATACGATCCATTCCTCAGCGAAGAACGAGCCGACCAGCAGAATATCGAACTGTATCGCGATATTGACGAACTGTTGGTGAAGTGCGATCTGGTCACTGTCCATACCCCGCTGACCGATGAAACACGTGGCATTATCAACGCTGAGCGTTTGGCGAAGATGAAGAAAGGTGTCCGCCTGATCAACTGTGCCCGGGGCGGAATCATTGATGAGCAAGCTCTCATTGAGGGTCTCGAATCGGGACACGTCGGTGGAGCGGCACTCGATGTTTACGTCACTGAAAAGCCGGGTGCCAACGACAAACTCGCCAGCTTCCCCAACGTCCTTTGCACTCCGCACTTGGGGGCATCGACCGATGAAGCTCAAGAACAGGTTGCCGTCGAAGCTGCTGACATCGTTTGTAATTTCCTGACGAAAAACGAAGTCCGCTCAGCTGTGAATATGGTTCCGATCTCAGGCAAGGAACTCGAAGGATCACGGGCCTATCTCGACCTCGCTTACCGACTCGGTTTACTGTTGGCTCAAACCTCACATGGGGAAGGGATTCAAGGGGCGCGGCTCCAGTATCGTGGGGATGTCTGTTCGAAGCCGATGAATCTGATCACCAGTGCCTTCACCTCCGGACTTCTCTCAGCTGCCTTGAATGACAGCGTCAGCATCGTCAATTCTGACATGACTGCCAGAGACCGTGGCATCGAAATCACCCAAACGTCAACGACGGAAACAGGTGCATTTGCGACAATGATTTCCGCCACACTCATCACCGACAAACGTGAAATCACAGCTGCCGGAACGACATTCGGAAATGACTTCCTGCGACTCGTAAAGTTGAATGAGTATCAACTTGACGCGTACCTTGATGGACTTCTGTTGATCTATCGACACAGAGATGTTCCGGGACTCATTGGTGCAATCGGAACAACATTCGGGAAGCACAAAGTGAACATTTCTCACATGGCTTTAGGGCGCGAGAAGAACGAACCGGGTGGAGATGCCATCGCCGTTCTCAACCTCGACAACGAACCGTCCGAAGCTGCGATCAAAGAAGTGCTTGATCACCCCGACGTCCATGGCGTCGAACTCGTCAAGCTTCCGCCTGCGAAGGCGTCACTTCCTTGGCTGGGGCTGTAATAGAGCAGTTTGCTCTATCATGTGCCCGTGAAGAACGCGTTTTACCAGTGAAATTGCTGTTCGCCACGAGGCAGAGGGCGAATAGCAATTCGAAAAATCTTACAAAGGTTCAGGCTCGCTTCTGTCCAAAACTTTCATGAGCAGAAGCGAGCGTTTCTCAACTTCATCAGCTTCTTCGGTCTTTCCAGTTTCTCGGAGAAGATTCGCCAGCGAATTGAGTATGTCCGGGCGGAAAGGCTGAATTTCAGAGGCTTTTCTGAAGTGCTGAATCGCCTCTTCCTTGTTGATCCCCTGCATGCACAGCCCGAGCAAATAGGTATCGTCTGACGATCGTCTCAGCTTTTGAAGTTCCAGTAAGGGCTCAATCGCCAGAGTCGGTCTCTGTTCTCGATACGCAAGCAGAGCCTGCACGAGAAGTGCATTGACCTTCGACTTCGGCGAGCTCGACGGCAGGCTGTCACTGCTTAGAGCGTACCTCAAACTGACTCGCGGGTCTTGATCCATAAGAACCTGAGCGAGAGCCGCCTGAACATCCCCATCTCCAGGATGGGCTCGATTGTATTTGTTGAGCCGCTGCACCGCAGAAGAAAAGTATTGACGAAACGCAGCTTCAGATGGCTGTGCCGGTGCAACTTCCAGGTAAGCCAGACCAAGATTTCGATCTTCAAGTGCTTGACTGGAAGTCGCAGGTGCTTGATGTGGTTTTAATCGGGAGACCTGGGGCTGCTCAACTGCTGCCACGTTCACATCGGAATCGTCGTGAATTCCAACGCGATGGTGCGTGAAGGCGATGTGAGGGATATCGGTTTCGCTTTGCGGCATGTGACAGGTTGTACAATTGTCTGACTTGAGCACTCGCTGTTCGTGATCCTCTGCGAGACCACAAGAATCGACTTGATGGCATGTCAGACATTTGTTTCGAAAGAAACTCGCCTTCTCAACAGGAGGCGGAGCGTGCATATCATGGCAGGTCGTGCAAGTGAAGGTTTCCGCTTGCGTGTAGCAACGGCTGAGCCTCATCTGTTCGACATGTCCCACTACCGACATCTGGGCGTTCTTCGAATCAAAGAAATAGTCGATCCGATTCGACGCAAGGTCTTGCCCCGGACGAAATCGTTCCGGACTTTGTCCCGGGAGAAAAGTTGTCGCCTGTCCTCTGAGGTGACACTGAGCACAAATGTCTTCTGAGAGTTTTCGAGACAGCTTACCGGGGTGAACAATGTGATTATCTGGATGATCACTGTGGGTCGCTTCAAGTGGTTTCGCTTCAAGAAGTTGATCGCCTTGAGCCTGTGCAAGGTCAACATGGTCTCCGCCGGCACCGTGGCACCTTTCACACCCGATGGAAAGTTCGTGAAACTTCAGCCGATGCAAGCTCCCGGCAACTCGCTCTACATTCCCGGCATGACACACAACGCAACCGACATCAGCAGCCCGTTCAAAACTGACTGGAGACTCGACATCATAACCGGGCGAAACGCTCCAGCGTTTTTTCGACTCATACCAGGTGACAGGAGATTCCATCAGAAACCCGTCAGCCTCGACCAGATACGATCTGGAGTGTTTCCCCGAACCGATCAGATACTTCAACGGATGCTCTGCCTGAGCAATGACTTCGCCATCGGCAATCAATTCGTCCCGGTGATAAAGTTTTCCATCCTTACGAAAGATTGAAAATGTGTGCTGCGATTTATCATGCACAAATTCTCCATCTGCGGGTTCAGCATCTGGATCGACAATCGAGAGCGACTGGCTGTGAGCGCTGAGCGAGTACGTGTCGAATTGCTCCTGATGACAGGTTGCACAAACCTGACTCCCGACAAACTTTTCCTGCGGAATCGGAGCTGGAGCAACAGCTTTCGTCTCAACAGGCGATTCCGTATGCGACTCATTTTTTGAAGAAGAGTCCTTTTCCGGAGGAGGTTGTTGGACACACCCGCTCAGTGCCATTGTCGTAACAATGGCAAGAAGAGTCCGCCAGCTTCGAGAGGACTCTCGTGCGTTTTGCCTCAGGATAGAGTTTTGCCTCAGCATAGAACGGTGCAGCGAGGGCTCGGTTTCTCGGTCTGACGGGAGGGCAGGCTCAATAGTCATGATTGCACCGTTTGAATTCCTTCGCTCTAACAAGACATGACCATGGGATCAAAATCCGAGTAATACAGTAACGATTAAAGTAGTCCAGCTGTGGTGTGCGTGAGAGATGTTCGTGCTTCTTGCACCCGTGAAGAATGCGCTTCATCAATAAAATCGCTGTTCGCCACGAGGCAGAACCTGCAAACCAATTCGAAAGATACTCTAAGCAGGTCAGGTCGCTGTTATCATATCAACACATGAGTCGGCATATGCCATTCACCTCACTTTGGATTCAATTTTGACACTTGTTTTTTGCCCCCATCAATCCACCGAAACAACTCGGCCATGATTCATCGGGGACGTGATACGAACAGTCCAGCGCTGACCACTCTCGTCCGATTTGATCAGCGAAAAGATGCGTTCAGCTTCTGACTCGTCTTTTGCAAAAATGCTGACTGTCGGCCCCCAGGAAGATTGAGCAATAGCTCGTACCCCCTGCTCTGAAAGCCGATTGACGAAAGGCTCCATCTCCGGGTGCGAGTAGTCTCCCCCTTGTGTCGACGAGAAAAATTCTCCGACCAGTTCCCCATAAGCACGAATCGCTTTAGAGAATGACTCGAAGTCGGAATGTTTGAGCGATGGCAGGATTTCAGTCAGCGTCAACCGCGACAACTCCCCGGTTCTCGCCTGGCTCATCGGTGAGAGTTTTGCGAACGTCAAGGTTTCATCATCACCATGCATGCCCGTGGTTTCTTCCGGAGTCACCAGCAGAATTCTCCAGTCCTCCGGGAAATCATAGCGGCAGGCAATTTGCCCGATTACTTCTTCCTGCCGGTGACCTGCATCGACCAGAAATCCGCCTTCCATATACCCATGCAATCCAATCGAGGACCGCTGACCACGCCGAGAGTAACTTGCCAGCCGCTGGGCGGTGAGCTCCGTCTCCCCGTGGAGAATCCCCATTGCCTCGGAGAGTGCCATTCCAAGTTGAGTCCCCGATCCAAGCCCGACATGACCCGGAATTGATTCAACAAGCTCGAAAGCAATCGGCTTCCACTCCGGACAGTTAGCTTGGATTCTGGCGAGAAGGCCTGCTGCTTGCTCCTGAGATGGCTCTCCATCGCTGTCACTCAGCTTTGCAACGAGTAAAAAACCGGGATTTTTGACCATCATCCCGATCCCTCCGAAATGTCTTCCGCGTTCGGGGCGATGAGAAAGTGGGCCGAAATGAAGTCGGCAGCCGGTTTGAATACGAACAGTCTGTACAGGCATGCAATAGGTCTATCGTGTCCGTGGTGGAGTCTGTCTGATATGACGCATTATCGATGCCACGATTCTGAAGAACAGGCTCTCGAAGTGCAATCCCGGGAAGCTGAGCGAACTCATCCGACTTCGCATCAGAGATCGACCTGATCTCGCATTGATGGATCCCCTCCCCGGCTTGTTGCTCAGAACGGACTTCAGTGATATGAAGATGCAAACTTAGAGCACCTTTCGAATTGGTGCACAGGTTCTGCCTCGTGGCGAACAGCAATTTTACTAGAGAAATGCGTTCTTCACGGGCACATGGGAGAGCAAACTGCTCTAGTAGAACTTCGGGACCTTGCGCAGACGGCGAAGATTGCCCCACTGGCGAACTCTGCGACACCGCGCGACCAGAAAAGACTGAAGTTCTCCGCCATTAATTCAAAAACGCGACGACCCTGCGATTTTCAAAAGAGGATTTGCTTTAGAGCCTGTTTTTTGTTCTAATTCTAGGAAATATATTTTCGGTCGTGAGTTTGTGATGATTCCAACCATTCGAAGTCGGTCTCTACCTTCTTGAAGAATACGGTTACGGCTCTTCTACGATACATCGCCCGAGTTCGTGATTGGGATCGTTACTTTGCTTTTTGCGTCATTGTTAGGCTTTCAGCCATACTGGCTACTGTTTTCGCTGATACTGTTACCATTGCTACAGTTACCATTACTTGCGTTGTCATCTCGGCGTCTCTCCTCAACTTTGATTGCGGGCTTCGCTTCGGATGAAACCTCTTCAATGTGCCTTTCCGCTCGGACAAGGTGGCAGCAATCGAATTCGAATCGCGCAGAGAAGTCCCAACCCTTATTTTCTGTACTGGGTTGGTGATGGCTGCGATTTTGCTTTATGAAGTCTTGCCTCAATTGAATGATGAGGCCTCATTTCTGATTGTCTCGGAAACCGTCGATTGCTCACCGAGAATGAACATCAATTATACCCTGGAGAAATAATGTTTCGATGCCAATTGTGTGAGACGGTGGTCCCAGCGGGGACTCGATCTTCAAAAATTATTCTGGTAACTCGGGATAAAACTTACAATGAGCGAGGGGGCAGCAGCCAAGCCGCACGCGGCGGATTTCGAGGACGCGGCGCACGACGAAGTAGCCCCAAAAAAGACTTCGACAAGGGTGGTTCAGGTCAGGAAATTGTTCGGGAAGCAACCGTTTGCCCAGCCTGTGCCGAGAATCATCAACGGGAACTTGAAAGAGAATCACTGAATACAAATGAAGGCGCTGAATAGTCTCAGCCCCGTTTGTGTAACTTCCGGCTCAACGACGTGGAGCCACGACTTTTTATTTTTGGAGAGTACTGAAATGGCCACTGGTCGCATCCGTAAACTAACTGACAAAGGTTTTGGATTTATCGAAACAGACAAGGGAGATCTTTTCTTTCACATGTCTGCACTAGAAGGTGTTCGCTTTGAAGACCTGTCCGAAGGACAAGAAGTTGAATTCGAGCGTGGGCAAGGTCCTAAAGGGCCACGCGCTGAGAACGTCAACGTCGCTGGCTAATGTTTCGACATTTCCAGTCAGTTTCTGAACAGTTTTGCGAGCCCTCTGATGCGAGAGGAACCTCTCCAATAGACTTCTCTGGAACCCGTGCAACAAGGCCACTCTCACGACCTGAGAGCCCTGCACTCGGTCCCAGACTCGCTCAAAACATTCAGTAAAAGTTGAGCCTCACGGCTCATGCAGTCAGTTTTTAGAACCACTAGCAAAACAGCGAAAATCGTCTCCACACTGGATGCACGGCCATTTGTTTAGATATTGCTAGAGCGAATTCATATCAGATTGCGAAATCAGGAGGCCGGTCAACTTGACCGGCCTCCTTTTATTTTGCTTCCGCACAACAAGCATTAAAAATGCCCTAGCTGCCAGTCACTCCCTTGCGAATGCGATCCCCGATTTCCTTGTCGACGTTGCACCAGTATTCGAACGCGCGCTCTAGAACTGGCTCAGAGACGCCTGCCTTAAGATGACCGACGACGTTGGAGACCAGTCGCTCGCGCTGCTCATCGTCCATGACCTCACGCACCAGAATGCCGGCCTGACCAAAGTCGTCATCGTCCTTGCGAAGCGTATAGGCAGCCCGCGTGAACTCACCATCGGCCGACCAGGTTGCGGACTCGGGATAGCGTTCGCCATCCGCCTTTGGACCACCCTTCGAGTTTGGAGCGTAAACCGGGTCGCTGACGTTATCAATCCGCATCTGTCCATCTTTACTGTAACTGTGGACGGGACTCTGTGGTCGATTGACGGGGATTTGCTTGTAATTCACCCCGAGACGATGCCGGTGTGAGTCGGCATAGGCAAACATGCGACCAAGCAGCATTTTGTCAGGACTAATGCCGATCCCCGGCACCAGATTGTTCGGTTCAAATGCAGCCTGCTCGATCTCCGTATGGAAGTCAGTCGGATTTCTGTTGAGGGTTAATCGCCCGACATCATGGAGTGGATAGTCGCCGTGCGGCCAGACCTTGGTCAGATCAAATGGATTCAGGCGGTATGTCTTGGCTTCCTCGAACGGCATGATTTGAACTTTGAGCGACCAGGTGGGATACTCACCCCGTTTGATGGCATCGAAGAGATCTCGCCGGTGATAATCGCCGTCTGTACCGGCAAGCCGGTCCGCCTCATCCTGTGTCAGATAGTCGACCCCTTGATCGGTTTTGAAGTGGTACTTCACCCAGAACCGCTCACCACTGGCGTTCACCCACATGTAGGTGTGGCTCGAATAGCCGTTCATCTGCCGCCAATTCTTCGGAATCCCACGGTCCCCCATCAGCCAGGTGACCTGATGTGCCGACTCGGGTGACAACGTCCAGAAATCCCATTGCATATCGTGGTCGCGGAGACCACTATCGGCACGTCGTTTTTGAGATCGAATAAAGTGCTGAAACTTCAAAGGATCGCGAAGGAAAAACACAGGCGTGTTATTCCCAACCATGTCATAGTTGCCCTCGCTGGTATAGAACTTCAACGCGAAGCCCCGCGGATCACGCCATGTATCGGGGCTTCCTCGCTCGCCAGCAACTGTGGAAAAGCGAATCAGCGTGTCGGTCTTCGTCCCCGGCTGAAACAGAGCCGCCTTGGTATAGGCGCTCACATCATTGGTCACCTCGAAGTGCCCAAACGCGCCGGAGCCCTTCGCATGAGGTTGCCGTTCTGGAATCCGCTCCCGATTGAAGTTGGCCATCTGTTCAATCAGGTAATGATCGTGCAGTAAGATCGGACCATCGGGACCAACAGTCAGCGAGTGCTCGTCGCTGGAAACAGGGCCCCCTGCGTCAGTCGTTGTCGGCTTCGAATCGTGTTCGTTCATGAAGACGCTCCTGTTTATGTGCAGAAAACTGTAGAGTCCGGCTCACATTATTGAACATCAATCCGCGCACAGATGCAAGGAACGAACACGTCTTCGCATGGAAAGCATGAGAGGGAGATTGACGTGGGTGTGATGCGAAATGTGTTCATGCCAATGCAGAATGCATAAATACAGAGCAATGTGCGTTCACACTTTCAGGCACTCTCACCCGGGGCACTTACTCCTGCACGAACGACCTGACTGGATTGAGAACTCGCCGACAGCGGCTGCACGTATATCGTTTACAGACTGGTCTGGATCAACGAAGATGTGAGGCGTCTATTAATTTAATGAGTCGGAAATGCCTCAGAGTCGTGAATCGGAAGAGCGTCATAGCTCGCAACAAAAAACTGAAAGCCCTGCGCCGATCAGGAATCTGGCTGGCTCTTTGCAACAGAAAGTCGTATCAGGCTGGAGACGGCTGGCTTACCTTGCAGTGAGCGGAATCTTCTTTCTTTTTGCGGTGATCGGAATATTGTTGCCCGGGATTCCAACAACCCCTTTTCTTCTGGTGACCAGTTACTTTCTCGTCCGTTGCTCTCCGAAATTGAACGAGAAGTTGCTGAACTCAAAATACTTCGGGCCAATTCTGGATGACTGGCAGACTCGCGGAGTCGTGCGCCGAGACGTGAAGGTTCAAGCAATCGCTGCCGTCGTCATTGCAGTCAGCCTGTCGCTGTACTTCGGGAACCTCTCGCTGATCCCCTCGCTCTCAATCCTCGCCATTGCAGCACTGGGCATCACGGTCGTATTGAGACTCCCTGAACCAAATTCTTGATCATGAGAGCCTCCCTGACCCAACATACAGACGGCCTTCAGTTTAATCGACATGAGCATTCCGGCGAGAGGCATGTCAATATGCCTGATCACCTTAAACAACCACGCGAAATTCATTCAATCATTTATTGTCGATAATGAACGGAGCTGGAAAACCTTATTGAAAGGTTTTGTCTTTTCATGCCGGAAAACTGCGATGTAAAGTGCGTGGTCTGTCGGAGTCAGGTAATAAGGGACAACGTCCTCCGGTAAATGCGAGCTGAGATCCTCCCAGTTCCCGGTCTCGAAATCTCGCCACGTTTTATAACGAATCAATTTGTGTTCGTTGCAGTCCTGGCCTCCAGCATATGTGGGACAGAAATATGAAGTGGCATACCAGTAACCTCCGAAGTAGTCGACATCATTGAGAACCAGGCCAGTTGTTTTCCAACTGCCTGCCGGGGCATCTTTTTTCTTTCCGAAACTCTTGTGGATTGTGTATTCCTGTTTGTTGAAATCGTCGATTTCGATCACAACCCCTCGACTCGAACCAATGACGTAGAGTTTCTCTTTTGCAATCGTCAATGCGCGCGAGTAACCAAGATGTTCCGAAAGGTCCAGCTCCGTCGCCTTTTCGTCCAGTGATTTGAATCGAAACAGGCGACCGTTATTCGGATTGAGAGCGAAGAGCCATCCAGTCTTCGGGTCTACAACAATGTCATGAGGTCGATCCAACTGAGTTCCCGCTAGTGAGTGAACGCCGCTCCCCCACTCCTTTCCAGCTGGATCACGAAACGTCCGCAATTGATGATTACCGGTATCCGTCACATAGAACAATTGGTCCGCTCTGTTGAAGGCGACAGAATGAGCATCCCGCAAACCTTTCAGGGGAGACTCTTGAAATGGCATCCCGGGATCTTTGCGATAGAACAACCGGGTTCCGGATGTCACGATTTCGGTTTTACCGCTCACCAGCAGGTGTGTGCAGGCCGGAAATGAGATGGCTTGCGGAGCATATTCCTCAACGACAACCTCACCGGCATGACACAGGGCGATTTGCCCGAAGGCTCCAATAGAGAGAATCAGAATAAGCAACCGATGAAACAGCATCACTTTACGCCCTTCCTGAAATGCTCAACAATTCCCGACAACGACCGGGATATTCTGCCCACCCTTTCGACAGGGATAATGCTCTGTCAATCAGAACATGACCGGCAGCATAACACTCAAACTCAATGAAAACGACTTTGCCGTAAGGGAACTCATCGCGATCACAAAGCGACTTCTGCCGTGAGTGTTTACACTTCAATGAGCTGATCCTAATGAATTATTATTGATACCTGATCACTTGCATCGTAAATTCCACGAATGCATTACCTCATGGAAATAATACTTCAAAAAAGTATTTTATTGACTTGAACGGCCATATTTTATTGCTATGACTTACAACAAATGATTAGCGTGGTCATTCAGTATCACCCGGACGGCGATAGCATGTATTGTTAATTGTTAAAACTGGCTTACCGCTGCATGGAAGACTCATTTCTCAGGGTGATCAAAAACACCTGAGATCGGTTGTTTTAGACCGTGCGTTCAGCCTCTGTCTTTCATCTTCGTTACTCCTGAAGGGATATTCAATGCTTCGTTTCAATTCTAATGCACTCGTTTTTCTGACAGCCTTGATTGTTTCTACAACGTTCGTTGCGAGTGTTTCGGCACAAGAGAGTGCCCCAGCTGCAAAGTCAAATACCCAAAATCGGCTCCCGTTTTATTTCGGGAAACTTGGTGTCACCAATTCTCAACGGCAGCAGCTGTACTCTGTTCAGGGAGCCTATGAGAGCAAGCTCGAAGCACTTCGAAATGAGATGAAAGCTCTTCTGAAAAAACGGGACGCTGAAATGGAGCAGTTACTCACCCCCGGGCAGAAATTACGCCTTCAGGAATTAAAAACACAAACCGTGAAGGATGCCAAAAAAGGACAACAGCCAGCCCCCAAGGAAGAGGCGAAAGAAGAATAGGTATTCGAAGACGGAGTCAGTGTCAGCGATGATTTGGGAGAAAGAGCGTACGATTCTCGGCATGATCGTGAGCCCGACTCTCCCAACAAATCCTTGAATCGCAAGTCATTCGTTAAGCAAACGCAGGTTGTGGGATCACACCGGTCGTCGTATAATCGACCATTGATATCGCAATGAAACTCATTGTGTATTTGTCCTACCGAAATGTTGTTGACGTTTCACTTTCATTCACTCCCCAGTTCCTGAGGATGTGCGAGGTCGATTCGATTCACGTCGAGTTCCTCATCGCGCAGCCTGAAACATTCTGTCATGCCCACAAACCACTTTGCCGTTGCCGCCTGCTGTCTGTTAGGGAGCCTGATTGGATCGGTCTCCCTGGCTGATGAGTCTGAGGTTCTTTTTGAACGAGACATTCAACCGATCTTCACTAAAAGCTGCGGGAAGTGTCATTCAGAAAAAGTTCGTAAGGGTGGGCTGAACGCCTCGTCGATGGCGGGTTTGGTCAAAGGAGGAGAATCGGGAGAATCTGCCATTGCAGATTCAGTCGACGAAAGCATGTTGTGGATCATGCTCGATGGTGGTGGGATGCCGCCAGAGGATCAACCGCAACTGACTCAGCAAGAGCTCGAAAAAATTCGGCTCTGGCTTTCGCAGGGAGCAAAGTCCGAACGTCCTGTTTCTATTGAAGAAGAAAAACTTTCGCAGCATGATGTGCTGCCGATTCTTCATCTTCGATGTGTCTCGTGCCATGGTGCACAGCGACAAGATGGCAAGCTCGATCTGCGAAGCCCCGAATCGATCCTCAAGGGGGGCGAGAGTGGCCCCGCACTGATTGCCGGCAAGCCGGATGAAAGCTTGATGATTCAGCGGGTCGAAAGCGAAGCTTGCCCACCACATCGACTGTTGCTCAAGTTTTTTGTTAGACGTCCGCCAAATTCTGAGCTTGAAAAACTGAAAGAATGGATCTCGGCAGGCGCGCCAGTCCTCGATATCAAACCGGACATCGCCACTCGAGAACCTGATCTTCTGGTGACGGATGAGGACCGACAGCACTGGGCGTTTCAAACACCAGAGGTCAATTCGGATAAAAATTCAGTCGACGATTTCATCTTGTCGAAGCTGAAAGAGAATCAGCTCACGTTCTCACCTGAAGCAGACCGGTCAACACTCATTCGACGTGCGTACATCGATTTAATTGGAATCCCACCGAGTGTTGCAGAGTGGGAGAAATGGCGAACATCGTCAGCGGTCGACTGGTATCAGCAAATGATTGAGGAACTACTGGCATCTCCGCATTATGGAGAACGCTGGGGGCGTTACTGGCTGGATGTCGCGGGCTACGCTGATTCTGAAGGAGGCGTTTCCGCTGATCCGATTCGCCCGGTGGCCTGGAAGTACCGGGATTATGTTGTCCGTTCGTTCAATGAAGACAAGCCGTATGATCGCTTTTTGCTTGAGCAAATCGCGGGTGATGAATTGCTCGACGCCGAGCGGGCTTCAGTTGTGACTGAAGAGATGGTGAACAACTTAATCGCCACCGGATTTCTTCGCATGGGAATCGACCAGACAGGTTCCCGGACGATGAATTATGTTCCCGAACGTATTGGTGTGATTAGTGACGCCATTCAAGTTCTGGGATCGGGAGTCATGGGCCTGACAATGGGCTGCGCGCGTTGTCACTCACATAAATACGACCCTATTCCGCATCGGGATTACTATCGCTTCAAAGCAATCTTCAAGGGAGCCTTTGATGAACATGACTGGCTCAGCTTCAAGAATCGCAAACTCGATATTGCAACGCAGGAACACCTTGAGCGGATTCAGGCCGTCAACCCTCAAGTTTTGAAGGAACTGAAATCACTTCAAAATGAACTGAAGAAAGCGACAGCTGCCGCACAAATCGCGGTGCTAAAGTCCCATCATCCCGAACAGTCTGAAGCTGATCGCACAGCGACGCTGGCAGCTTTAAAGATCGCTGACAATAACCGCACGCTCCCCCAGCGAATTCTCGTCGAGAAACTGATTCGTGCCGATTTACTTCCGGATGAGGAACAACCAGAAGCGGTCTTAGCTGCCCGCTTGAAAACCCAACAGCTTGAAAAAGAGATTCAGTTAGTGCAGTCAAAGTTGGTGCCCCCAGCAACGATTCGTGCGCTCTGGGATCGAGGTCAACCGACGCCGACTTACGTTCTGTTACGAGGTGAACACAACAATCCCGGAACATTCGTGGGACCGGGGGTTCCGTCGGTATTGACGGACGGTCAAACACCGTTTGAATACGCACCTCCATTTCCGGACGGAACTCCGAAAACTGGTCAGCGACTTGCCTTTGCACGCTGGCTCACTCAACCAGATCATCCGTTAACAGCAAGGGTGATGGTCAACCGGATTTGGTATCACCATTTCGGAACAGGAATCGTCGCGTCACTGGATAACTTTGGTAAGAAAGGAGAGCGGCCTTCGCACCCGGAACTGCTCGACTGGTTGGCTGTTGAGTTCATGCAACGTGGCTGGAGCATCAAGGAGATGCACCGTTTAATTATGAATTCTCAAACGTATCGCCAAGCAAGCCGTGTGACTGAGCAACACCTGGAGCGCGACCCGTCAAATATCCTGCTTTCCCGAATGCCTATGCGAAGAATGAACGCTGAAGCACTACGAGATTCCACTCTGTTTATTTCGGGGAAACTCGACTTCTCACCCGGCGGCCCCCCTGATTCCGTATCGATCGATCGCGATGGTTTAGTCAGTGCGAATCCAACCTCAACGGGCGGCTGGCGACGAAGCTTGTATGTCCAATACCGCCGCACCGAAATTCCGACCATGATGGAAACGTTCGACTACCCGGAGATGGGCCCGAATTGCGTCTCCCGGACAGTTTCGATTGTCTCGCCACAATCCCTGATGCTGATGAACAACAGCCGAGTTTATGAACTTTCACAAATCCTCGCAAAACGAGTCCGCGATGAACTGCCAGGCTCGGATAAAGATAATCTCGAAAAACAGATTGAGCATGTTTACGAGTTAATGTTGTCTCGCCGCCCAACGGATCAGGAAAAACAGGTCGGAATCGAGGCAATCAAAGAGTTACAAATGCTATCAGAATCGGACGGAGAAGCTCCGCAGCCGTTAGAAACATACTGCCACACGATTTTAAATTCCGCAGCCTTTTTGTACATCGATTAGTGATTTGTGACCAGGAGTGATTCGTCAGGCGCTAGCAAGGGTAAAACCCCATTTATTTTCAGACGCTGTTACCCTGAATGAGTGGCTTGATCGAACTTCTTCTTTTTGCCTGCGGCAACAGAGGTCGCGATAGGATTTCGGATGACGACTCAGCATACACGACGAGATTTCTTTTCCCGCACGAGCGATGGGCTCCTTGGCGCAGCGTTAACGCATCTCTTTTGTCAGGATTTCTTTGGAGGGCAGTCCGCACTCGCCAAAGAGAAAGAGCATCCCCCAGCGAATACGGTTCACACCCTGGGCCCGAAGCCAACGCATCACCCTGCGAGTGCAACGTCTGTTATTCAACTCTTTATGAATGGCGGACCCAGCCAGATGGACCTGTTTGATCCGAAACCGGTCCTGAACAAGTATGACGGCAAACCGTTCCCGGGAAGCGTCGAAGAGCTTGGCAACACCAGCACAGCCGAAGTCGGCGTGGTCATGGGGGGCCAGTACAAGATGGCTCAGCATGGAGAATCCGGGCACTGGTTTGCGGACATCTTACCGCACACAGCGAAGATGGCCGACGATCTCTGCATGATCCACTCGATGTGGACCGACCACCCGAATCATGACAACGCCTTGTACAAAATTCATAGTGGCCGACTCTTCATGGGCTATCCAACTCTCGGAGCCTGGACCACTTACGGACTCGGAACCGAAAATCAAAACTTGCCAGCGTACGTTGTCTTGAACGATCCACTCGGGATGCCGAAGAACGGGACTCGAAACTGGACAGCAGGCTTTTTACCACCCTTATATCAGGGAACACGGCTACGACCGACCGGATCTCCGATTCTCAACTTGAAACAACAATACGATCAATCGACTGCAGTGACTGAATCAGCGACCAGATTGCTGAACCGGCTTGATGAAATTCACCGGACTCAGCGGCCTCATACTCCTGAACTTGATGCACGCATTGCTTCCTACGGACTGGCAGCCAGGATGCAAATGTCTGCCAGTGAAGCACTCGATTTGAATCGTGAAACCGCACAAACATTGTCGATGTACGGAGTCGGAGAGAAAACAACTGATTCCTACGCGCGGCGTTGCTTACTCGCGAGAAGATTGGTCGAACGGGGGGTCCGCTTCGTGCAGATTTTCCTTGAAGAACAACCTTGGGACAGCCACGTCGACCTCGCTTCAAACCATAGGGGAGCTTGCGAACGGACCGACAAACCGGTGGCAGCGTTGCTTCGCGATCTGAAGCAGCGAGGGCTGCTTGATTCAACTCTTGTGATCTGGGGAGGAGAATTTGGACGAACCCCGACTTCACAGAAAGCAGGAGATGTCTTTACTGGCCGGGATCACAACATGCAGGCCTTTACTTCATGGATGGCAGGTGGAGGGGTGAAGCCGGGAATGCGTTACGGAACCACCGATGAATTCGGGCATAGTGTTGTCGAAGGTCCAGTCAGTGTTCACGATTTTCACGCAACGATCCTGCACCTGCTCGGCCTGCACCATCAGGAACTCTTCTACATGCGTAGTGGTTTGGAAGAACGCCTCACAGGGTTCGAGCCACCACGTGTCGTCGAGGAGATCATTGCGTGAACAAATACGAAATCAGTCGACGAGAACTCATCTCCAGCACCGCGACAATTGGAGCAGCTTCGATATTTTTCCCAACGCTGAATCTCTCTGCCGAGGACACAAAAGAATTGAAAATTGTTGACACCAATGCCAGTCTTTTCCAATGGCCGTTTCGTAGATTGCCGCTCGACAGGACAGAGACTCTCGTCAACAAATATCGCGAATTGGGTCTCACAGAAATTTGGGCCGGAAGCTATGAAGCTTTGCTGCATCGCGACCTTGTCGGAGTCAACGAGCGGCTCGCTGAGGAATGTCGACAAACTCCCGAGTTGATAGCCATCGGCGAAATTAATCCCGCCCTTCCCGGTTGGGAACGTGATTTCGAACTGTGTGTCCAGAAGCACAACATGCCGGGAGTGCGTGTTCATCCAAACTACCATGGATACAAACTTGATGACCCGAACTTTCTCAAACTGCTGAAGCTGGCAACCGAAGCTGAAAGGTTCGTTCAAATCGCAGTGGCGATGGAAGATGCAAGAACTCAGCATCCGCTGGTTGCAGTCCCCGATGTCGATCTCGCTCCGCTGCCGGGAGTCTTACTAGGTTTTCCCGATGCCAAAATTCAGATTCTCAACTGGAAACCTCGCGGAGCGATCACTTCGCAACTTCTTCAGCATCGGGGAATTTTTCTTGACGTCGCGCGCGTTGATTCTACCGATGGCATCGCCAAGCTGATCCGCGAAGCTCCTGAAAACCGCATTCTCTTCGGAACGCATGCTCCGTTTCTAATCCCCGAAGCAGCCATGATCCGTGTTGCAGAATCAAAATTGAATGAGAAAGAACTTCGTTCGCTGCTTTCGGGAGCCGCACAAAGTTTGAACCGAAAAGTGCTCTGAAACTTCGCAAGATATTCAACTCTGAAACACAATCATGACCGACGTCACGAATTCGCTCCTCAGGCACACAAACCTTCTTGATCCGGAGCAGCTGAAGAAATACCGCATCTGGGATTCGTATTTCACCCCGTCTCATTCGCATCCCGGAGCAGATGGGCGCAGCCGATTGATCGCAGAGATCGAGCGAACACTGCCAACTATTGAGCTCGCGCACATCGAAAAACTTTGCTACTTCGCGCATGTTGGGGTTGGAACAACGGCTGACAAAGATCTGGAAGTATTACTTCGTTCGAATCCCGGCGTCGTTCTTGGACCGCTTCAAAAATGGCCGGACTTGCTCCTCGGAATGATTCAACTCAACCCGAATGATGTCCCGGCTTCACTCGATGCCATCAACCGCTGGCTGGCCGATGGCCCCATGCTGGGTGTTTACTTCCCCGGAGGTGGTCCGGGATCGCTGGCTTGTTCACATCCCAATTTCGATAAGCTGATTCCGCGAATTCACGAATTGAATGGTGTGATCATGCAGCACACCTGGTATGTCACCGGTGGAAAGCCGGGGCCGGGAATTTCGACACCTGCTGAACTCGCAACGCTCGCGGCGAGATACCCAGAGCAGAAATTTCTTTGCGCCCACGCTGGTGGGGAATGGGAGAAAGGAATTCGAGCGATACAGGCTTCACCGAACGTACTCATCGAAACATCCGGATTCGATGCGACAGCCGGTTTTATCGAAATGGCAGAGCGAGACTTGGGCCCCAAGCGAGTCATCTTTGGCAGCCATCTCCCCTCACGGTCACTCGGCACGGAACTTAGTAAAGTCATCGCTGCCAAGATTCCAGAGCGAAGCAAACGATTGATGCTCGGAGAAAATTATCGCCAACTGGTTTCTCGAACAACACATTAACCACGTGGGCACTCATGACTCTGGCGAAGTAGTACGGGACCATTGTCCCGTCTGTTTCGCCCGGGACAATGGTCCCGGGCTACTTACTGATGACTTTTCAGCATCGCGGCGATTCCCATTCCACCTCCGATGCAAAGCGAACCAATTGCACAGGTCGAGTTTCCGTTGGAAATCTTCCAGGCCAGATGAGACAGCAGTCGTGCTCCACTGACAGCTAACGGGTGACCAATGGCGATGGCTCCTCCTTCGCTGTTGAAGTCGATCAGGTGTCCGGACGAGGTGGAAACCTTTCGGTCGATTGCATCCAGATCGATATTCAACTCAAGTTGATGCAGACAGGCCAAAGTCTGAGCTGCGAACGCTTCGTTGATTTCGAGAGTGTCGATTTCATTCCAGTTGCTGTTGGTGCGTTGTTGCAACTTGGAAATGGCATGGACCGGGCCGAGTCCCATGCGCTCTGGTTCACAGCCAACAACGACGCCGTCGACCCATTCGGCGAGGATTGGCCAGTTCTGCTCCATAGCAAATTCACGTTCAGCGAGAAGCAACATCGCAGCTCCGTCATTAATGCCGGATGCATTGCCCGCTGTGATTGTTCCATCTTTTCTGAAGACGGTTCTCAACTCGCTTAACTGTTCCCTCGTAACCTCCGGACGCGGATGCTGATCGGCAATGAGGGAATCCATCGGGACCACTTCGTCTGAGTACTTCGCTTCGTTCGCTGCAACTCCAAACAGATGTTGGCTTCGCTGTGCGAACGCATCTTGCTGCTCACGAGAGAGATAAAACTCCGTCGCCAATTCTTCTGCCTGCATTCCCATGTGATGATCGGAAAAACTATCGACGAGCCCATCCCTCTGCATGGAATCGATGATTTTCTCGAAATCAGGCTCCTGCTTCTTCCCCGGTCTTTTGACGATCAACGGCGATTGAGACATCGACTCCGCCCCCCCCGCAAGAACCACGTTTGCGTCACCAGCTCGGATTGTTTGCACTGCCTGCAAAGCAGTTTGCATTCCCGATCCGCACATCATGTTGACAGTCTGCGCGGGAGTGCTGATCGGTAAGCCAAGCTGAACTCCGACCTGACGTGCGATGTTCATCCCATGTCCGGCAGAGAGCACATTCCCCAGAATAACCTGGTCGACCAGTTGGCGGTCGATGCCATTCAAGGCTGCCTGCCCCGCTGCGACGGCCAGATCAACCGGCGATTGGTCCGCAAGTGCACCGAGTAATCTCCCAAATGGTGTTCGCTTGGCACTGACAATCACGACTCGCTTCATAGTGTTACTCATTGCTGATTTTCATGACGCCGACAGATCGGATAATTGGTTCAAATTCCATTTGATCGACAACATCTTTTTGGATATCAATTCCTGGAGCGACTTCGATGAGCTCAATCCCTTCGGGTCGCATTCGGAAGACGGCTCGTTCGGTCACGAAAAGGATATCGCGTTTGGCCTCTCGTGCTACAGGACCGCTGAAGGAGACTTGCTGGACTTGCTGGACGAATTTGGCGATGCGGCCTTCGCTGAGGATTCGAAGTTGAGAATCTTCGAATTCCACTTCCAGCCCACCTGTTGTCAATGTTCCGCAAAAGACGAGTCGTCGTGCATTTTGCGAGATGTTGACAAATCCTCCGACGCCAGCGAATCGAGAACCAAATCGGGAGACGTTCACGTTTCCGTTTTGATCCACCTGAGCTGCCCCCAGGGCTGCGAAATCGAGACCGCCTCCATCGTAGAAGTCAAACTGTGCGGGTTGATCGATGATCGCTTCCGGGTGCCGTGAAGCTCCGAAACTGAGACCGCCAGCGGGAGCACCTCCGAAGGGACCACTCTCGACAGTTAAAGTCACGGAAGAAAGAATTCCTCGCTGACTTGCCACCTCAGCAATTCCTTCGGGTAAACCGATCCCAAGGTTCGCAATCGCCCCCGGTTGAAGCTCATCGCAAGCACGCATCGCGATGACCCTGCGGGCATCCACCGCAAAAGAGTCCTTTTCCAAGGATTGATCGCTGGTCTGAGCGCGAGTATGGAAGGGGTTACAAAAATCGGCATTGAATGGTTCTGCGAAGGTTTGCCAATGTTCATCTTCCTCAGCCAGGACGATCGATGTGACAAGTCGCCCGGGGACTGCAACTCGCTGAGGAGCTGCTGGCTTTTCTAATAATTTTTTCACTTGAGCGATGACGATCCCTCCATGGTTGTGGGCAGCTTGAGCGATGGGAAGCACATCACCGATCACAGCTTCGTCATCCATGACCAAGTTTCCATAAGGATCGGCAGCCGTCGCACGAATCATCCCCACATGTATCGGGAAGCTGTGATAAAACATCCACTCCTGACCTCGCAGCGTGACGCGTTCAACCAGATCCTCGGTCGTTCGGTCATTCAGTTTTCCACCGCAGTTCTGCGGATCAATAAACGTCCCCAGCCCGACACGTGAAATCGATCCAGGTCGTCCGGCAGCGATGTCCCGATAAAGATGGCAAATCACCCCCTGTGGAAAGTTATAGGCTTCAATCTCGCCAGCCAGTGCCATCTCGCCCAGTCGCGGGCAAAGCCCCCAATGTCCACCGATCACTCGTTTTAAAAGTCCGGGATGAGCAAGATGATTCAGTCCGCGAGTTTTTCCATCACCCTGCCCGGCGGCATATACCAGCGTCAGCCCGAGCGGTTTGCGATGCTTGAGGAACTTCTGTTCAAGAGCGACAGTTAATGACTCTGGATGCCCTGCTCCGACAAAACCACCGCAGGCTATTGTTGTCCCATCCTGAATTTGATCCACAGCCTCTTGAGCTGAACAGAGCTTGGCGTTCAGCGAAGTCAATTCGGTTTTGGAAGAAGTCATTCAACAACTCTGCTCATCGGTCATGTTCCGGAACGTTCCGGGAGGAAACGGAACATTATCATAGAGTCATCCGACCGAAGAGGGGAGTCGAGAAAGATTCCAGAGCAGCTTGCTCTACCCAGCCCCTGTGCAGAACGCGATTCACCAGCAAAATTGCTGCTCCCTACAATGTAGAGCGCGAACATCAGTTCGGAAAATGGCGGGGTGGACTTGTCTAGAACGGATTGCGTGCCACGGTCTCTGCGAGCCGTGCGAGTGCAGATGCAACACTCTACGATATCGAGACGTACATCAACAGTAAAAGCGATCACTCCGCACCGCACGGTTGGCACAACCGTGGCACGAAAGATTCATCATGATCAGGGCCACTCTGCCAAGACGATAATTGGACATCAAAGAATCGTAATAATTTGCAGCGACCAGTTGACAGTGGAACCAAGACAGAAAGCCTCT
>NZ_JBLWTN010000028.1:0-77307 GCF_048270125.1 Thalassoglobus sp. | reverse complement strand
ATAGACTAAATCACCAATCACCTCAAATCTACTGAAAAACTAAAAGAAAGATGCTCTAGAGCATCTTTCGAATTGGTTTGCAGGATCTGCCTCGTGGCGAACAGCATTTTTGCTAGAGAAATGCGTTCTTCACGGGCACACGGTAGAGCAAACTGCTCTAGAACCAGTCCGAAAACCTCTGGAACAGTCGCTTTCCTCAACGTTTGAGAAAGCAATTTCAAGTTTCAGGATCAGTTCTAAACATTCTCCCTCTTCCTGCCACGGCGTCAACAGGCTGAGTGACGAACTTTCACGAAATGACGTCAAAGTGAGAGATGCAGCCTCGCGAAACGATTGAGATTCACTTCGCATCAGAAAATCGAAATGAATAGAGATCGGCATCTTTCATGACAAATCGCAACTTAATGGCCTGACCTGAGAGTTTGCTCACGTCGCTCTCCGAATTCCATGTCACCGTGCGATTGACCGAATCTCCGAAGAGTTCTTCACTTTCAGCCAACGTGAATCCGGGAACAGGAGTTCCGCTGTCAGATTGAATTTCAACACGAATCCCACCGGCCGCTGATGTTGCAAAGTTCAGCTCCAAGTTCTCTCCTTGAAAGCGAATGGGCTTCGTGATCATTTCTCCACCTTCCCAGGGCGCGTTAATGGAAACAAACCCATCGAGACGAAGTGTATAGCGCCGCAGCGAATTACTCTTCCCGATCCATGATCCCTCTGGCGCATAGATCGAAATTTCGTTCGCTGCCCCCGGCAAAGATGACTTCGTCTCAACTGCATGCCAGGCGATGTATTGATGACCGTAAAGCCAAGTATCCGGCCGCTCGGTTCCGGGCCTCAAGAATGCTTCATTCCAACGTTCAAAATGAACGCCATCCCGACTCGCCATCAAGAGTCCTTCGGTCAGTGAAGTCCCATACCTGAGGTGTGCCTTCGATCGATTTTCTCGCTCCTCCCGTTGAGGCAACGCGCGCATCGAGTCGGACCATCCACGTTCGATGTAGCGAGTCGGAAATCCGATCAGAAGATGTGGAGCACGAAAATAAGGGCCAACCTGATTCGTGTAGAGATGCTCAACAGGTGAGTCTTTGTACGTCAAATCGGCGTTGTCCCCCCATGAGAGAAAATCTGCTGATGACGCAGTTCGAATTGCGCGAAAGCCCGCTGGTTTCCAGACTTTGCCTGTTGTCACACCTTCAGTAAACGTACGAAAATAGGCACGATATTTCTTTGCAGAGGAATCCCAGAAAGCCAGGTTTTGAGAATCGAACGCCCCTTCAGTCACGACCGGTTCCTTTTGCATCAGCGACCAGTGGATTCCATCCGCTGACTGAAATGCAAACAGCCCACCTTCACTCGCTGTCCCGCCTAAGGCTTTAAACCGAGCCTCTGGAGGACACTCAGGATTGGTGTCCAGAAACGGAGCAAAGTTGTGGACTCCAACCTTATCCCAGAAAATATTGTTCTCTTTCGACCCGTCGTATTCCACGATCCCCAGATTCGGTTTTGTAAAGTGAAATCCGTCGCGACTTTCAGCGTAACAGTAGACCTGCTTCCCGAATCGCAATTTACCATCCTCGACACCTAAAGCTGAGCCACGGTAGTACAGCCGATAAAGGTCTCCATCCTGAATGATTGTATGATATCCACACCCCGCCCCTTCCCATGGAGCATCATGAGTGATGGCAATCTTTCTTGGAACAGGATGATGCAAGTGTCGCCGGGTTTGCGCCATGCTGCCAATCAGTGCATCATCAATAAACAGTTCTCGTCGAGCCCCCACATCAACGACATCGTCAGCACTCAGCAATCTGGCGTGAAGCCCACTTTCAACCAGCAGTCCCAACAAGCCAATACTCCACAGTACAAAACTCTTCTGACAACATCGCATCGATCCCTACCCCTCTTCCCAATCCAGATGGTTCTCGTCCTACAGTTCTACTCTTAGAAGAAAAAGTGTACGACGCGACAACATGCGAGAACAATGGACCGAAAGAAATGAGCAGTTCCACCAAGCTTCCTGTGCCTGCAGACGACTACAAAGCTTCTGTGAATTCAGACTCAACAGAGCACGGCAAACATTGACAAGAAAACGAATTTAAAAATGCGCTAACAGTTTTGAAATCATGTACGCGGACTGACTCGCAGGCATGAGCGATTTATCATTTAAAAAGCACTCTTCTTAAAAGCACTCTTCACGGACACGTGAAACACGAGAGTGCTCTAATCGTCTACAGAGTCTGAATCGAAATTCTCTTGAATACGGATCCAGTGGTCGGTGAACTCCAGATGATCGTTCGCCGGGACCTTCGGCATGTGACACTTTAAGCAGTTTGAATCACGGGCTGCACGTGGGCAATCGTGGGCAGCCTCATTGCCTGAATGATGACAGTCGAGACAGACAGCCGTATGCACTTTCCAGTCATGTATCGCCGGACGATGAGGATCGTGACAGGTTGTGCAGTCCAAACGAGCTGGCTTCCCGGAAGGCAGCTTCATCCCTGCCTGCTGTTTGAAACAGGGACTCTGAACAAGGCCGACCGACGCAAATCTGGGGAGAGTTTTGTCGTCCGGGCGAATTTCACCATCAAGTTCATCTGCTCGACGATGGCACTCGCCGCAACGATCAACAGCCTCACGCGGACTCAGTTGAGAGAAACGTTCAATCGTCGCAGCAAATCCTTCATCCATATTTCGAACATGCTCAACAGTCCCTTTGTGACAGCGTACACACCCGATTCCCGGTTCGATTCCGTCAAAGTCGATTTTCCCCTGATGGACAGGGACATGCGTCGCATGGCAGCCGAAGCAATTCACAGTCTGTGCCGGAGTCCGTGGAACTCCGAGTGCAAGTAAACCTTCAGTCTCTTTGAGTTCTTCCATACCGAGAGTTCTGGCGAGTTTCCCATCGGGATACCAGCTCACGCTGTGCTCCAGGGATGTTGTCTTCCCATGCGCATCGGTCCAGGTGATTAATGGAGTACACGCATGCGTTCCGGAACCGAAGATCCATTCGATCGGCAATTCACGAGAGTAAGCTGATGAAGAAACAGTGAGCTGATCATTCTCAACACGATACTCCATTTCGACACCCGTCCCCTGCAGCTTGACGGATCTGCCGGCAAACTTCTCAATGAACTCGTCCGGTGGAACACGTTTTAAAGTTCGCGAATGAGGAGCCAAATGAAATTCATCCGTGATATCAGAATGGCATTCGGCGCAGCGTTCTTGAGAAACACGCGGCTGTGAGCTCAGCACAACTGGACGCGGTCGTTCCTCGGAAGAATGAGTCCGAGAAACTGCGAGCGAAGCGAGTCCACCGACTAGAATGAGCATCGGGAGCAGCCACAGCACACTGTCACTTTTCAGTCGTTTTTCTGAATCATTCTGCATTGAGAAAAAGGTCCAACTCAAAACTCGCTGAACTGTTGAATTTGCTCTTGCCAGTACTTTGCCGCAATCTGCATCGGTCGATCCGGATTCAGCTTGAGAAGTTTTTCTAACTCCTGAACCGCAGATACGGTTTCGCCTAGCTCAAGCCAAAGCATAGCCGATGCGAAACACTGTTGCGAAGTTTCTCCGGGGAGAGTTTGAATTGCTCCATGAAGATCGCCGCGCAAGTACAGCTGAATGCACTCCTCCCAAACTTCTGGTGTCTCAATTTCATCAGGTGTCAATTCCCCCCAGAGAGGAGTTGCGGAGCTTGAACCAGTTGAACCACTTGGGAACTCCTTCAAGACAAGTCGACGAAAAACGCTCGCTTTCCCAAAAGTTGTCCACTCCTGATATGCCAGATCACGCTGACAGAGACCAAGCTCCTGAGCGAGAGGACCGTGAACCTTCCCTGTTCGTACTGGAACGAGTGCTCGCAACGCAGCGACAGGGATGTCCATTGTGCGAAACAATTGTGATTGACGCACAGCAGCTGCCGGATCGGTCCCACCGCCGAGAAATTCGATAAAATCAAATCGCCAACCATGCCCGCTATAATTTTCGACTGAAGGCTGCCACGGACCGAATTCAACAAACCCCTGTTGTTGTATCACTTCCAATGCCAGCCGTGAAATTTTTGAGTCCGCCGCCGATCCATACGGCACTGCGGGTGAGTCCATATCCAACGGACGCCATGGAGACTTCATCAACTCGCGGTGAATTGTTTCGAATTCAACTGGAAGAATAAGCAGGTCAACGTTCCATTCACTGAACTTCCGAACCCAGCCTCCCTGAGACCCATCGTCTCGAAAATAGCTGGCTCGGTGTGCCCCTCTCAAATCGTCGAGCTGTTGAGAGTGTTGTCGCAATCGACCTCCTAGAAGTGCTCGCTGAGGGACATCAACAAACTTCATCCCCTCATCAATCCACAAAGCGGCACCGACCGACTGAGTATCAGGCGACCAACCAATGTGCTGCTCGCCATCAGGGTCGAACTGAGGAAGATTCAGTAAGCGAACGTCAATCTCCGAATCAATCCCCCACCCCAGTCGTCGCGTCGACAAGCTGCTCATTCCCGTGGCATCGACAAGAGCAATGCCGAAAATAATCGCTGCAACGGAGGTCAGCCTCCAACTTCGAACGTGCTTTCTTGGTGTCTTATCACTCGGAACAGCTTGGTCGGAAAACCAAAGGACTGTCAGCACTAACCAGAGACTGCAAATCGGAAGATTTGCTTTCGCCAACAAACATCCCAATAGCGGGAGACTGAACAGAGAGATCAATGCGAGATTCTGATTTCGACTTTGACCGCGAGCAATCTCTCCCTCTGCTTTCGACTTACTCTCCATACTCGCTTGGGCTCTTCGAGACAGCCACACCGCACGAACGACAAGTCCCACGCTCAACAAGAACAACAACAGAAATGCAGTTTCTTCAACGGACCAGTTCTTAAAATTGAACGCGCCCGACCACGACTGCTCTAATCTGAATTCAGCAGGCACAAAGGTCGACGGCATCATCAAGACAAAAGAATCTCGCCACGAAAGAATCCCCCGTGGATTGCAGCTCCCACCAATCAAAGCAGCCACCACGACTGCCAATCTGGATTGCATGAAGTGCGTGTTCGACTTTTCAGCAACCTTCGAACGCTTGTTTTCTTTCTTCTTGGTCGCTTTGTCCGCTCTCTGCTGAAAGCCAACAGTGAGCAGTAACCACAACAAGCCCCAACCTGGACGCGGTGCGAAATTTGACCAAACGGCGAACAGAAGCAAGACTGAAAATATCAACTGCCGCTTGGAGACCTGCGCGGAAAGAACTTGCCAGAGAACAACCAATCCTAAGAGATCAATCAGTCCGGGGACGGGTTGAAGATCTCCGCGAACGGACCAAAGAAACAATGGAAGTATGAGAGCGACTGCCCATGTTCCATTCGCTGCAAAGAGTTTTTTGCCAAGGAAGACAAGGAGAAAAGTCGAGGCCAAAAGCGGGATGGCGGCAAGAAAGTGAATTCCGCCCGTGGACCAACAGAGATAAAACGGGAGGCCACTACACCAGTCAGCCTCAAAGGCTCTCTCCAGCGTGAGCAACTCTTTCACAGGCGAAAAAATCCCGTGTGCGACTTCGCGCCCACGGGATAAATTCCACCAAAGACTGTGAGAATAGAGAGGTCTTTGGACGACCAAAAACATCACTCCAGTCAACCAAATGAAGAGGTTGTTCGAGCGTGTCTCAGCTGACGGCCTGGGAACCTCTGGGGACACTACTACTGCGATCCCCGGTGTGACGCTTCTTCGCCAGCCACTTCCTCTGCAGTCAATTCAGTTTCTGGATCGCCTTCTCCATCTGCGACTCCTTCACTCACGTTTCCACCGCAACCAACCGTCAGGGTCATGACGAGTGAGAAAAACATTAACAAGAACGCACGCTTAAGAATCATAAATCTACTCTTTGTATTTTAGGGGGGGAGGGAACTCGAAAAAAGCCAGGATTGATATCAGTGTGCTTGAGAAGATTCTTTTTTTCAAGTCTTGGAGTTCACCAAATCAGTAGAACAGAGTCGACCAGTTCGATCGACGACTCAGGCCACTTCTCGAATCGAACCTGAGATTGAAACTGGCCCTCAAAATCAAAAGAATTTCAAGGGCCAGTTATCTAATCGAATTTCCTGAATCGGAAGATGTCGAGATGTTCGTAACGAGTGCATTTATAATGTTTGTCGTGGCTGGCCCTCTCTATGAAGACCACTTTCACAACTTATCGATGACACGTTACGAGGCAGATCCTGCAAACCAATTCGAAAGATGCTCTAGAACTCGCCCAGAACATTTCCGTCTGATTTGTTGCCCAGATTATTCCAGGTTGTCAAATCAATATTTTCACTAATGAATTTAACGCTTCCATCACACAGAACAGCTTGAACGCCTCCGACATGCAAACTTCTTGCTGCGGCATCGACTCGGTCCGAGTTCACTCCGCAATCGACAGACTTCTTGTTGTTCGGTCCAACATACGTATTGAAAAACGCGGATTGTGGGAAGTAGGAATAGAACCATGAATTCCCCGCCTGCCGATTCGAATCCGTATCTCTACTTCCTGGCACACAATCGGTGTTGTTTCCACTATCGTTTGTGCTTTCTCGATAGAATCCGATCACACATTCTGAAACAGCCAAAACGTTTGATGTCCCGTCAGTCACATCCCGGAAACGCATTTGTGAGTTCTGTCCAAAGACTCCCGGTGTATTTGTGGTCAGCCGGGTTGTTCGACCGACGTTGCCCACGTAATTCCCTGATGCGTACCCAGAGTTTGAAGGCGCTCCCGACACGCGGACTCCTGCCGGTGTGGTCCATGTGATTGAACCGTTTCCGGGATCTGTCGGACAACGAAACGCTGGGATGATTTGCCGGCGAGCTCCGGTTGGATTCGTTCCGTTTACGCCATCATCACCATCGGTACTACTCGACCCTTGACCAAGGTTCCAGTCAATTGTGTTGTAGAGTGGAGCCTGATCCATTTGCGGAAGCAAACGAGG
This sequence comes from Thalassoglobus sp., assembly GCF_048270125.1. Taxonomy (NCBI): domain Bacteria; kingdom Pseudomonadati; phylum Planctomycetota; class Planctomycetia; order Planctomycetales; family Planctomycetaceae; genus Thalassoglobus; species Thalassoglobus sp. The sequence goes on along the minus strand of NZ_JBLWTN010000028.1, from coordinate 70,343 downwards.
CAACCACGCAATGTTTCCGGTATACCATGCGTCTGTAATTCCCGAGTATGTGTTACGGGTCCGCCCTGGCGGAAAAGTGTTGTAGATGTCGTGATAGTTGTGAAGAGCCAACCCAATTTGCTTGAGGTTGTTTTTACATTGCGTTCGACGTGCCGCTTCACGTGCTTGCTGCACTGCAGGCAGCAAAAGGGCCACAAGAATCGCGATAATCGCAATCACGACCAACAATTCGATCAGCGTAAATCCTTTACGCTTTCTAAAATTTGACAAAACCATCATCAATTCTCCGTACCATAAAAAGGAATGAAATAGCAATCTTATCGCTAAAACGAACTCGTAGAACTCAAAACTCTATATGTACTGGTAGCACCGCACATTTAGTGGAGAAACAATAGCTTCCGAAATTTAATTAGCGTTTCAGAAACTCTGTCTGAGAAGATTCAAGAGATCCGTTTCTCTTCGCAAAAATTTTGATCAGAATGAAGTGTTGCTGTTCGCATGGTTCGAAGAGGTGGCTTCGTAAAAAATTAACGTCCACCTGGCAACTCATGCTGAACAACAATTAACCGAATGGATACTTCATCACCAACTCGGCAGAGAACCGAGTGCGCAATCAATGCGGTTCCCCTAAGTCTAAGGTATCCATCTTAAAAAATTGATAGGGAATTCATCGAATTTTCACAAAATTCTCATCTTCAGCGGATAGCATTTCAAATACCCATCTCAACTGACAACGGCAAGCTGAATTTAAAAGAGCCCCAGACGAAAAGTGTAGCGTTTTACCTCATCAGACCGTTTTTTCACGAACGACAATTCGGTTCCCCTGCACTTTAACGACCTCTACATCGCAGTCGTACTGAATATAGGGACCATCACTAACCACGTCATATAAACGCCCGTCAATTCGAGCCTTCCCTGCAGGACGCAAATCCGAGACGGCCGCCCCCACAGAGCCGACGAGTTCTGAAGTTGCCAGACGACTCGTAGCTCGGAGTCGTGGCTCATCGTCTTCGGGGACGACATTAGGGGGAGTGAGAATCATGCTATTGAGCACAGGGATATGAGGTAAGTACTTACCTAGAAAACTCGCAAAGACAATCACCCCGACTAATGAGGCTGCAAATGGAGCAAAGGAGACAACAACGCGCTCCATATCGTACTGCACCCCGAACCCGCTGAAGGTCATACTTGCCATCACCAGCGACCCGACAATCATCAGGATTCCCGAGACGCCGAAGACTCCAAACCCGGGGATAACAAACACCTCCATCGCCAGACAACCGAGGCCAAGCACAAACATGGAAAGCTCCAGAGTCGATGCCGTTCCTCCAAGCATCCGACTCCAGAAGAAGACACCAAACGCTGAAGCTGCGAGAATTCCAAAGAACCCGGTCATCGTCGCCATTTCGATGTAAATGCAGACAATCGCCAGAAAGAAGAGCATCCCGGTGACCCATTCGTTGTTGAGCCAAAAGACCAGAGAATCGACCCAGGACCGTTCCGTAACCTGAAATTCCATACTCAAGGGAATCCCAAGCCGCTCTTTAAGTTCTTCAACATTTTCGACAGGTGCAGAAGCCAGTTTCAATTCATGTGCACGTCGCCCATTCACAAAGACTGCCACCTCGGGACGCGACTCGGGAACACGTGGCCCTTTGATCCATTCACCGTTGGATTTATGAATTTCATCTTCGGACATGAACCATTTTCGCCCGCTCGTTTTATTCGTAACTTCGAACGCTTCCAGCTTGGCGTCACAGAACCCCTCGACCAAAACAGTTGGTCGCCCCGTTTTCTCAGCAAGCATCCGCATGTGTTCCAGAAGGACACTCAAAATTTTGGGATCGGCATGCACAAACCCGCCGCCGATTGTCAGGCTGATCGGCATGGCATCACCGATTTTGGCATCTGGCTGCATGTAGATTTCTGAGCATGCTACCGAAATAATCGCCCCCCCGCTGATCGCTTGATTCGGGATGTATGCAATCGTCCGGATTCCTGATTCGTTGAGCCGAATGATCCGGGAAGACAAATCTATGCAGACATCCAGCAGTCCGCCGGGAGTATCGACTTCGAAGATGATGGTCTTCGCACCTTGAGCAACTGCGCGGTCAATTTGCGAAAGAGCAAACGAATGAAACACACGATCGATCTCATCGTGTAACTGAATATAGGCAACGTTCGTTTCGGCATCGGGAGCAGAGAGTTCCCGGAGGGATTCGACCGGAAGCTGAAATGCGTCTGCGACTTCGTTTCGAGTGTTGGCGATTTGAGTCGCCAGCATCTGATATCGTTGTGCATCTTCTCCAGAGAAAATTCCTGGAGTCCCGGGCTCTTTAATTGTTGTTTTCTTTTGAATGACAGCTCCGGAATCAAGCAGCGCTGACGCTTCGTCCGCTGTCGCAAGTCGTGTTTCCCGCTCACCGTTTTCGGTTTCGATTGTCACATTGACCAACGAAACTGCCGGGTCAAGCATCGCCTTTGCCAGCGGAGTGGTGACGCGCGCATTCCGTCGCTTCGCAACAATCGCCAACACAATTCCCTGCCGATCCTCAGCGACCGCTTTCCCTCGCCCTAAGTCACCCAGTTTTGCCTTCGGCGACATCACAATTTCTTTACACGCCAACGCAACCAGAGCGTTGTTACCGGTAACTGTTTCCGAAACCCAGGCGACTGTTGTCACATTCTGAATCGCTGAAGCTGTCAGAAATTCTGCCATCGCAAAAGCATTGTGAAACTCTGTGATGCCCGGTTTGATTTCCAGAAACAAGTAGGTTTTTCGATCTTCTGTTTCTGCAATGCTTTGAAGTTCCAATGCCGTTCGGCGGACAAGCCCAAGCGCCTCGTCGCTTAACGGGCTTTCCAGCGGGATCAATCGCCCCACGGGTGTCACTTCTTGTTCCTGGGCAGAGAGTTCCTCGATTGCACTCAAACCAACCAGCAACATTGCGCTGAGCAGCGTGACTCGAGCGAAGAATGGTGCCACTCGAGAGAACCGGGATGACGAAAACGAAAATGACATTCGAAACGACCCTGAAGTGGGGAATGATTCACAGTGACGGATTTTAACAAAGATACGATGCACAATTCAGGCGCAAGTATAGATGTTCCTATTGATTATAGGACGATTCGAAAAAATGGGTCAAATCGTTCCCATATTCTCGAACGATTTACCGAGCGAACTGGATCAATCCAATCAGTAACTTTCATCTCCTCACTCTCAAAAATGACGTTCCAAGCCTCCAATCAGCCAGAATACCAGAATAAGAGAGTGGACATACGACAAGCCCTGCCTTTTCCCCCCGAGGAATTCAATATTCGTTTTAGCGTACTGCCTCGTGGAGATGTGTAATTTTCCACATAAAAGCACTCTCCATGGGCACAAGGAACACGAAAGTGTTCTAAACTGAACGACGGCATGAAATCATGAAACAATTCCAGAGAGATTGCCGACTCATGCATGATTTTCCTGCCTCTGTGAGGTATTTTAACTATTCAAGTTCTTGATTCACGCAATAATATTATAGACAGATCCCCTCTTTTGACTGGCCGGACGACATGCCAACTTATGTTTACGAAGTCATCAACGAAGACGGCTCAGGTGGCGAGGTCTTTGAGCTGATTCAGCCAATTTCAGCTGAGGCTCTCACCGAGCACCCTGAAACCGGTGAACCTGTGCGCCGAGTGATTCAGCCCCCCTTCATCGGCGGAACTTGGTCTGAGTCTGCAATGCACAAAAGCACGAACGACAACAAGAAGCTGGAGAAAATGGGCTTCACCAAGTACGTCAAAGCAGGTGACGGTACTTACGAAAAGACAGCTGGAAAAGGACCGCGCACAATCTCTGCCGACGCGCCCATCAAGTCGAACGATCTGAAACACCTCGATTGAGATTCATCTTCAGCTTCAGACCCTGCTGCATTTCAGGCCGTGCAACTCTGAGACGCCGGACACCACCAGTGCCCGGCGAAACAGTTTTCGATCATCCGGGATCACTCAGTCACACGAAGATAACCGGCTGACGATTTTCCCGATGCGAGTTCTTTTGCCTGAATCTCCCAGACTCCAATCTGGTCGTTCGAGGCGAGATCAATCTCTATGGAACACATTCCGTTTGCTGCTCCGTAATACCCGGTAAACTCTGCTTCGATCCCTTCAGGATTGACGATTCGAACATGCAGCGGGACGACTGCATCTACAGGAGTTTCCCCATCCGTGACGCCGATCTTGAGCGTCACCTTGCTCCCCCGCTTTGCTGACTCTGCAACAGCGACCTTCACATCACGAATCGGACGCTCAGTCACCATATAAACCCGCCCCTCACACGGACCAAGGCTGACAGGCAAGCTGAGCCCCTGATCCCTTTTCATCGCTGTGACTTCAACACCATTCACAAGATCGTAAAGGTAGCCCTGCTTCCGGTTCAGAAGTAGGTCGGTCTTAGATGGCAATCCATTTTCCATCACCATTCCAAATGGTCCAACATAACTGCCGAACTCACGACGATCATTCACAGCGAAAATGTAATCAGTCGTCCCTGCTGTCCTTCGCCGCGTCACCACATCATGATTTGTGGACTCGACAGCAAACGAATACTTCCCTTCCAACCACTTGTGAAGATCTGTCGCTACCTCTTGGATCTTAGCTCGATCTACATCCGCTTTGTTTGTTCGACCGAACCGCGTGATTGTGTAATCTCTCTGAATCGCTGGACAGACTTCAGCATCACCAATGACCAGTCCTCCCGAAGCCTGAAATTTCTGAATCGCTTTCACAGCAGAATCAGTCAGGACATCGCAGTCCGCCAGCACCAGCACCTTGGCGCCGTCCAGGCCACCCTTCAAGAGCGACTCTTCATACATGACTCGCGGTTGAAGTTGTGCATACATCAGGACGTGATACATGTCCCCAGCCCACCCTCGGTTCCAACCATACGTCCCCCGCCGAGCAAACATTTGCGACGTGAAGCTTTCCAGAAACACCACATCTGCATTGGCATCAGGAATTTGCTTAAACGTTGGACCCAACGGAACTACGACCTCATTGACTAACCGCTTGAGCTCATACTTCGTGTTAGGATTCGTGTATCGATACGCTCCCGGAGACTCCATTTCGACCAGCGATTGCCAGCCATGATACATGATCCCCTTGATCGGCCGAGCCATCTTCCACCAGAAGGCTTCACGCAAGTGCATAGGGGCGATTGTGATGTAGGCCGCATCCGGATCTTGATCAACCCACGGGGATGTCTCTCCAGTTGCGTTTTTTTGAATCGGTGCAGTTTGCGATCGATACCAGATCAGCTGCGTCATTTTCATGACGTCTTGCTCATGTCCATTTGCTCTGGCCATTTCGAACAATTCATCAGCACAGAGTCCGATTCGAATCGGATCGGGATAGCTGTATGTCCAGTGCGAAAGGATATCCGCTTCTCCACCACTCCCACTAATACTAGGAACGCGAACAGCCGGATCGTAAAATGTCCAGAAGTCTTTGTTGCTCACATTCTGTTTGAGCCCATTGTGCAAACGAGTGTTGAGATCGTTCCAGTTGTCTCCCTTTTGCCAGAACCACTGATAGAATTTTAAAATGGGATGATCATCCGCGATGACTCGATCCTTCGGGAAGTCTTTCAGCTTCTGATACTGAACTCCATTTTTAATGACGACTTCCGCTGGAATTTCAGCTCCTGTCGCTTCACGATACGCTGCAATTTCTTGTGGATGAAATGAAACCTGAGATTCACCACGAACCTCGGTATGCAACAATGCCGCATCAAAAGCGGGATGATCGCCATAAGCTTTTCCGACCGCGGCTCCCGTGTTGAAACAAAAGTCCTGAATCTGTGGAAAGACTCCACTGACATCTTCTCGATCGTAATGCTTTCCGTTCCGATCGATTCTCAAGAACGGTTTCCCAACAGAGGCTTTCCGCAGCCAACTTCCTGGAGAGAGCGAAGCCACGATTTGCACGTCGTTCTCCAAAGCTGCGTTGAGCATCTTTCGCCCGTTGAGAATTTGGTCTGGAGACATTGCCGTCGCTTTATCTCCTTCATCCCAAACGCGTTGGTAATCGACTCGTAAACCGATGCAATGAGTGAAACCCAACTCCTTCAGTGTTGGAATTTGTTCGATCACATTGTCAGTTCCACCAACTCCCCACATCACAACCGGCATTCGTTCCGGAAGCGGACGAGGAGTGATCACGAAAGGGAATTTCATTTTCGATTGAAACCCTTCTCCGGCGTCACCCCATTTTGGTAAATCGACGACCAACTCAACTTCGTACTCTCCGGGATGAAGAGAGGAGTCAACGGGAAACTCAATCGTTTGAGTTCCGGACTTAGGAACCTCTTTCAACTGCAACTTCTGAGCATCTCCCCCCGGAAGAGTTGCAGTGACACTTCCAGAAGTGAGAGGCTGCCCCATCTGATTAATGAGTTCTCCGCTCACCTTCGCCTGCGGGCTCATTCTGACAGCGACAAATCGGCCAGTTGTTGACTCAAACCGAATCGGTCGAAACTCCCGCACACCTTGCGTCATCCGGACCCCATCGATGAAGCCGGGGAACCCGTTATACAAAGAGCCGCTACGATCACCGATTGAAAGCTGCCGCGTCGCCGGAGCCATCGCCCCCGCACCTTCAACTGTAGAACGACTCAGTTCCGAGCCATCCAGATAAAAAGCCAGCGTCCCGGCAGCGTCGTATGTCAACGCGACATGCTGCCACGCATCTTTCTTCAATCGAAACGGATGTGAATACCACGTCTGAGAGCTTTCCCCCAAACCGATTGCCATCGAAAACTGCCGAGTCCCATCACCACTCTCGTTCGTCATCGAGAACAGGAACCCGGTATGGTTGCCCGACACATATTTCATGTCCATCAACACCGGGCGTACCTCGGGTGGAAACGCTTCTGCATCCTTACCACGAATCCACATCTCAATCGTAAACGCACCACGTGGCGACAAAACCGGAGACTTCGCCACATGAATTGAGTGACTTTCATCCGCAATCGGATAACCCGCGGAGCTTTCCAGACATCCCCCAAACCGCCCCGAAGCATTCAGCTTCGCACCTCGCAGCGTTGCTTGATGATCATGCGAAGAGGAATCCTTCAAAAACCCCGCCTGGCCGCCATCAAACTTCCAATAGCCTAAAACTGCTGGTCCGTTCGCCTCACTTCCGGTGTACTCTTTCCACCATTGCACCGCATCAGTTTGTGCGTCCACTCTCGCAGTAAGCCCTCCACACAAGAGAGTCGTCAACAGAAACAGTTTGGATGCCGAAGCCAGCCTCGAAGTTGCAAGCCGAAAATGTGCCATGATCTCTTTCCCAAATTACAAATCCTGACACTCCACACGGAGTGCACCAGGCATTCATCCCTCTTGATTCGAACTTCAGTCTCCAGAAGAAAGTCCCAACTGTCAACCAGCCCATCAGCTGGAGCACTTGCATCGCAACACCGATTCATCCACGATTCAAGTTCTGATCAACTAAACCTGATATTTCAGGTGGTCGGCTTCCTCCTGAACGCTCTCCCAGAATTCCGCCCACTTACGATTCACACAATACGAGTGACAAAATGAAATTACATCAATCGCTCATACATGCCCTGTTCATCTTCGCATTCACAAACTGCACAAACTTAGCACCTTCCACTCATCTACGTGCTGAGGAGAAACCGGGCCCCAATAACAGACCGGTCCTGCTGGAAGTCCAAAAGATCTGGGACAAAGCACCGCATAATGCATTCACCGACCTACTGCGACACAACGACCAATGGTACTGCGTCTTTCGTGAAGGCAAAGCACACGTCTCCCCGGATGGAGCATTGCGTGTCCTCACATCGAAAGATGGCAAACAATGGAAATCGATCGCACTCGTCACACATCCGAGATACGACCTGCGTGATGCCAAACTGACCGTCACACCAGATAATCGCCTGATGCTCAACGGTGCCGGAATGCTTGCTGACGAGGAAATCCGCTACTACTCCATGAGCTGGTTCTCAGATGACGGAGGAGAAACATGGGACGAAGGCCATGAAATCGGCGACCCAGGTTTCTGGCTCTGGCGTACTCAATGGCACAATAATCACGCATACACAATGGGCTACAACACAAACCGCGATCGGACTCAACGGACACTACGTCTTTACAAATCCGCTGATGGAAAGACTTTTGAGACACTGGTCAAGAAAGTTCCCGCACCGAATGGTTGCGGCGAAGACAAAATTCTCTTCATGAAAGACGGAACCGCACTTTGCCTGCTGCGGCACGAAACGGGAAACAAACTTGCTCAACTCGGAACTGCGAAAGCCCCATATACAGACTGGACCTTTAGAGATACCAATGCTCGCATCGGCGGTCCAGAAATGATCCAACTGCCAGATGGCCGTATCCTGGCAACCACAAGACTCTACGACAAACGAGCTCGCACCTCCCTTTCCTGGCTCGATCCAGAAAATGCGACGCTCACCGAAGTCCTCGAACTCCCATCCGGCGGAGACACCAGTTACGCCGGCATGGTCCTGCACGAAGGAATTCTCTGGGTCAGCTACTACTCATCCCATGAAGGCAAAACCAGCATCTATTTAGCCAAGGTCAAAATCCCGGACATCAAGACCGCTCAGAAATAATCAACAGATGAGCCCTGTCGACAAGACACATCAATGAACATGATCGAAACCCGTGTTCATCGACAAACCTTCTCTCAATAAGCGTTACGCTTCGCCATCCTGACCGGTCAGTCGAACGGGACCATCCTCGGTGATGGCGACTGTATGCTCAAAATGGACACTTAGCTTGCCGTCTTTTGTGACAGCAGTCCATTTGTCGCTTAAGACTCGAATATCGGGAGTCCCTTGATTGAGCATCGGTTCAATCGCCAGAACCAAGCCCGGTTGCAGCTCAAAGTCCTCATACTCAAGCTCTTTTTTCGTGTAATTGGGGACTTGCGGAGGTTCGTGCATATCACGACCAATCCCGTGCCCCACAAATTTTTCCACGAGAGAATAGCGGTTGGCCTTGGCAATCTTCATCATCTTCTTTGCGACGGTCGACCACTTCTTCTGCTTGCCAGCTTGCTCAATCGCAACGTTGAGGATCTCCTCACCGACATCAAGAAGCCGCTGAGTTTCCTGAGTGACATCTCCAACAGCATAAGTCCAGGCAGAATCCCCGCACCAACCGTTAATACGGCACCCGGTATCCACACTTAGAATATCACCAGATTTCAGTTCATAATTACCGGGAATACCATGAACTATTTGTTCGTTCACACTCATACAGGTCACTGCCGGAAAAGGGACCTCTCCAGGATAACCTTTGAAAAGTGGCTCAGCGTTATGCTTCTCAAAAAAGGCTTCAACCTGTGCATCGATTTCGCCGGTGGTGACTCCCGGTTCAATCATACTTCGAACAATCTGATGAGCTTGAGCAACAACCTGCCCAGCTTCTTTCATTAACGCCAGTTCACGTTTGCTTTTGAGAGTGATCAAAATAGACCTCAGTCAGTGCAATAAAAAACCCGACCGAAGCCGGGTTTAAAGTGTTCAAAGTATTACCGCAGATCAGACATCTTCAGATTCAAGCATTCCAGGTTTATTTCGCATGACTAAATGCGAGTCAATCTTCTGGACTAAATCCAAGGCCACGGAGACGACAATGAGAAGACCGGTTCCCCCATAGAAACTGGCGATCATGAATGAAATACTCATCCCGCTGGCAACCAATGTTGGAATGATAGCGATCAAAGCCAGGAACCCTGCTCCAACATAAGTAATGCGTGTCATGACTTGATCCAGGTATTTCTCAGTATGAGACCCTGGTCGATACCCCGGTACAAAACTACCGTAATCTTTGAGGTTCTCTGCCATATCTTTTGGATTGAACGTGATACTTGTCCAGAAGTAACAGAAGAAGAAGATCAGTCCGACATAAACCAAGTTGTAAATCAATCCTCGTCCACCACCGAACGTGCTGTTCGCCATAGAAAGGAATGAACTGTTCGGGAACGCTTGATTCAGATAACCGAAGATAAACATCGGAAACATCAACAAACTCGATGCAAAGATGATCGGCATCACGCCAGCTTGGTTGACTCGCAAAGGTAAAAACTGACGTTGCCCACCAAGAACACGGCGACCACGAACATGTTTTGCACTTTGAATCGGAATACGACGTTGGGCTTGAGTGATTGCAATCACTCCTAGAACAACAGCAACAAAGATGACTGCTAAGGGGAGAAGTTTATCGACACCAGCATCAGTACCAAGACCAATCCCTGATTTGAAAGCAGGACGCAACAGTTCCATTCCAGCAGTTGGCATCTGAGCCAAGATACCTGCCATAATCAGCAAGCTGATCCCGTTACCAATACCATACTCATCAATCTGTTCGCCAATCCACATCAGAAGCAATGTTCCTGTCGTCATAGTGATCGTGGCCACCATGACATAAAAGAACCCACTATAATCTTCAAGCACCATCCCCTGGCCCATTCCGCCACTGCTAAGCATCCGAATCCAGAAGAAGCTCTGCCCCAAACAGATCACAACGGTGGCATAGCGAGTGTATTCATTGATTTTCTTGCGTCCCGTCTCACCCTCTTTTTGCAAGGCTTCCAAGGGAGGATAGACTTGCCCCAATAACTGGAAGATAATCGAGGCAGAAATATAGGGCATAATCCCCAAGCCGAAGATCGTCGCATTACCCAACTTTGAAGCGGACAAGAGTGCAACTGCTTGAAGAACTTGGCCCATTCCCTGTTGACCGGCCATGTTCTTGAAATTTTCTGCGAATGCAGCCTGATCAATAAACGGCAACGGGATAGAGAAACCCATACGATACACGCCAAGAAGGATCAAAGTGATCATGACCTTCTGACGTAATTCAGGGATCGTGAAAACGGTTTTCAGGCGAGACAGCATGTAACAACTTCCTTATCGTAAACCGTCCTGATTTCACGTACATCACAAAGAAAAATGTTCGGCTGTGATGAAGCTCATGAAGTTTGGAATGTCAATTTTGAAATAATTATCATTGATGACGTAGGAGGTAACGAATCCCCCCCTGATGATGCAAGTCCAAAGAGCTATGATCGCGGATTTCTCAGTGCGATTTGATAGAATTCCTCTTTACGGTTCGCATTTCAATCAAGAATATTGGCACCAAACGTTCTTTAATCAGTAACCTTCGACTTCTGCAAAAGTCGAAACCTAGACAATAATCTCAGCAGTTCCACCAGAGGCTTCGATCTTTTCTAAAGCGGACTTTGAAAATCGATGGGCTTTGATGACCAGCTTTGAGGACAACTCACCATCACCAAGAATCTTGATGAAATCGTAAGTCCCTTTTGCAAGGCCAATTCGCTTCAAGGTTTCCGGATTGACCTCTGAGCCATCTTCGAAATGTTTTTGAAGTGTACCGATGTTAACTGCAACAACTTTCTTAGCGAATGCGTTGTTGTTGAAGCCCCGTTTTGCAACCAAACGGAAAAGTGGCATCTGACCACCGGCGAAACCGAGACGTCTTGAGTGACCACGACGACTGCCTGCACCCTTGTGACCTCGGCCACAAGTTTTTCCATGCCCAGATCCGACACCGCGACCAACACGTTTGCGGTTTTTATTTTTTGTGATGCCCTGGTGGACGTCGTTGATCATCATGGCTGTATTTCCAATAATTTCGAGGACACTTTTTGATCAAATGCTCGAAACGGTCGTCTCAAACTTGTCAAATCATAGATATAGAAATCTACGATAAATGATTTAATGTAAATAAGAAACAGTGGACGTAACAAAAAACTCAGTCAGAATGTCCAATCCATTTTGGGACGACAGACAAGACTTAAATCTCTACGCCACGAAGCCGGGCAACATCATCCTTGGTTCGCAACTTCAAAAGTGCGTCGAATGTCGCTTTAACGAGATTAACAGGATTCGCTGAACCTCTACATTTTGTCAGAATGTCCTTAACCCCAACAAGTTCAACTACTGCTCGAACCGTCTCTCCAGCGATGATCCCTGTACCAGGAGCAGCTGGCATCAGAAGAACTTTCGAGGCACCGAATCGGCCTTCAACCTGGTGAGGGATGGTGGTTCCGTTCAAAGAAACGGAATGCATTGAACGGTTAGCTTGCTTTGTGGCTTTTTCGACAGCAACAGGAACCTCTGTCCCTTTACCATACCCATAGCCAACCCGGCCGTTCTCATCTCCAACTACTACGAGGGAGGCAAAGCTGAAACGTCGTCCACCTTTAACCACACACGCACATCGTCGAATCTGAACAACTCGTTCAGGATTTTTAGTACCTTGTCCGCTGTCTTGATGTGCCACGACGGCCACTCCCAACATTCATTCAACAAACAATTTCGAGAGCATTAATTAACGCTGGACAGAAATGTTGTTGAAATTCTCTTTGATTAAAGCTGACTCTGATTTCAAAGTTATAAACTTAAACGTTCACACCAGCTTCACGGATCGCTTCTGCAATAGCTGCAACGCGTCCATGAAACTTATAAGACCCACGGTCGAAAGCAACTGCTGTAATACCAGCTTTGACTGCTCGTTCACCGAGAGTTTTTCCGATTTTCTTAGCTGATTCAACATTACCGTTTGCTTGACCTGCACCACCCAACTCTTTTTCCAGCGTACTCGCTGAAACGAGAGTCCGGCCAGTTTCATCATCGATAATTTGAGCTGAGATGTTGCGATTACTGCGACACACAGTCAAACGAAGCCGACCAGTTGCACGAACACGATTCCGCACATGGTTTCGACGTCTAACACGCTGAACAGCAATTCGCTTTCCAACTTTCATGACTTACTTCCGAACGTTTGATTTCTGTTGCATCAATTAAAAAAGAACAACGATAATACCACCGGTCAAATCGTTTAACTACCGAAGGCCTTACCTGACTTACGACGAACTTGTTCACCTTCGTAGCGAATCCCCTTGCCTTTATAGGGCTCGGGTGGTCGAACACGGCGAATATTCGCAGCAAATTGACCAACAGCTTGCTTGTCTGTGCTCTTCACAACAATTGATGTGGAGTTAGGAAGTTCACAAGTAACATTCTCTGGAACAGGCAACCGCACCGTATTGGCGAATCCTACCTGCAAGGCAAGTTCCTTACCGTTCAATGTTGCCTGGTAACCGACACCTTGAATTTCTAATTTTCTCACGAAGGGTTCATTAACCCCTGTGACCATATTTGCAACCAAAGCTCTAGTCAGACCATGCAAAGCACGGTTTTGAGGTTGATCGTTTGGTCTATTGATCTGAATTTCTCGATCACTGTCATTCCACACTACTTCCATATTTGGATGATGCTCAAATGACAGTTCACCGTTCTTACCTTTTACACGAATCACACCATCTGAGATGGTGATTTCTGTGCCAGCGGCGACTGGAATCGGTTTTTTTCCAATTCTCGACATGACTCTTACCTGAATTTCAGGACTAGAACGTCCTAAGTATTTGTTCTCAGAAGGTGTTGGTGACTACCAAACTTCACAAATCACTTCACCACCAACATGATTCTTTTTAGCTTCGCGATTACTCAAGACGCCTTGATTCGTAGACATCACACAAATGCCCATTCCATCAAGAACTTCAGGGAGATTGCGATAATCAACATAAACCCGACGCCCAGGTTTACTTACTCGAGAGATCTTTTGAATGACCCGCTCGCCGGTCGGACTGTACTTCAAATTGACTCGGAGAATAGATTGAGGTTCTTGCTCAACGAGTTCGAAATCCCAAATATAACCTTCTCGCTGAAGTACTTCAGCGATTCCAATCTTGACTTTTGACAATGGAATGTCAACGAAAGGTCGTTCGATTTGTATAGCATTGCGAATACGTGTCAACATATCAGCAATCGGATCAGTCATCATTATTCGGGAATCCTCGGATCTCGTCTGTCTTCATTGTATTGTTGATTCTGTTTATCGTTCAAACTTCAATCTGCGAGTGAGTATTACCAGCTCGCTTTTTTCATCCCGGGAACAACGCCATCTAAGCACAAGTCACGGAAGCAAATTCGACAAACTTTGAACTTACGATATACCGCACGAGGTCTGCCACACAATGCACAGCGACGCTCAATGCGTGAACTAAATTTAGGAGTTCTGCCTGCTTTCGCGATTTTTGATTTGCTAGCCATGTCTAATCCTAACGCTTCTTACTTGGGTCTTTGAACGGCATACCAAACTCTTTCAGCAAGAGACGCGCTTCATCATCGTTTTCAGCAGAAGTGACAATGGCAATATTCATTCCTTGAATATTCTTGACCTTGTCTGCATTGATCTCAGGGAAAACAACTTGCTCGCTCAGTCCGAGACTATAGTTGCCTCGACCGTCAAATGCATTTGGATTCACACCACGGAAATCTCGTACTCGTGGAAGTACCAGGGTGATCAAACGATCCAAGAATTCGTACATTCTCTGTTTACGAAGAGTCACTGCACCACCAATTCGCATTCCTTCACGGAGTTTGAACTGTGCAATCGACTTGCGCGAACGGCGTACCGAAGGCTTTTGACCAGTGATTTGCATCAGGTACCCCAAAGCCTCATCAAGAACTTTTTGATCTTGAATTGCAGCTCCGACTCCCATGCTGACCACGATCTTTTCAATCTTGGGTAAGCTATGCCGGTTCTGTCGTCCAAGCTCTTCAACGAGCTTGGGGACGATCTCGGTATTGTATTTTTCTTTAAACCGGGCCATTTGAACCCAACCTCACGATACTTAGACAGCGATATATTCTAATTGGTCAGTTACGACTTAATGTATTTTTCGCGGGCAGGAGAAACAACTCCGATACCATTAGAACACTTTCGGCAATAGCGTTCTTTTTCACCATTTTCGTTGTAACGATAACCTAGCTTCACACCCTGTTCACAAGTGGTGCAGTAATAGACCACATTTGAACTTTGGATTGGCTTTTCCATCCGTAATCGTCCACCCTGGGGACTTTTCGGATGGCCACGTTTCACATGCTTGTAAACGAGGTTCACACCTTCAATAAGAACTTTTTGTCCGTTATTAAGGACTTGCTGAACCGGCCTGGGTGTTGATGATCGATCGTCACCTGCTGTGACCAGGACCATATCTCCGCGTTTAATCTTCATCGTTACACCACCTCACTAGCGAGGCTAATGATCTTCATGAACTTATGATCTCGTAATTCTCTAGCAACTGCGCCGAAGATCCGGGTGCCCCGAGGACTTCCGTCAGGATCGACAAGCACGATAGCATTGCTATCAAAACGGACGTAGCTTCCATCCGATCTTCGAGTATTCTTACGAACTCGAACAATAACTCCACGTGTAACCTTTCCTTTTCGGAAAGCTTCAGGAGCACCTGCGATCGACTTTTGAATACTCACGACGATCACATCACCCAGTGAAGCCGTCCGACGACGAGTTCCACCAAGGACGCGAATACAACGGACGGTCTTCGCCCCTGTATTGTCTGCGACATCCAAGACTGTTTGCATCTGGATCATGACGCCATAATTCCTGACAAATAACAGGGTAACACGACCCTGTAGAGTGTTTTAACTTTGGCTGAAATGCACACTTGAAACAGAATGTGTGACACTCTTTGCTATTGAAAAGACCAACTGGACTCTTCACCTGCTTTCGCAGGTCTTACTTTGATTCTTCAACAGAAGGCTCTTCAGCACCTGCATCCTGAACAGCGTTCTCATTATTTCCACTGGCGTCAATCTGCTCCTCAATATCAGCAGCATTCAACTCACCATCGGTAACCTGGTCCTCACGCTTCAACTGACTTGCGACGTCGGAAACGCTCTTAACAATACGGACCAGTTCCCAGCGTTTTGACTTTGATCGAGGACGACACTCAGTGATTTCGATCGTATCACCAATTTTCGAGTCGTTATTCTCATCGTGGACATAACAAACTGTCCGGCCTCGTACAATTTTCTTGTACTTTGAATGCTGATGCAAACGTTCAACATCGACGCGGCGCGTCTTCGAATTTCGATCACTTGTGACAACACCAATCAACGTAGTACGCATATCAGCTGTGCTCTTACAGGCTCGTTGTTTCAATTATTATGACTCTGCACCAGCCAAACGGCTTTCGTGCAGAAGTGTTTTAATTCGCGCGATAGTTCTACGGAGCTTCTTCAGATTACTGGGTGCATCCAGTTTTTCTGTCGACGCCTGAAAACGTAGTCGGAAAAGCTCCTGCTGAGTCAACTTTAACTCAGCCTGAAGCTGTTCTTCATTCATTTCGCGAAGTTCATTTGCTTTCGACATGATTCTTGTCGCATTGCGTATTGTAAAGATGACAGAAAAAAAGTGCCATCAAGAAGAGACAAAAATTAACCGGGTTGACGTTCAACCAACCGAACTCTAACTGGAAGCTTGTGTGCAACGCGGTTGAAGCAATCACGAGCAGCGTCGTGTGTTCCACCAGCAATTTCAAACAAAACTGTTCCAGGCTTAACAACTGCAACCCAGTGATCCGGTTCTCCCTTACCCTTACCCATACGAGTTTCAAGGGGTCGGGCCGTTACGGACTTATCCGGGAAGATACGGATGAAAAGTTTTCCACCCGTTCCGCGAATATATTGAGTTGCCGCAATTCGACAGGCTTCGATGGTTCGGGCTGAGATATGTCCAGCTTGTGTAGACTGCAGACCAAATTCACCGAAAGCAACCGTGTTTCCACGAGTCGCATTACCTTTTATGCGACCTCTTTGCCTTTTTCGATACTTTACCCGCTTCGGCATTAGCGCCATCGGAATTCTCCTCGTCTGCGTAGTCGCCGAGGTCCACCCAGACCTTAACGCCAATCACACCTTGTGCTGTTTTCGATTCAGTAAAACCGTAGTCAACTTTTCTTTGTAGCGTCGATAATGGAATTGATCCTCGACTCGCCTTTTCGCGACGGGACATTTCTGCCCCACCAAGACGGCCTGAAAGTTCAATCTTCACACCCAACACACCAGCTTCCATCACTTGATCAAGTGTTCGCTTGATCGCACGTCGAAAACTACCCCGCTTTGTCAATTGTTGAGCAATGTCTTCAGCAATCAATTGAGCACAGCGATATGGGTTGTTGATTTCAACAATCTTGACCTCCATACGTCGCCCGAATTTATCTTCGAGGCGAGCTTTCAGTCGGTCAATTTCCTGGCCTTTACGACCAATAATAATCCCAGGTCGAGCCGAGAAGAGATGAATAATCACCTGGTCTCGAGTCCGGTCGATCTCAATCTTTTCGATTGCTGCCGACTTATATTCTGACTTCACGAAGAGTCGAATATTGCGATCTTCAACTAAAAGATCACCGTATTCTTTCTTGTTGGCGTACCAACGACTTCGCCAAGGTTCGACGATGCCGACACGGAATCCTCGTGGGTGAACTTTTTGTCCCATGTTCCCGTCCTTATCCTATTCCACTTCTGGTGCGTCAATTGCCACATGAATGTGAGCAAACCGACGACGAATCAGGAATGCCATTCCGCGTGCTCGCGGTTGTAATCGTTTGAACATCGGTCCGCCATCAATACGACATTCCACAATAGGAAGATTGTCGACATTTCGTGCACCACGATCTTCTGCGTTCGCTGCAGCACTCCTGAGAACTTTCTCAAGAAAACGTGCTCCACGATTCGGCTCATACTTCAGAACCTGAAGACCTTCTTCAACAGAAAGTCCACGAATCAGGTCCGCAAAAGGACGAACTTTCGTCGCGGAAATTCTTGCGTGTCGGTGACTCGCTTTGACCAATGCCATAATTCCAAACTCCTGCCTGTCTTATCAACTTCCACGATCAAGTCAGATATTGAACGTGGCGAGAGTTGACTCAACCGACTACCTGTTTCCTTTTGCCCCGTGTCCACGAAATGTTCGGGTCGGAGAAAATTCGCCGAGTTTATGCCCGACCATATCCTCTGTCACATAAACCTGGACGTGTTGACGCCCATTATGGACAAGGAAAGTGTGTCCAATAAATTCAGGAGAGATCGTTGACCGACGAGCCCATGTCTTAATGGGATCTTTACGATCACTCTCGTCCAATTTTGCGATCTTCTTCAGGAGCTTCTCATCAACGTAAGGCCCCTTCTTCAATGACCGACTCATACGATAACCTCTATGCTTGAAGCAATCGCTTCAATCCAATCTGCTGAAATACAGTTTTATGATCTACAGTTTCTTTTGTCCGTAACGACGTGAACGTCGGCGTCGAATAATCGCTTTCGATGATGGTTTCCGTCGCTTCCGAGTATTTCCACCCTTTGCCAACTTTCCAGTTGGACTACAAGGATGTCGTCCACCCGAGTTTCGACCTTCACCCCCACCCATTGGGTGAGCGACAGGATTCATCACCGTACCTCGAACATGAGGACGACGACCTTTCCACCGAGTTCGACCAGCTTTCCCTAGAACAACTTTGGAGTGATCAACATTGCTGACAACTCCAATTGTCGCACGGCAATCAGCAGGGAGTCGGCGAACCTCACCAGAAGGTAAGGTAACCTGAGCCCAACCTTTTTCACTGGCATTTAATACAGCATAGTTTCCGGCACTACGGACTAGTTGTCCGCCACGACCAGGCTGCATTTCAATATTATGAATCTCTGTCCCTTGCGGGATCTTCGACATTGGGAGGCAATTCCCAACAGTCGGCTCGGCATTCTCTCCATTGACGACGACGTCGCCTGCTTTGAGACCATTCGGTGCCAAGATGTAACTTTTAATCAGCTTGCCTGATTCAGGACAGGCATATTCCAACAATGCAATACGAGCTGACCGATTCGGATCATACTCAATGTGAGTCACTTTCATTTCAACATCGTCGAGACGACGCTTGAAATCGATGATTCGGTAGATCTTCCGATGACCACCACCGCGATGACGAACTGTAATTTTCCCGTGGTGATTACGACCACCAGTGCGGGTCAAGCGAACCGTCAGGCTTTTTTCGGGTTGTTTCTTACGATCCGTAATTTCAGCGAAATCGCTGACGGATGCTCCGCGACGCCCTGGCGTGACCGGCTTGTAATAACGAATTCCCATCGAACAGTTCTCAAACTTCTAAATGTCTTCTAATCTACACCAAACGACGCTTTTCACATTTTTAGAAAAACGCGATTCGGTCTTCATCGTGCAATTGGACAATTGCTTTTTTCCAACTCTGTGTATGACCTTGAGTCAAACGATTCCGGCGTGGCTTTCCTTTGCGATTTTGTGTACGCACATCAACCACACGAACTTCCCACAATTCTTCGACAGCTTTGCGGATATCTGCCTTATTCGCCTGCGGGTGTACCGCAAACGCATAAGCGTTATATTTTTCGGATTGATGAACCCCCTTCTCAGTCACGAGAGGGCGGAGGACCACCTGATGCGATTCTAATTCAATGCCTGCCACAATTCACTCCAATGCTTCGCAAAACAATCCACGTCAAATCAACTCAAACCCTTAGCCAACAGCTGCAGATTCTGCAGTCGACGCGAACGCTCCCTGGCGAGCAAGGTCAATAGCTTCTTTCGTGATCAACAAATGCTTCTGATGCAGAAGCGAATACGCATTCAACTCACTTAACGGTGCCACCCAGAGATTTGGAATATTTCTAGCTGAACGCCAGACATCCAGATCATACTCCGGAATCACGAGAAGCACTGAAGCTCCTCCGAGGCCAACTGCGTTCAACATATCAAACACAGGTTTTGTTCGTGGCTCACTCAATTGAAGCTCGTTCAAGACAATCGCTTCACCATCTTGAAACTTACTTAGCATTGCCATACGAGTCGCCAACCGAATCGCCTTCTTTGGCAACCGATAAGAGAAATCTCGTGGACGCTTCGCAAATGCATGACCACCACCGACGCGGACTGGAGACTGCTTGGTACCCATACGGGCATTACCAGTCCCCTTTTGACGGAACATCTTCTTCTTACGACCCGACACTTCACTACGGGTCTTCGTTTTGAACGTTCCCTGACGTCGATTCGCATCATACATCACGACAACATCGTGAAGTAACTGCTTACTAATTCGATCAGCCAAATCATTGCCGTCGAATTCGTACGTCCCAACATCGCCACCAGCTAAGTCGCGAATTGGTGCTGTAATTTTTGTATCGTCTGACATTTCTACCAACCTACTTTGCTGCTCGAATAATGACATACCCACCATTCGGCCCCGGAATGGCACCTTTTACGAGCAACACATTATTTTCGACATCAACACTGACCACCTTAAGGCTCCGAATTGTTGCCCGCTTGTTTCCATACTGGCCAGCCATCCGCTTCCCCTTCCAGACGCGAGCAGGATCGGTTGCAGCACCAATACCCCCTGCCTTACGGTGAACTTTCTTCACACCGTGAGTCGCTCGTTGCCCCTGAAAGTTGTGACGCTTCATCACACCGGCAGTTCCCCGCCCTTTACTCGTGGCGGTGACATCAACTTTTTTCACTTCATCAAGAACGGCAACAGTCAACTCTTGACCAATTTCGTACTCGCGACCTTCCCCATCAATCCGAAATTCCCGGACAACTCTTTTTGGCTCACAACCAGCCTTTGGAGAAGACTCTACACCAGCCTCAGACAATCGCTGTTGACGCTTACTCTTCAACTGAGCAACATGTCCACGCTCTGCTCGATTTGCACGAGACCTTTTACGCTGACTCTCTTCGCGATCTTTATCTTTATCACTCAACTTGTCATCGTAGCCAAGCTGAACACCTTCATAGCCATCCCGCTCAACAGTCTTCAACTGCAGAACAACACAGGGGCCAGCTTCAATGACCGTAACAGGCACAGCGACACCATCATCGTCGTACACTTGAGTCATTCCAACTTTTTTACCAAGGAGCCCCAAAGGCATGGCTCATCCTCTTATTAACAGACAGCTTCCGCTGTTTTTTAAATCAATCTTGCACCCAGCAGCGGGTCACTCAAACTAGAGCAGCACACACACTGACAAACGGCAAAACACACCCAGACTTCACAACACCTTCAACGGAGAACCTGGCAAGCACACATGCCATCGCCACTTCAGCACTGCCTCGCAACCCACTAACCGAGCTACGGGCAACCCCCTACTACGAAGATGCCTTAATCTTAATATCCACACCAGCAGGCAACGAGAGCTTATTCAAAGCATCAATCGTCTTCCCGGTTGGTTGAACAATATCAATCACTCGCTTATGAGTCCGAATCTCGAACTGCTCACGAGACTTCTTATTCACGTGCGGACTTCGCAGTACCGTGTACCGCTCAATCCGTGTTGGCAAAGGAATCGGACCATGAACAATCGCACCAGTCCGTTTCGCCGTGTCGACAATGTCTGACGCCGACTGATCAAGGACAGAATGATCAAATGCTTCCATCCGGATCCGGATACGTTCGTTCGCAGCCACCGCTGTCTTCCTCTACGAAAAAACCACTTCGAAAGTTACTCACCGAGGCATTTCCCTAAACACCTTAAGCACTCCCGTTTAAGCGATTTGTCTAAAAACGACTTAACAGGCGCCACTCACAACACTTACACATCCCGGCCGTGGCCACGCCGAGTATGGGAAACGGAGGATGTTACTGGCGACCATTCTCTTTGTCAACGAAGAGTCGCTGCTCATCTCACCAGTTTTTTGCAGCTTCTTCAACTTCCGCTAACAATCGACTTCGGAACCCTCCCTGGAACGTCTTCAAGGTCGAACACTCGCCATATATTAGCCTCAGGCAATGAGCGTGGACTGACTCTCGAAGCCTCATGATTGTTGCATAATCCCCTAGCGAAGCCAATAAACAGACCACAGTTTTTTCCACTACATCTCCACCTGACACCAAAGGGGCAGCTACCACCCCCATCCACAGCAGTGATAGCCCAATCGCCCCCTTCTCAATCCTAGAAACCTCCCGAAGACCACACCCAGGACGTTTTTTTAATTTTCAAAACCAAAGAAAACCAACAGTCGAGCCCCCATCACCCCCACATTACTTTCAGAACTTCCAGCATCCTCAGACTTCAGAAAATCCTCACGCTTAGCCTGCAATTACATTGCTGTTCACCTGAGGGTAGCACTTCAGCCTCCAGTGGATTACCGGACGCTACACAATCACCACAAACTCACACAGAACACGCTCCACCAACTCTCTAGAAGGTTTTCGCACGCTATCCCCCCAACTTCTCAAGTCACCCCGCACATATTTTCTTCAAAATTGCACCCAAAACCGACAACACCGTATTATCAATGCAAACAACCATCCAGATCTAACGAACTCCACCTGCATGCAACAGTGCCCTTCCAATTCACCAAAGCCTGCATTTTCCCAAGAACTTAGAGAGAGACATCGCCCCGAGAAAGTCCCCGTAAAAGTCAGCATCCGAACCAAATGTCTCTGAACTGCCGAACTTGTCTCCTTTCAGAGATTTTCCTCTCGTCAATCAGTTGCAGTTCAGTTCCTTCTCTGCCATAATAGTGGGCTTGAATTCGCGTTAGATTTTCCAGGTAGACACTATGGCGTCCATGACAAAAGCTGACATCCGCAAGATTCGCAAAAAGCGAGCACGCCTCAAGCGGAAAATGACCTGTCGTTTCTGCCCCGATGGGCAAATTCCACGACCTGTCTATGTCGATTACAAAGACACAAAAACTCTCAAACAGCTCGTTGATCGCGAAGGCCGAATCTTGCCACGACGACGAACTGGAACCTCAGCCATTTACCAACGGGCTGTTCGCAAAGCAATTTTGCGTGCTCGCTTCATTGGCTTGTTGCCATACGTCTCTGACGAATAGTAACAATACAGTCTTCCACTCGCTGTGACAGACTGCGAAGCAAAAAACACTTAAGGGGAGCATTTGCTCCCCTTTTTTTACGTCTTGTGACATGCTTTAACCCCACATTTGTTACAAACCTGACACTTCTCTATGCCTTCAGATCCCTCATTTGCTCACGAAAACCGTCTTCGCGCCAACCTGGAGCATGTTCAGCAACGTATCCAAGACGCCGCTCACAGAGCAGACCGAAACCCCGAAACTGTCAAGCTTGTTGCTGTCACCAAATACACACCACTCGACCTCGTCCAGCTGTTTCACGATCTGAGCAACTCTCCATTAGGCGAAAACCGCCCACAACAACTCATTGAACGCGCAAATCAGCTACCCAAAGACGTCAACTGGCATCTGATTGGGCAACTCCAAAGAAACAAAGTGAAAGCGGTCTTGCCGTATGCAAGCTTGATCCACTCAATCGACACAATGCGGCTACTCAATGCGGTTAATCGCCACGCTGAAGAACTCAAACTCCACCCTCGCGTACTTTTACAAGTGAACGTCTCAGGCGAAGAGACCAAAAGCGGTTTCACGCCAAGCCAATTGACCTCGAACTGGGAAGAAATCGGCCAACTCCGGCATGTTGAAATTCGAGGATTGATGACAATGGCTCCCAACACTCCCGACGAAAAGATCATTCGAGAATCGTTTCGCGGGTTAAGTAGACTCAAAGACGAACTCAATGAAGACTCAGAAGAAGAACGGCTCACAGAACTTTCAATGGGAATGAGCCAGGACTTCGAGATTGCCATCGAAGAAGGGGCCACACTAATTCGACTCGGCTCAGTTCTATTCACTGGGTGCGAGCCAACGCCATGACTCTGGAAATCCTGACGCAGGCAGATGACGTCCAACTACTCCCAATACAGGCACTTCCTGGATCGCGAAGAAACGAAATTATTGGCGAGCATGACGGCCACTTAAAAGTCGCTGTGACTCAGGTTCCGGAAAAAGGAAAAGCGAACAAAGCGATCATCAAATTGCTATCAAAAGAGTTGCAGCTCAGCAAATCACAATTAATGATCATCTCCGGTGAAACCAACCCCAGAAAAAAGCTGCGTATCACAGGGATTTCCAGCGACCAGCTGCGTGAGCGATTAAAAAAAATCCTCAACAGTTAACGCTGAATGAAATCTCTCACCCTAGAGCATCTTTCGAATTGGTTTGCAGGTTCTGCCTCGTGGCGAACAGCATTTTTACCAGAAAAAAGCGTTCATCACGGGCAAACGGTAGAGCAAACTGCTCTAAGGGGATTACTCTTGATAGCCCGCGGAGATGACACGGTGCCCGGGTAAATATTTCCCCTTGCGGTTCCGCCGACGATCAAGCTTGTCATTCCCGTCGGTGTAGGCATCCAGAGGCCAAGGCCCTTCTGAAAGATGGATTCCGGAGTACTCCAAAAGTGTTCCCTTAACGCGATGCATCTCACGAATGGAATTATTGTACTCAACCAGCGTATCGTAATAGTGAGACTCCGAGTCCGCCAAGCGGCGCTGAGCATCAAGCACCAGATCGAGCTGCGCCTGATCCTGTTCGAAGGCTACTTCCAAAGCCCGTACACGTTCCCGAGATGCCTCACGACGATTGTAAACCGTTTGCAAAACATGATACGCACGGTCAACCTCTGAGTAAGCGTTACTCAAGTCAAGAACGACTCGCTGTTCTTGCTCTGTCAGTAACGCCCGTTCGCGAGCGAGCAAGAACTCTGCATTGCGAACGGCTGCATGGGCCTGACGATTTCCTAGAGGAAAGGCAAGCTCAACTCCGATTTGAGTCTCCTGAAAATCGCCATCTGCAAAATTCCCGAGAGCACTCCCGAACCGGTCTGGATCGTCATATCGAGCAAAGTCTTCGCCAAACCCTCGCCAACGCGAAAGAGCCACGACATCCAGTTCGGGTAACAGAAAATTCCGACTCGCAACGAGCTCTAACTCACGACGTTTGATCATCCATTTCTGACGACGCAACTCCGTCCGCTTGGCCAGTGATTCTTCCAAACTGAGATCCCAGTCGAAGACAACCTCTGCACGGGTCGGCTCTTCCGATGGTCGAAGCAACGTTCCGTCCGCCGACGGCAAACCGATCAGGTATCGCAAACGCCGTTCTGTCAAATGCAGCCCCCGACCCGACGGAGAGGTTCCATTTCGAATACGTCCAGTGAGCGCGTTTTCAACTTCTTCCTTGAAGCGATAATACTGCTCGCGGGCCTCAGCTTCTTTATCTTTTTCCCCGCCGATTCGACCTTGCGAGGCAAGAGCCTGGACGCGTTTCCATGTCGAAAGCGCTGCATCGCGAGCAGCAATTTTTGTATCCAAATCTCGATACGAGAAGTAAAGATTCCAATAAGCTTCTTCGACATCATCGATAAAATCACGAACTGAAATTTCGAAGTCAGCGACAGAGACATCGGTATTTGCCCGAGCAATTAGAACACCGTTATACACCCCAGGAACGCGACTTGTGCCAGCAATTCGACCGAAGTCAATTCCGGCTCCTCGCAACAGCGACTGTCGGTATTCTGCTTCAACATTAAAATTCCACGCCCCAGCAAACTGGTTACCCGGTGCGTTGTTGTCGTCGTAATCAATATTATTTCGAAGAGTGAACTGACTACCAAAGGGAGTCCGTTTGGAGATTTGCGTTTGATAGACCATTGCCTCTTGTGCCAGAATCCGTGTTCCTCCACCGAAGAACTCATTGTTCAGAGCACGATCGTTCTTCTCGTAAAAAACACTGGCAGCGAAAGTCGCATCAAAGGCAGACAAGGCAGCCTGGGGACCAAATCGCGGGTCCGTCTCAAGAATGGCAGTGTCCATCGTTGAGCGCGTTGACTCTGGTGACTGCAGAACAATTCCACCGAGGTCACGAAAAATTTTGGAGTTCGCAAGCGAGATTTGAACCGCTTCCTGCAAACTGATTTCTCGAAACTCGGCAGGAACTTCAGTCGACAACGAAACGGGACGAACAGCTAAGTGAGCTTGTTCATCGACCGGAGAGTCCAGTTCCGGAGTCTCAATTGCGGTCGCGGCCTGCAGGTACGCCGATGAATCCGTAACGACGACATCGTGGTGCTTGCAACTGCTCAGAAGCGTTGCCAAAGCAACAGGCGCGACAAGAAATTGGCGAGTCCTGCGGCTAAACCCGAGAACCGCCGTCTCTGTCTGTCGAAGAATTATCTGGCCAATGCTCATGAATCCACGATAACATTCAAACTATCTCCAGCTTGATTTACTGGAGAACCCTTACAATCGCGCTATTACGCACACATCAAAATGTTCATCGGCATCGCTTGTACTGGTCGTGATGGGAATTCGGGTTCTAAGGGCAGGTGAAGTCAGCTTTCAGCCCCACTGCCCCGCATAAAACATCACTCCTGCCTAGTTTAACGTCACCGGTACACTTCAGAAATTTTCCGGAATTCCTTGAAGATCAACTCAAGTATCGCCACGACTCAGAGGAATGGGCACCATTCCCGCAAGTACTCGAGAGCTTCCGCTTTCCCCACTGCATCTGAACTGGGCCCCTCGCAGAGCAGTTGAAGCAAACCTGACAGCAACCTTCGCAAGATTCAGCGTTCCGCCTCAAGCGGTCTTGCCCCCACAAAGATGGCATCCGTGACCACTCAACTGGTTGAGACCTCTTTCCAGTGTGTTGAGAAGCAAAGACGAGGCAGAACATCTCAATATGGCCAATGCAATAGAGCGTCCTTCGAACTGGTTCGCAGGATCTGCCTCGTGGCGAACAGCATTTTTACTAGAGAAATGCGTTCTTCACGGGCACACGGTAGAGCAAACTGCTCTAGCAGTGGCCTCAGACGCCCCTGCACTGATTCAGACAGAATCATGAACACAAGAACCACGAGCGCATAAAAAACCCGGTCACCACATCAGCGGGACCGGGTTCGAAATTTTAGAGACTCATCAAGCAGAGATGCCTGACTCATCTGAACTGGATCAAAAAGTGATCAACCACAAGACTGCACGCCCTCTTGAGCATGTCGCCTACCTGTTGCACTGCGACAATCCAGTCCCGTGGAGAGCCTCCTACAGGACGGCTCTGATTTTCTGTAGAAACTCTTTATTCGTGTCAAACTTGGCCAGTGTCTTACTCAACTGTTCCATTGCTTCAACAGGATTCATTGAAACAAGGCTTCGGCGAAGCATTGTCACACCGTCGAGAATTTCGGGATCGAGAATTTTCTCTTCTCGCCGAGTTCCAGACTTTGAGATGTCGATAGCTGGCCAGATTCGGCGATCAGCAAGATCTCGACTCAAGACGAGTTCCATGTTTCCAGTTCCTTTGAACTCCTGGAAGATGGCTTCGTCCATTCGCGAACCAGTATCAACCAGTGCGGTTGCAACAACGGTTAACGATCCCCCTTCATCAAAGCGGCGTGCTGTTCCGAACATCTTTCTTGGGATGTCCATTGCACGAACGTCAAGACCACCGGTTCCGATTTTCGATTCACGGCCACCAGTCATCCATTTATTAAATGCACGAGCAGTTCGCGTCACACTGTCCATGAGGATCAGGCAGTCTTTGCCAGACTCGGCAAGACGTTTGCCACGCTCGAAGATCAACTGACTGATACGAACATGGCTTTCCACGTTTTCATCCATCGATGATGCAATGACTTCGCCGTTGACCATGCGTCGCATTTCTGTGACTTCTTCCGGTCGCTCATCGATCAGCAGCACAATCAAGTGAACCTCAGGATGATTCTTGCTGACAGACTCAGCAATGTCCTGAAGAAGCATTGTCTTACCAGAACGAGGAGGAGCAACAAGAAGTGCTCGCTGCCCTTTGCCAATCGGTGTCAACAAATCCATCACACGCATTGTGACGGGAGAAGGTCCAATTTCGAGCTTGAGTTGCTCAAATGGATTGATCGGTGTGAGATGATCAAAGTGGCTACGTGATTCGTACTCTTCAATCGTTCCGCCATCGATCGTTTCGATATCAAGAAGTCGTGGCCCCTGGCCGCGTGTTCCCGGTCCGATCTCACCAACAATCTTGATTCCTTCGCGAAGGTGATGCTTTTCGACGAACGAACTTGAAACAAACGGATCCGATTCCCGAGCACCATAATCGTTGGTTGCTGCTCTCAGGAAACCATAACCCTTCGGGTGCAATTCGAGCACACCTTCGATGGTCCCGGTCGTTTGAATTGGCTGAGGAGGAGCGGCGTTCTTCTCGAACTTTGCTGGAGTTCGACCGCGTCCACGTTGGTTGCTGTTGCCGTTACTGTTCCCACCACGCCGACCACGACCGCCAGATTCTCGGTTTGAGTCTCGACCTCCACCACCTTTGGAAGCATTCGAAGCATTTGAGGAACCGGAAGAATTTGCATTCTCACCACCGCGACGACGACGACGACGACGGCGGCGACGAGGCTTGTCTTCTCCGTCTCCTTCGGATGAACCTTCGCGTTTCTCGCCCTTTTCACCGCTTTGACTTTTAGTAGTGGAAGGACTCTCTTCAGCAGACTCGCTTCCGGAATCGTCACGATCTTCGGAGTCGTCACCAAAGTCAAAATCGTCAGAGAAGTCTGACTCCTGAATGTTCGCCTGGCTCACAGGAGCGTCAGCCACATCGACAGATTTCTTCGCGACTGGTTTTTCCTCAACAGTTTTTTCTGTAACTGTTTTTTTTGCCACAGGCTTTTTCTCGACACGGACTTCATCATCGAGGCCGGCGCCGAAGTCTGAATCATCTTCAGCTTGGACGACTTTCTTTTTCTTCGCAGCCTTTTTCCGAGGCTTGCTTGTTTTTGTTGTCGAAGAAGAGACAGCTTTCTTGCGAGTCGTCTTACGTTTTGGCTTGCTCGGCGTCTCGGAAGACGAGGTGCTTTTAGGAGGCATGCATAGACCTAAATCTTAAAGAGAGTAAATGTATTCGGGATCCAGGAGAGACATTGAAGAACTCACCTAATATCCATTGTTGTTTGGCTTGTCGCTCGTTGCGAACTCAGCAATCACCATTTGAAAAAAGGGATTCGAGCGAGTTCCCAAAAGAGTCAAAAGTTTCATTGGGCATCATGCCCACACTTAAAGATGAGGATTCCACTACTCAGTGAGAAAACATTCCGTGAGAAAACAGTTCATGTGATGAGAAACAAATGTTAAGCAAGAGGAAAAACATTCGAGTTCGTACTCGCTTCCCTCTTTGATTCGACTGTTCGCATCGTGTTGAAACGAATCCAAAAACCTGACTTTAGCCACTCGAACACTAAGAAAACCATGTTCCTAGAGAATTCATTCCATCAGGTTTACGAATTGATTCCAAGCTCGCCTGCGCGATGATCCAGATACGGTTTGTTCTGTTTGTTTTGTTTGTTTTCACTAATGCGAAATCTTGCCCACCGCATGCCCAACGAGAGACATTCAGCTTTCCTGCGGCTTCCAGATTTGATTCAAGAAGACTGAATCTCGCTTCTCAATCACTCAGAAAAAGAAACGCCGAAAAGGTCGCAAACTGCAAAACCAAGCTACTGAGAAAACCCCTCATTTTTTGGTTGCTGGATGAGATTCTAAAGAAAACCAAGTGCAAACAGTGATCACTATTTTACCTAGTGTCCACTGGATCACATTCAAAAATGAGGTTTCCCGATAGATCAAAAAGGAACAAAACTGGTCTTGTAATCGACCATCCCTTTTCCACAAACGAAACGCTTTGCTGAATTTGGTAATCGAATGTTGGAGAAAGATTTCCCGCAACTGTTACCAAAGCCAAAACGTCGCTGAAGCATTGACTCTGAGTCGTAATCTTATGCTTAGAAACAAGTGATGTCAATTCACTCGACAACGGAAGTATCGGCGATCTTGGATAGAAAAGTCAAGATAGATCTCCCCAGTTGCTCCAAACTACTTTGCAGCTTTTTCAGATTCTTTCTTTTTCTCTCCTGAAACTTGCTGAATTTTCTCTTCTTCCGCCTCCTCAGCAAGTGCTGGATCTGCTTTATTTTCAGGTAAAGTGAAGACCATTGACTCACGGTAAGCAGCGATCGGGCCTCGCAAACCGTCACGTTCATGCTCATGCAGCGGAACTTCCAAGGTCGATCCGGCAAACTTCACCCCATCATTATGGATCGATCCTTTCTGAAACGGACCGGCTCCCATAACCCACAGGTCGCGCGAAGTCGACTTCCCGGTGAGCATCCCTGATTGCCAAACACGTTCCCGAGATTCTTTTTCGTATGCAAAAACTGCCAGTTTTGCTGCCGAAATCTGATTGCTCCGTTTCGCGATCGCAAGTTCTGGAATTCCAGGAACCGCAGGAGCTTGTGAAAGCGCAGCGACAGCATCGGCTGCCTCATTCAAAATACTTGTTGAGGGAATCCCATAAATCACCTCGTTCGAATCAGTGCCCAATGCTCCGATACGCCCTTCAACAATGAAATCCGCAGTCTCCTCTTTATCTTGAAGCAGCACACCTGCTGCCATCATCTGCTGTCTGGTCGAGCTGATGACATAATCAGAGTTGACGAAGCCAACACCCTTGTAGTCCTTGATGAATTTTGTGTCAAAATACACTTTTTGGTTTTCCAGAGGCGTAAAATCAATCCTTGCAACTGCCCCGTCGACTGCATCCGACATCAAAAGCTGATCCGTCGCAGTGGTGTTTTTCGTCGTTCCACACCCAGCGCAACCAAAGAAAACCGCAGCAACGGCACTCCACAATCCGAGATTGCGGACCACAGATCGAACATACAATTTGCTCTGGAGCGGGAACATGGGCGAATGAGTGAGCGATTTGCTGAAGGAAACAGGGTGGGGGGAAATCTGGAAGGAGGCGTATTCTAACCATGATGCCGAAAGTCAACAAACCCCATTTCCTGGGCGCGAATTCGGATTCACAGATTCTCTTTTGAGAAAGTCAAATTCTTTTTTTGACATCGGTCCTTAGCACTTCTTAGCGTGAAAGACGGCAAAACTTGCAAACTTTCTCTAAACCGAATAAGGATCCTGCCATGATGGATGCGCCCCAATTGACCCCGAAGAACATGTTCTTCACATTGTCCCAATCCGTTGCCGCACTCTGCCTGCTGACTCTCGCGACTCAGCCCTCAAACGCACTCGCACAGGAAAAAAGCGTCGTTCCTCCATCTCCAACCCCTGCAATTGCACCGAAAACTGTCACACCGGAGCAACCTCCTCTTCCTCCGAGAGTCATCAAAGCGATGAAACCGCAATTGCCGGAAAACGCTGTGACTCAGCCACAAAAGGGACAAAAGCCTCTTGATGGCACAGAATGGGCGATGCAAATCACTCCGAGCAACGCCAGGAAAGTGAATGTTAACGAAAAGAACTACGAGTCGATCTACAACTCGATCCCGTATCGTCGTTCAGAGTATCTGGCCAATCCGAGCTACAGACACGACACAACTGTCGAAATCATGTTCGGCAAGATGCGTAACACGGTTGTCCACCGTACCGACACGCCTCAACGTATCGTGAACCCACGCCCAAACATTTACGAGCCAAGACTTTACCGCGAAATGGAATTCTGGAACTACCCAGGCCGGTTCTTCCGATACTTCCCAGGATTCTCGCCACTCGTTAACCCACTGTTCTAACTTCGTATTCAGATTCACGTTTTTCGTACCTGCGAAAACCGTGAAAATCGTTTTCGCTCAGAGAAACGCTGACATAACCACTGGCTCGGCTATGAATTAGCGATCAGCGGATACGTCGCCAGCAAACAAAAAGACTCCCTCGGAAATTGTCCGGAGGGAGTCTTTTTTCATGTTTTCAGTTCGAAAATCCCGATACCAAACGAGCATTCGCTCTGATTCAGGACCTCTTTACGTAAGGCTACTGGAGATCTTCCAGGTCCTCATCGCTTGCTTCACCCGTTGCCCGATACTCTTCAAGAGCCAATCGAAGGTTTGGAAGTTGCATTTCTGGACCAGCTGGAAAGAACTGGACGTCATCACGCAGATAGTATGCAGAGGGCAATGTTTGACCTCCCATCTGTGTTTGACACCCACACAGTCCGCCAGAGACCAACATTCCTACCAAAACCAAGGCATACGGTTTGGAAAAGATTTTTTTGATGTCCATGCCGATCTCGTTCACTGATGAAATTAAAACCCAAGCGGATTGCGTTTGACTGATCAGAATGTAGTGATGAATCCATTCGGAAACTCTCAACATCCATTCCATCTATCGACCAGTAATACCGGCCTCTTCAGCAAAACCGGAAAAATCGGAACTCTTTTACAATTTGCACTCTGACCAGCCACACCGGCAACATCTGCCGGTTTGACGTTGCAAAGCCGGCTCGACCGCAAGATTCACCAGAAATCGTTCGCCATCGAGCCTCGCTATCACCGCGAAACGGTCAAGCGTCTCTGGCAAAGCTGAGCGAACGTAAGCCCTTCTCCGAAAACCTCTGACCTGAGACATCCCCGAACTCATTGGGAGGCCTGATCAGGTTTTCGGATGAGTCCTCAAGATCCTTTGTTCTCATCACCAGATCGGACTACACTCAGCGAGAACTGACGATCACTTTGCCAAACTGTTTCATGTCCTCAATTGCACCAACTCAACCGAATCCTATCACGCATCGCTTGCGGGTCATCTGGTACATTTTGCGAACATGCATCAGTGAACGGCTGATGTATCGTGCTGACTTTGCGCTGGGAACTCTGTTTCGATTCCTCCCTATTGTCACGACGCTGTTTCTCTGGGGAGCAATTTTTGCGGTCGGGACTGACCACGAAGAAACAGACATCGCCGGTTACAGCTATCGTCAGATGATCTCCTACTACCTGCTCGCCATGCTCGCGAGAGCCTTTTCAAGTATGCCCGGACTCGCCTCTGGCATTGCTCGACAAGTCCGCGACGGAAGCATCAAGAAGTTTCTCACGCAACCTATCGACATGCTTTCGTACCTGTTCTGGCATCGAATTGCGCACAAAGTCGTCTATTACGCCGTCGCTGCTGGCCCCTTTGCCCTTGTCTTCTGGCTCTTAAGAAATTATCTCCCTAGCTGGCCGGGGTGGACGATTTTCGGTGCGTTCCTGGCATCGTTAATCATGGCCTTTTTGATTGGCTTTCTGATTGAATCGCTGCTCGGCCTGATTTCATTCTGGTTTCTGGAAGTCAGCTCATTGCTGTTCATCTACATGATGTTCAATTACTTCCTCTCCGGGCACATGATCCCGCTGGATTTCTTACCCCCCGAAATATTGAGAGTGGTCCAGTTCTTTCCGTTCCAATATCTGGCCTACGTTCCGCCAGCCATCTTTTTAGGAAAGTACACTCACCCTGAACTGGTTCAACTCTTGCTGGTCGAATTTGCCTGGATCGTCGCCCTCTTTGTCGCAAACCGAGTTGCGTTCAAATACGGAGTCCGTCGATACAGCGCATTCGGCGGCTAGAGCAGTTTGGCGTACAGCCTGCCCGTGTAGAATGCGTTTTACCAGTCAAAGCGCTGTTCGACATCATGCAGAACCCGATCACCAATTCAAAATTGCTGGCATAGAAGCTTCGCAA
Organism: Thalassoglobus sp.; assembly: GCF_048270125.1. Taxonomy (NCBI): domain Bacteria; kingdom Pseudomonadati; phylum Planctomycetota; class Planctomycetia; order Planctomycetales; family Planctomycetaceae; genus Thalassoglobus; species Thalassoglobus sp. The sequence goes on along the minus strand of NZ_JBLWTN010000028.1, from coordinate 37,015 downwards.
AAGAGATTCAGAAATGCCCACACGCAGAGAATCGCTGGATCAAATTCCGCCCCCTTCGAATAGACGGTTTGCGACGATCTCAATAAGATGAGTTCACCAAATTGCGAACTCTGGACAAGAATGATTCGCCCAGCACGGCTTCTCCACGACAAAATCGAAAGTGACCACATTGTCTCTCAATCAAGACTTGACTGCAAAACTGACTAAGTTCGGACAAGCACTTGTGAATCAAGAGCAAGCCCGAGTGATTGTGCCTCCACAACAGAACTCCACAGGCTTCTGGTTCGGTGGGGGGAATATGATTGAGTCAGTCAACAGAGACCTGTACGTGGTCGGCCGCTACCGCAACTTCGGAGACTCACGCACCGGAATCGGATCGGGAGAACGCGGGCTCGAGCTGGCAATCTTCAAGTCGGAAGATCAGGGAGAGACATTCAACAAAGTCGCCAGCTGGTCGAAATCCGATTTAGACGTTGAAGGATGCCCGGTCCTTTCCATCGAGGGGAGTGCCATTCGCTGGACGGATGATGGAGTCGAGCTTTATGTTTCGACCGAAAAAGACAACGTCGGCTACCCTGCTGGTTTTGAAGACTATCTGAAGCCGGGAACCGGCGTCTGGACAATCGACCGCCTTCAGGCAAAAAACATCGAAGCACTGCCCGGATCGCCGGTGAAGCCGTTTTGCTCGAACAACGAGCCAAACCATTTGCACTTGAAAGACCCGTTCGTTTACGAAGGCCAGGAAGATGACGCCATCGTCTTCTTTTGCACCCATCCTTTCAGCTGGTCCAGTTCGAACACCGGCTTTATTGATTCCAACCTCCAGGACGACGGTGTTTTCGGATTCTTTCCGCGAGGAGAGTCCTGGGATGTCGCGATGACCCGCGGGACGTGTCTCGTCGATGTGCCAATGGTCGGAGCCTTCGAAGAGATCGATGCAACACTCGTCTTCTACGATGGCGGAGAGTGTGTTCGCGACCTGGAACAGCACAAGACTGCGGTCACCCGGCCTCGTGGATACTCATGCGAAGAACTTGGTGGCCTCGCCTATTTCGTTGAGGGTGACATCTCACAAATCAACCGAATCTCAAAATACGCTCCCTTATTCGTCAGCCCACACGGAACCGGTTGCAGCCGTTACGTCGATATCCTGACCACCGGAGAAGGCTTGTACGCCACGTGGCAACAGGGACAGGCTGACGGTTCACAACCATTGGTCATGAACTTTCTTTCGAATTCAGAAATCGAAAACATCCTCAGCTAGAGCAGTTTAAGACACGCAGCCTGCACGCAAAGCCGGTAGAGCAAACTGATCTCAGATCAAGATGGCGGAGAAATTCAATCGTTGCCATGCGACATACTTTCTCTCTCACCGGCATTCGCAAAGCCATCTTGTCCCGGCGAATGAAATTGAGTCTTGCGAAGGCATGATGTCGAGCGTAAGATTTCATTGCCCGGCGTCGCTTTGATGGGCGAGTAATCGACGCAACAAAATCTATGAATGCTGACAAAGTTCGGCGGCAAATCACCTTTGAAGCCGCCCGCCTGATGTATACCCGGCAAGAAACCGAGTATTACCGAGCGAAGATGAAGGCTGGTCGCAAAATCTGTCGCGGCTGGGTGAAGCCCTCTTTGCTTCCATCGAACACCGAAATTCGTGACGAAGTTCAACGATTCGTTTCGCTCTACGAGGGAGACAAACGCTTCGACAACCTGCGAGACATGAGATTGACGGCGTGGCGGATGATGTGCTTACTGAAAGCCTTCAAGCCGAAACTGATCGGCAGCACGCTCACCGGATTCGTACGTCGTGGAAGCGATATCGACCTCCACCTTTTCACCAGCAGTATTGAAGCCATCGTCGGGACGCTAGATGAGCAAGGCCTCTTCTTCGACGTTGAGCACAAACGCGTGCGCAAGGACGGAGAGGAACGAGTCTTCACGCACATTCATATTCATGAAAAATTTCCGGTAGAACTGACCTGCTACGCAGCTGATCAGTCTCACTTTGTCTTCAAAAGTTCCATCACGGGAAAAGCGATCGAACGAGCAAATCTCTCTGAGTTCGAAGAGATTCTGCTTCGAGAATATCCGGACCTTGATCTGGACGATGTCATCGAAAACACAGACTACGACATTGATCGCTTCGAGCTGTACCGCTTGCTGCTCATTCCCATGGAAAATGTTGAGCAGAGCAAAAAGTACCACCCGGAAGGGGACGCTCTCTATCACAGCTTGCAGGTGTTCGACCTGGCACTTGAGGCGCAACCGTACGATGAAGAGTTTTTACTCGCTGCTTTGTTACACGATGTCGGAAAAGCGATCGATCCACTTGATCACGTTAACGCAGGATTAGAAGCCCTCGAAGGAGCAATCACTCCGCGCACAGAATGGTTGATCGCGAATCACATGGAGACTCACAAGATTGTCGCAGGAACAATCGGAGCGAGAGCAATGAGACGGTTGCAACAAAGCCCGGACTACGAAGACTTAATCTTACTCGGTGAATGCGACCGAGGCGGACGCGTGCCGGGAGTCGATGTCCCCGATATAGACGAAGCAATCGAAATCATTCGCGAACTCGCCCGAACTTGTTCCGCGTAGTTATTTATCGCTTTGCAATTTTGTCCATCCCCATCCACTTCTGAAGTGCTTCCGGAATTCGGATGCTCCCATCGGCTTGCTGATGATTTTCAATCAACGCGATCATCGCACGAGTAATGGCGATGGCGGTTCCGTTGAGAGTGTGGACGAACTGTGTCCCTTTTTGATTTGCAGACTTGCAACGAATCCCAAGACGCCGAGACTGAAAGTCGGTGCAGTTGGAAGCGGATGTCACTTCGCCATACTCTCCACCGTCGCCACGCCCAGGCATCCATGCTTCCAGGTCGAACTTTCGATAGGCTGGTCCGCCCAAGTCGCCAGCAGCTGTGTCGACAACCTGATACGGAATCTCAAGCGCCTGAAAAATCTCTTCTTCAATGCGAACGATCAGCTGGTGAATTTCATCTGACTTTGCCAAGTCGGGGGCTGTGAACCCGAACATTTCCACTTTCGTGAATTGATGCACACGATAGATCCCCTTCGATGCTTTTCCGTGCCCGCCCGCTTCGGTACGGAAACAGTGCGACAGACCCGCAGCTTTGAACGGCAGGTCTGCTTCGTCGAGAATTTGATCGCGAAGCATTCCCCCGAGTGGAATTTCAGCAGTTGCAATGAGCGACAAATCCGTATTTTCAACGCTGTAAATCTGAGTCTCAGGTCCGCGTGGTTGATACCCGGTCCCTTGCAGGATTTCCTGGCGAGCCAGATCGGGAGTGGTATAAAGAGTAAAACCTTCGCTGCGAACTTTCTCAACGGCAAATTGAATGAGTGCCAATTCCAACAGGACAGCTTCGTTCTTCAGGAAATAAAATCCCGAGCCAGCCACCTTCGCCCCCGCTTCGAAGTCGACCAGATCCAGATCGGCCATCAGTTCAACATGGTCTTTAGGAGTGAAGTCGAACTTTGCAGGCTCTCCCCAAGTGCGGAGTTGCTTGGCGTCCTCTTCTCCCCCCAAAGGGGCATCCGGATGCGTCATATTCGGAAGTTTCGATTGCTCCTCGAACAATTCCGCTTCAACGTGTTTGAGATTGGCTTCATTCGCTGCGACAGCAATCTTCAGTTGCTTGCCACCTTCGATGAGCGCGGGACGTTCTTCGGCAGTCGCCTTGGGAATCTTCCCAGCTGTCTCTTTTTGTTGCCGCCTGATCTCATCTCCTGCGGTAATCAGCGAGCTACGCTGCTGCCGCAACTCCACGATGCGCGGAATATTACACTCGACACCCCTGCTTCGACAGTTCTTCTCAACGAGTTCCGGGTTGTCACAAATGAATTGCAGATCAAGCATAGTTCTTAGTAGATTCGAGTTCAGTCTAATGGAGATTCGCTGGGAGCTTAACTGCTCCACCTTGAGACGAATGATTCTGGCAAGGAGCAGTGCCCATTGCTACCCCAGGGCTATTTCGCCAGCACAATTTCGATTTCCAACATCTTTTACGAAGTGAAATGATGGATCACTGGAGATCCCACGTTCTTACTGCTGTCCCAACTCTTGCCAGAGCCAGGCACTGGAGAGAGTTCCTTGCTGGAAAGAGTCGACGCTGAATTTTTCGTTCGGACTGTGAAGGTTGTCGGTATTTTGCCCCCAACCAAGTAGGAGAGTATCAACACCGAGTAAATCCTTGAATGTGCCGACCACGGGAATTGAGCCACCTTCCCGAATCATCACCGGTGCAGTTCCGAATCCTTTTTCAATCGCCACTTTTGCAGCTTGCATGTACGGGCTGTTCAGATCACACAAAACCGCCGGGCAACCATGGTAGTGTTTGAATTCGATTCTCAGTCCGGGTGGGCAATGCTCTTTCAGAAAGGCTTCCATGCTTTGGACAACCTTGGACTCTTCCTGGTTCGGAACGAGTCGACACGAAATCTTTGCGGTCGCTTTGGCGGGAATGATCGTCTTTGGCCCTTCTCCGGTATAGCCACCAAAGATTCCGTTCACGTCACAAGTCGGGCGTGACCAGCGGCGCTCAAGTGTCGAAAAGCCCTGCTCTCCGTGAGTTGCAGAAACTCCCAGACCTCCGAGATATTCGCCTTCATCAAATGGAAGCGCTGCGAAAGCTGCTCGCTCTTCGTCCGTCAGCGGAAGGACATCATCGTAGAAACCGGGAATCTGAACCGTCCCGTTTTCATCAATCATTTTCCCAATGAGAGAAGCAAGTCCGTTCACAGGATTCGCAATGGAGCCTCCGAAGACTCCGCTGTGCAAATCCTGATTCGGACCATGCAGTGTTACTTCACAGCACATGATTCCTCGCAAGCCGTACGTAATCGCCGGCATCCCGGGTCCGTATTGAGCAGTGTCGCTGACGACAGCGACATCGCAAGCACATTTCTCTTTGTTAGCTTCGATGAATTTTTCGAGGTTATCACTCCCGACTTCTTCTTCACCTTCGATAATGAATTTCACATTGACTGGCAGTTTGCCAACCGCTTGCAGCCACGCTTCAACGGACTTGATGTGAGTGTACATCTGCCCTTTGTCATCGGTCGCGCCACGAGCATAAATGTTTCCATCACGAATTTCAGGCTCGAACGGTGGAGTCGTCCATTCATCGAGCGGGTCTGGTGGTTGAACGTCGTAATGCCCATAAACCAGAGCGGTCGGAGCGCCTGGGCTCTTGGTCCAACTCCCAAAGACAATCGGGTGTCCGTCGGTTTCAACGATTTCCGCATCACACCCGGCATCAATGAGTTTCTGCGAGACGAACTCGGCAGCCTCTTTCATCGAGGAGAGGTATTTCGAATCCGCGCTGATACTGGGAATACGCAGGAGATCTTTGAGCTCATCCAGATTTCGACTTGCGTTCTCTGCAAGATACTTTTGAACCGACTCCATCCCTTTGCTCTCTTCTTCATCTCTCACGTGGGTGACCTTGTGCGATTCATGAACACACAACGCACTCGACGTGAAGTTCCAAGGATTGATCCGAAAACCTGAAGTGACTCCTCAAACAGAGAGGAAGCCCTTCACCACTGAAAGCACGAAGGCGTTCTAAACTCCGACGAAGCCTCGCTGTCGACGGCGACTATACTCTTCCAACGCTTTTTCAATGATCGGAAACGAATCCTCAGCTGGTTGGAAGTCATCAACTTCGACAGTTTTCCCTTCCAGCATCTTGTAGTCCTGAAAGAACCTTCGAACCATCGCGAGTCGGTGCGATGGCAATTCGTCGAACCGTTCAACGTGGCTGTACTCGGGATCATTGGACGCGACGGCCAGAATCTTATGATCCTTCTTGCCTGCGTCGATCATCACCATCAGCCCGATAGCGCGTGCCTTCACCAATGTTAATGGGGCAACAGGTTCCTGACAGATCACCAGAACGTCGAGCGGATCGTCATCTTCAGCATAGGTCTGCGGGATGAAGCCGTAGTTCGCCGGATAGTGAACAGCGGAGTACAACATCCGGTCGACTTTGAGCAGCCCTGTCTGCTTATCAAGCTCGTACTTAATATTCGAGCCCTTTGGAATTTCAATTACTGTCGTGAACTCACGAGGAATATGTTCCCCGGGAGTCACATCGTGCCAAGCGTGTGTCATTCTTCCTAGACTTTTCGATCAGGAGCGGCGATTGAGTTCGAACGGCTCGCGGGAGGATCGTGCTGTTCGGGATAGTGTTTGAGGTTGATGTATGCACCCGTGACAGTACTGGATCGCATCACACCAAAGCAACGCTTTTCAGCGACAATGAAAAAGCATGTCGTAAAAAATTTAGAACAAGCCTAAAACACAAGACCAAGACATTGTCACACACCAAGAAAAAAGCACGCTGTTAAGCGTGCTTCGATTCTTCAGCCAACCAAATCCGACAAGCCTTAGCCATTCATCATCTGGTTCATGCGTGCGCGATTTTTCGCACGACGTTTTTCACGCCGATTCAATTCGCTTGGCTTTTCATAGAACTCACGCTTGCGGAGTTCCTTTTTGATGCCACTGTGTTCAACAATTTTACGGAATCGGCGGACTGCATCCTGAACCGACTCATTATCACGCAAACGCAACCGAACCACTCGTTCCTCCAAATGGGATTCAAACCCGATGAAATGCACTAAATTGTATTATCGCCCGGATTGACTGCACATCTCAAACATACAAATCAGGTGCACATCTGATCAGTCAACATTCAAAGCAAAGATCTTGAAGTCGCCAAGTATACTGTTTTTTTCATGTCAGACAAGCTGCGCTTTGGGGAATCTTTGATGAACTTTCGCGATTCTCCCTGAAATTCACGTAGCGAGATTCGAGAAAATCACCCTGAGTGATTTCCTTACAGCGACTCTCTATTTATCATCGGAATTGACGCAGGTCACCATGTAACCTGTTGTCAATTTGATACAAACTTATCGTCGCTTAGCTTGAAGGTCGTGATCTAATGAGTGAATTTCGAACAGAACGGGACTCAATGGGCGATGTCCAAGTCCCGGCAAATGCCTACTACGGAGCACAAACTCAACGTGCCGTCGAGAACTTCCCTGTCTCTGGATGGAATTTGCACCCGAATCTTATCCACGCGATGGGACTCGTGAAATTCTCCTGCGCGACTGCGAATCGTGACCTTGGCAAACTGACCGGGTCCGGCAAAAACCCGCTGAACGATGCTCAGGTCGATGCCCTTCTGGCGGCGGCCCAGGAAGTCGCAGATGGTCAACACGATGACCAGTTTCCGATTGACGTGTTCCAAACCGGCTCCGGCACATCCAGCAACATGAATGTGAACGAAGTCATTTCCAATCGTGCCATCGAAATCAACGGAAACGACCGCTTCGAAGCCAGCAAAGCGATTCACCCCAACGACCATGTCAACATGGGGCAAAGCACAAACGACACATTCCCAACAGCCATTCATGTTGCTGTCGCGAAAAGTATCCACGAAGCCCTGATTCCGGCACTCGAACGGTTTCAGAAGAGTCTGGCCCAGAAAGCTGATGAGTGGGACCAGATCATCAAGATCGGCCGAACCCATCTCGCAGATGCCACTCCACTTCGGCTGGGGCAGGAATTCTCAGGTTTCGCCCGGCAACTCGAATTGTCCGTGGGACGCGCCAAGCGCGCACTGGAGTCTGTTCTCGAACTTCCAGTCGGTGGAACAGCTGTCGGTTCTGGAATCAACACTCACCCGGAATTCGGTAGTCGCGTCTCTGCGAATCTTGCAGAAAGAACCGGAATCGCATTTACCGAATCTGTGAACCACTTCGAAGGCAACGCTCAGCGTGATGGACTGGTGGAATGTCACGGCGAGCTCAAAGCAATCGCCAGCACTCTCTTTAATGTTGCCAACAACATTCGCTGGCTCGGTTCCGGTCCACGTTGTGGGTTCTACGAAGTGAAGATCCCCGACCTGCAACCAGGAAGTTCCATTATGCCTGGAAAAGTGAATCCAGTGATGTGCGAAAGCTTGATGCAGGTTTGTGCTCGTGTCATCGGCAACGATGGCTGCATCACCCTGAGTGGCGCCGCCGGCGGAAACTTCCAACTCAACATCATGATGCCGGTCATGGGACACACAACACTCGAATCAATTGCCATCATGGCCCAAGGGGTGGACGCTTTCGTCGACTTCTGCATGAAGGACCTCGAAGCAAACGAAGAGGCATGTGGCTCAGCCGTCGAAAAAAGCCTGTCGATGGTGACCAGCCTGAACCCGCACATCGGCTACGAAAAGGCTTCGCAACTTGCCAAAGAGGCATTCAAAACTGGCAAGACGATTCGCGAACTCTGCACCGAACAGGCAATCTTGCCGCCCGATGTTCTCAACGAAGCACTCGATCCAATGAGCATGACAGAGCCGCACGCGTAATCCGGAAGGGCAAACTCTCTTCGAGCAGTTTGCTTTACCGTGTGCCCGTGAAGAACGCATTTCTCTAATAAAATTACTGTTCGCCACGAGGCAGAACCTGCAAACCAATTCGAAAGATGCTCTAAAAAACAATCCCGCTTAGTCGAACACTTGACGTGTTCAGCTAAGCGGGATTTTAGTTGTCATTCCTCTCGGAACCTGGTTTATGGATTTGCGGTTCCGCCAACATCTCCGATCTGCTGAATAAAGCCTTTCCCAAAGATGTCAGTGGAGGAAGTCTCCACATTTTCCGCTGGCGGAACTGGTGCGGGCTTATTCTGTTTCGGCATTGGCTTTGGCATCGGCTTTGGCATCGGTTTCGGAACGTTCCTGTTTTGAACCGGGGCTGCTTCAACCTGCGGAATCGGTTTGGCAGGAAGGTCTCCGGGATCGACAGGCTTCGGCTCTTTAACAGCCTTTGTCGGAACAGCATCCATGGGTGCCGTATCCATTGGAACCGGCTGCATTGGGACTGTCTCCGTTGGAATCATCTCCGTCGGCGGGACAGGCATCGGTGCAGCATTCAACGGATCAGAGGCCGGTGCGAGTTCTTCCTGGTTCGCAAAGTAAACTCCTCCGAACGGAGCGTTTCCTGCAAACGCTTCAGGTTCTTGAACCGTTCTCTTCGCGGGCTTCGCATGCAATCGGGCATCGCTGTTGAACTTGGCATCTTCATAAGCTGCCGGATCCCAGCCACCTTCTTCAAGCATGACGCCATGAGTCCTCAGGAGCGCTCCTTTGCGGAGCTGGAAGGTTGTAATCGCTTTGTTGTATCCCACGAGGTTTTGATAATAGGCGTTCTGTGCTTCACCTTTGCGAATAATGGCTCGCAACAACAAGTCGGCCGGGTCAACTTCAAGGTTTCTCAATCGACGATAATAGATCTCTTCGCCGACTGCATTCATACGATTGTAGCTGAGTTCGGTCGCTTGATAGGCTCGAGCGAGATCCTGGAAAGCGACTGCGAGTTCATGACTGATCTCTTCTTCCTGTTCTTGCAGAACCTTCTGAGCTTTCGCTAACCGGAGTTCATAATTCTGAACCTGCGCCTTCGCAGAACGGAATCCGATATCCCATCGCATCTGCAGCCCCAAATTCCAACCGGTGTAATCCCCATCAGTGACTGTTTGATAATAGTTCCCGAGTGCTGGATCGTTGTACCCGAGCAGGTCGTCACCAAATCCGTTGACTTGATAGCCACCGACAAAATCAAGTCGTGGGCGAGTCAGACTTTCAGAAGCTCGGAGCTGAAGTTGAAGGCTCTTGATGTTCCATTTTTGCTGGCGAAGCTCTACACGTTGCGTCAACGCTTCTGTCAGCGAGCCGTACCAGTCTGCAATCAATTCCACGGAAACGGGAGACTCTTGCGGTCGAAGAATTTCTCCATCGTTCACGGGTAATCCCATCAATCGACGTAGACGGATTTCAAGTTCATAAATACTTGATCGAGCATTTGTAACAGCTGTCTCCGCGGCATAATACTGATCTTCCGCCTGATGCAGGTCGGCACGAGTGAACTCCCGGGCTCCACCTTCAACTCTTAAGTTGATGTATTCACGTAGCTCATCTGTCGAGTTTTTCGCTTGAGTGGCAACATCAAAGAGCTGATACGCCAGATACAAATCCCAATAGGCGTCTTCAACATCTTTCACAAGGTTTCGCACAGATGTTTCAAAGTTGGCGAGCGTGATATCATTGTTGATGCGGGCGATCACGACCCCTTGTGACACTCCGGAAATTCCGCCGAATGACTGACCGATTGGACCAGCAATCCGGGTAAACTCTGTTCCAGCCCCCGCCAGCAACGGCAACTGATACTGCAACTGAAGATTTCCAGTATAGACCGAAGGAAACAGCGACGGAGCGTTGGTTCCTCGATAATTCACGTTGTGGTTCAAGCTGATGCTACCACCGTGACCAAATGATTTTGACAACGAAGACGAAAATGCCCCAGTCTCTTGAGTCAGCGCGGCACCAGCTCCCAAACCACCACCGAAGGCTGTGTTGTTCTGAGCCTGTTCGTCTCGCCCCCAGATCATGCTGGTTTGAAATTGTGCATCAAACGCGGAGAGAGCAGCTTCGACTCCACGACCACCAAACAGCACACCACTTTCCTGAATCGCTGGATCATAGACCGACGAAATATTGTTCGGATTGGTGTAGAGAGCATTCCCCGTCGAAAGGAATGTTCCAGCGCTGCGAATAATCTGGCTGTTCATCAACGATGTTTGAACGGCATGCTGAAGAGTAATGTCCCGAATCGGAAGATTCTCTTTGTCGCGGACAGTCACCGGAGGTCCCGAACTGACCACTTCCGGTGCAAGCGGCTCATCAACGGCCGGATAGTCAATCTCGGTCGCATGTCCTCGATAATAACTGATGTTAGGATCGCCCAGGTAACTGACATCTGACCGAGAATTCGCACACCCAATCCCGATCCCTGCCATCATGATGACAGACAGTCCCCATTTCTTTCGAATCCATTTTCGATTCGTCGACATGAGCAATAGCTCCCCTACGGCAGTTCCTGCCTACACCTTTAAACAAACAGCGACAAACCGACGCTGAAATCACCCAGAAGTCCGGATCAGGACCAAACTCAAGACTCGAATGAGCTTGATCACCAAACTCCTGCTTTCGGTCTATCGACCAAGCAATCCCTAAATGATGATCATTTCCTACAAGAGGCAGGACCGGCATAGAACATTCCGAAAGCAAAGTCTGCCTATTCACCCCAAGTTAACCTCAAGCCCCTTTCGCCTTCTCACCTCCCCCTCAAAAAAAAACAGCCCGCTGAATCCTAAGATTCAGCGGGCTGTGGGTTGGAGCGACCTGGTGTTTATCACAGTCCCGCAACGACTAGACGAGTCATCTCGACGGTCGCTTCGTATTGAACGTCGTCACCTTCCATCATCAGGACGAGGTTCAAGACACCTTGCGATTCTGCGATTGCGGCACTCATTGCTTCTTCCTCAACCATGGGAATTCCATTCGCTTCGAGGATCACCATGCCCGGAGCCAGTCCGACAAGTTCTGCGGGTGAACCGGGTTCAACAGATTCGATTCCAAGACCTTTGCCAGGCAAGAACATTCCCTGCATTCCCAAGTACCAGCGAGCGTCACGGACAATTGTTCCACCGACAACAACATCGCAGCGAACATAATCCCAGTCACAGTAGACGATATCGATTGGACGACAGTCGCGGATTGGAGTGCAGATGTCGAACCACCAGTAGCAGTCGTGGAAGTGTGGTCGTTCGAAGCACCAATCTGGAACGAAGTGTGGGATGTGATGTCCGTGACCATGTCCACCGTGTCCATGTCCGCCATCGTGGTGTCCGTGATCCGGGTTCTCAGGAACATGTGGCGGAATCGGCCGAGGGCGAGGACCTTGCATGTCGTCACCAGGTTTCGGCCCTGGAAGTGGTCGGACTCCTCCATCATTTCCCGGATTTGGTCGAGGGCGTGGTTTAATTCCTCCAACGTTGCCAGGAATCGGACGTGGAAGCGGCTTGATGCCACCAATAATCCCTGGGTTAGGGCGAGGGCGTGGTTTGATTCCACCAACGTTGCCGGGAATCGGACGTGGAAGTGGCTTGATGCCGCCAATAATCCCTGGGTTAGGGCGAGGGCGAGGTTTGATTCCTCCAACGTTACCGGGAATCGGACGTGGAAGCGGCTTGATGCCTCCAATATTCCCTGGGTTAGGACGAGGTCGCGGTTTGATTCCACCAACGTTGCCGGGGATCGGACGTGGAAGCGGCTTGATGCCCCCAATATTGCCTGGGTTAGGGCGAGGTCGTGGTTTGATTCCACCAATATTACCGAGATTTGGTCGTGTCGCACCAATTCCTGGTCGAGTTGGTGACGGACGCAACGGCGTTGGTCGTGTCGTGGAAGGTCTCTTAATCGAAGGTCTCAGGCTTGATGGCCGAGTTGTCGATGGCCTGGTCACCGATGGTCGTGATGACGATGGGCGGGTGATTGATGGTCTTGTCGTACTTGGACGAGTCACAGACGGACGCGTTGTTGATGGCCGTGTTGTACTTGGGCGTGTTGTAGACAGGCGAGAACCAGATGGTTTCGAACTTGATGATTGCCTCGAGCTGCTTTGGCTGCGACCGAACGAAGTTGAACGGCTACTGGAAGAGGGACGGCTAATCGATGACGATTTGCCGCTGAACTTGGACCGGCTCTGAGCTTCAGCGACATCCATTGTCAGCATTCCACAAACAGCGACTGCAAACAGGTATGAGAGAGACTTGCGTAACATTGGACTTCTCCGGTAAGCGGTGAGTTGAGTTTTTGTTGCCAGCCTGATTGGCCGGTAAAACTCTCAGCGGAGATTGCGAGAATCTGTTACAGAAAAAGATTGAAGAAATTGCCAAACGTCACACCGCCATTCACAAAGCACTAATACAAATAGAGTTACAACACATACCATCTCCAATAAATTGCCTCAGGACCTTGATTGAAGTCAAGAAATCAAAGCGAACTCAGCCATTTCGCGAGGCAATCTTCGCTGTTTCAATCCGTTCGGCTGATGCTCTGAGGCCTGTTTGCCCAGAATTCGCCGCCGTTTGAGGTGACAAATCGACTGAAATCGTGTAAATAGGCCCTTTCCCCAAATTGTGCGCACGGATTCTGCTTGGTCAGTTGTGATTTTTGATCAGGAGAATGTGCGATCAGGGTACCAATCCCTGCTCTTTGCAAAAAAATGTCCCCATCATCAGGATGTGGACAAATATTCACCGATAGATTATTTCAGCAGATTTTTCAGTTGTCTCAGGAGACAAACGTGGCGGTTCGGATTCGAATGAAAAAGATGGGACGAACACATCGTCCTTTTTATCGCATCTGCATAATGGATGCTCGCAAACCTCGTGATGGTGAAGCCATCGAAGAGGTTGGAACGTACGATCCCATGAAAATGGACAAGTCACAACGTGTGACTTTGAAAATGGATCGCATCGACCATTGGATTTCCGTGGGAGCACAGCCGTCTGAAAAGGTCGCTGTTCTGATCCGGAAATTCAAAGATAACGATTGGGGTGCAACAAAATCACCTCCTCCGATGGAAGCTCCGAAAGTGAAAAAAGCTCCTGAGCCAGAAGCTAGCGAAGATGCTCCGGCGGAAGAAGCTGCGGAAGCTCCAGCTGAAAGCTAGGTCATTTTCAATAATGACCGACGTGTTCTGTCTTGTGGTGAGCAGTCTTCATGCAGGCCAACAAGCCAGTAGAAGACTTCAACAGAAGTCTTCGTACAGCTCCATCCGGACGTTTACGTATTTTGACAATGCATCAGTGGTCAAGAACCAGTGGTAGATTGTCAAATAATGAATAATCAGCAGTCGCTAATCAGCGGTGATGAGTCAGCGGTGACAGCCCGTGATGTGTCAGTCTCAAGAAACAGCCTCTACGAGAGGCAATTTCATATTTCGCAAAGACGCACTTCACGGATACAGACATAATCAAACAAAACGTTCTAATCGGTTTTCGGAATGCGTTTCGACGTGCTTACGCTATTTCCGGGGCTGTTTGAGGGGTTCCTTCAGCAAAGCTTGCTGAAGAAGGCAATTGACGCCGAACTCATCGACATTCAGCTCTGGAATTTTCGAGACTGGACAAAAGACAAACACCAATCAGTTGACGATACGCCCTATGGGGGCGGCCCCGGAATGCTGATTCGCTGTGAACCGGTTTTTGACTGCGTCGAAGCAGTTCAGGCCGAATCTCAGCACCCTGGCAAGTTGATCATGCTCACTCCGCAAGGAAGAAAGCTCGACCAAAACCTTGCCGAAGAACTTTCGACTGAACAACGGCTATTGCTGTTGTGTGGTCGATACGAGGGATTTGATGATCGAATCAGCCAAGGCCTGAAGCCGCTGGAAGTTTCGATTGGCGATTTCATCTGCAACGGCGGTGAAGTCCCTGCCATGCTGATCATCGAATCGATCATGCGTCTCATTCCCGGAGTGTTAGGGGACGAGGCAAGTGCCAAAGAAGATTCCTTCTCCTCGACAGGGTTGCTGGAACATCCCCAGTACACCCGACCCAGAGAGTTTCGTGGAATGGAAGTTCCCGAAATCCTTCTGAGTGGCAATCATCAAGCGATTGCCAAATGGCGAGAAGAACAAAGTTTAGAACGAACCCGCCAACGGCGGAATGACCTACTTAGCGGCGAAGACCTTCACGAATAATTTAAAACCTGTCCGAAAACCTCTGTAACAGTCGCTTCTCTCAACGCTTGAGAGTACGAATTCAAGGTTCAGGACCAGTTCTAGTATTCAGGCTTCAGCTGCGTCGTCGGGACAGGACGATCAACTTGACGATGTTCCCCTTCCCAACCGGGAACCTCTCGTGACAATTCGAACGACATTGAGAGGAGCAGAAATATGCGCAACCCACTACTCGACCTCGCTGAAAAATCCAGCTTGCGTGAGAATCCACTAAAATTCGGCGTCGGCGATACCGTTGACGTCCACACGCGAATTCTGGAAGGCAGCAAAGAACGAATCCAGATCTTCGCAGGAGTCGTCATCGCTACCCGAGGACGTGGCATGAACGAAATGTTCACCGTCCGCCGCATCGTCGCCGGTGAAGGGGTCGAACGAACCTTCCCGATGAACTCTCCAAAAGTCGCTGACGTCGTCGTCAAACGGCATGCTCGCGTCCGTCGCGCAAAACTCTTCTATCTACGAGACCGAATCGGAAAAGCAACCCGTCTCCGAGAACGACGAGCCCGTGCAGGTGAAGCAGAGACCAACACATAAGCCCGGAACCAATCCAGCTTTTCAAACGGTGTGAACTCCAAAGTTCACACCGTTTTTTTTATGTACTGTTTGACTATGCAATGTTTTGACTGTGTGATATTTCTTCTTGCGCGATAACCTCAACTCCCCAATAGAGATCTCCCTTGCGAATGTCATTCACTTCGATTTCAGCTTGGAGAAAACATAAAACATCTCTCGGGCAATTTGAGCCGAGCGTTCATCGTATGTTGCAGACTCTTCAGGAGTATTGTCTGAGACTTTGGGGTCCACATACGGGATGGCAAATCTTGCATCCGCCCCTGCTACAACCGGGCAGTCTTCATCCGCACTCGAACAAGTCATGACCGCACAAAAGTTGGCAGTCGGGTTCGGAGGCGAGTGATAGATCTTGGAAAAGCATTCCCAATTCTCACCCGTTGAAGAGCAAGAAACTTTGTAACGCGGATTTGGGCGAATCTCATCAGTCGTAAGACTCAGCCCGGCACGCTGCAAGGCTGCGACCGCCCGAGGATTAAACGCAGTTGCCTCGGTCCCACCAGAGTATGACTTAAACTGCTCTACTCCATGATGCGTCGCAGCAACTGCAGCCCAGAGCTGGGCCATGTGACTCCGCCTGGAATTGTGAGTGCAGATAAAGGTCATGTGAATCGGCGAGGCAGTTTCTAATCGCGATTCAATATAGAGAGACAGCTTCTCGAGCTCTGCTTTTCGTGAATCCGGAATCAGCTCAAACTCTGATTGACGTTCCTGGACATACTTCACCAGTTCAGGATGAAGCTCGGAAGCGGCCGTCTGCTTCTCCACGATTCCGACAAAGGCAAGAACAACAACAACGCCTCCAAATAGAATGGAGAATTTATCAGAGAGCAACTGGCGCCTTGATTGATGACTCATCTTCTGGTTCTCACAAGATCTGGTTTAACCGGAGTTCGTTTTAGAATCTTACAGCATAACGACCTTTCCGCCTGTAATCCGCCTCACACATCAACCAACACTCGGTCGAGAAGTCAGCAATGCTTCCTCCCGCGAAATGATTCGCAAGCCTTCCCTTGTCTCGCCCGGATAAACCAGGCAACGAAAGGGACCGCAAGAAGACATTTTCCGAATGCGCAGCAATTTCATTTTATTTTGAATTATCGCGTGAGTTTTTGCGAACCACCACGCATAGTCAAGTAGGTGAGTTCGAACGGCGGAGCCGCGCAAGTTCTGGCACTCTCAAAAAACTGTTCGAATTTCGTCCTGTCGCACATCAACGAGCGAGCCAAATGATACGAACCGCGTAACAGCTCATCCTCCACGGAGCACACGTACCTCTTTCCGGGAAGCCTCAAATGTCCATCAAGCAGCGAACACTCATTAAAAGTTCAATTCTGATTACAATTTGTGTGGGAGGAGTGCTGGCCGGGCTGCGTCCGGCGATGGCCCAAGATGCTGATGAGGGCGTAAAGCCGTCTGCTCAATGGACTCTCGACACAGCCATGAAGCATTTGGAGATGTACCCGAACGATACTTATCTCCAATATGTGACCATGCAACTCGCAAAACGCGAAGGAGTCGAGCAAGAGTTCGCGAAGAAAATCGCCTCGACTCTGAACTCTTCCAATCCCGAGTGGAGACGCCGCGCCGACGGCGTCAATCTGTTCAGCCTCTTCACTGGAACATTGGCGATTCAAGAG
This sequence comes from Thalassoglobus sp., assembly GCF_048270125.1. NCBI lineage: Bacteria > Pseudomonadati > Planctomycetota > Planctomycetia > Planctomycetales > Planctomycetaceae > Thalassoglobus > Thalassoglobus sp. The sequence continues at coordinate 20,126 of NZ_JBLWTN010000028.1, read as the reverse complement.
AGCCTTCAACTTGAAGCCATGGCAGATGGCCCCGTCAATGCTCGAAACGGTCGCCGCAATCTCCCTTCCGGAAATGCTGATGTAACTCAACAGAACGTACTGGTCAGCACGTTGCAGGGGCCGACGACAAAAAGTCACCCATGGAAAGAGATGCTGGGAAACCAACCTCGAAAGACTTCCCCATTAGCAAGCTACATTCCTGAAGATCAATACTACATTCGCTTTCAGTCGGTCAGCAAACTCCTGGAGGTTCTCGCCCTCAGCGATCAATGGGGAGCGCACCTGATGAGCCAATCGAATCGCAAAGCGTACGCCTCAAATGTCGACGAAGAGCTGCTCACCCAGCTGGCACTTGAGACGAATGACTTACTCAAGCCGTTCTACGATTTGGTCGTCAAAGAGATCGCTGCGACTGGAAATGACCTCTACCTCACTCGCGGAAGCGACATCACCCTGCTCTTTCGATATCAACAGCCAGTCGTCTTCAAAGCCCAGTTGGATACGTTTCTTGCAAAGGCTGCAAAAGCCAATGACAAAGCAGTTCGCGACCATGGGACTTATAAAGGAATCAAATACGAAAGCCTGACGAGTCCAGATCGCAAGGTGAACGTTTACTCGGCTTTCGTGGGAGAGGATCTTCACCTGCGCAGCAATTCTCTCGTCGGGCTGAAGAGAGTCATCGACACCTTTCAGGGTGAGCCGAAAACCCGTCGAGCAAGCCTCGCAGACTCTGATGAGTTCGCGTATATCCGAACTCTGATGCCGCTGGGAGCCAAAGAGGAAGATGGGCTGATTTATCTGTCCGATCCGTTTATCCGCCGGTTGACGGGCCCGGAATTAAAACTGACCGAACGCCGCCGCGTCCTCTGCTACAACCATCTGAGAATGCTCAGCCATGCCTGTGCTCTTTACGAAAGCGAACAGGGCGCGTCGCCTAAATCAATTGAAGACCTGATCGAGAAGGAAGCTTTGCCAGCAGATTTCGGCAAAACAAAATTAGCCTGCCCCAGTGGGGGAACCTACAAGCTCAGCGAGGATGGTCGAACAGGAATTTGCTCACATCACGGCCGGATTGGTTCATTGAAACCATGTTGTGAAATCGCTGTGGAGAAGGTCTCCGATGAGGAAGCCAGGCTCTATAAAGAGTTCGTCACAGCATACGAACGGTACTGGAGAACCTTCTTCGATCCCATCGCTATTCGCGTTTCCGTTCAGCCGGAGGAATACCGGATGGAGACGATTATTCTGCCGTTGATTAACAATTCGATCTATCAAGGAATGGCTGCCACACTTGGAGGAAAAACAACCCCGCTTGAGACCGCCCCTGTGCCCAATCGCAACATCTTCAGCATGAGCTTTCAGATTGACAAACAAGGCCTGCTTCAGAAATCAGGCTGGCAACCGCCAGTTCCTGACCAGCAGGCAGATGCTCAATCACCTGAGTATTTATTTGAAGTCAGCACGCAGCGAATGCAACAGATTGGAATTGCGATGCACAACTATCACGATGCTCACAAGTCCTTTCCTCCCGTTGCGAGTACCGATGCGAAGGGGCATCAGTTGCTGAGCTGGCGTGTTCACCTGCTTCCTTATTTAAATCAAAACGAGCTGTATCAACAATTCCATTTGGACGAACCTTGGAGCAGCCCGCACAATCGAAAACTCATTGGGAAAATTCCTAATATCTATGCGATCACCGGTGAGAAAAAAGCGGAGGGACGAACAAGCTATCAGGTCGTTGTCGGCGAACAGACGCTGTTCACGGGTGGCAAGAATGGTGTCAAAATCAGGGAAACGACTGACGGAACTTCCAACACCGTTCTCTTCGTGGACAGCAACGTGGCTGACGCTGTTATCTGGACACGCCCCGACGACGTCAAAGCGAGCGACAAACGGCTCACAGAGATCATCCTGGGGAAATACAATCAAAAGTCGCTCATTGCCATGGCTGATGGAAGTATCCGTTCCGTTAACAATGGACTTGAGAAGCAGACGCTGGAACATGCCATCACACGCAACGGAGGTGAAGTCCTTCAAAATTTTGGAACTCGCACAAATCTTCGCAATCGTAATCGGTCCGGTTTTGTCTACTGGTTGACTCATGTGCGAGATGGACAGGTTGACAAGAAACTGGCCTACGACTTCGTGACCAAAGGCATCAAAAACCAGATCGGTTTTCACGTCTACGATTCAGAACAGACCTTTGATTTTCAGCTCACTCGCTTCCTAGGTCAAATGTTAGGATCGTTCTCCAATCGAAATAGTTTCAACGACGATTTCATTCCAGTCTTCCTGCTGGTCGCTTCGCTCAACTCACCCGTTTACGTCTCACTGCCGCTGGAAGATGTCGAAGTGACCGATCGGTTCCTTGACCACCTCGATGACCTACTCGCACCGGTTGCACGGAAAACCGTCACGACAGGCTGGTTCAGCACGGAGAATGATTTTTACAAAATCCCTGTGGGGGAAAACGTCCTCGCGCGGACTGAGTGCATCTCGCTCGGACCGATCAAATGGCGGTTTTTCTGGGCCAGAATCGAAAACCAACTCTACATTGCCAGTAAGCCCGAAGTCCTGCATGACCTTGCCAAGCTGCACGCAGAAGGAGTCCGGGGAAGCAACGACCCTGCATCGTCCGCACATGCTATGATCCGTATCCGTCCCGAGAACTGGAATCAGACCCTCTCAAACTTCCAGCTCGGCTGGGCGGAAAATCATCGTCAGGCTTGCCTCGACAATGTCGGACGCCTTTCGAGTTTGAAGAACGCCGTGGTCGCAAAGCAGGGAACCAACCTCATCGAACAGCGAGCCGAACAACTGTACGGACTCGATTTCTACTGCCCCTGCGGTGGAAAATATCATCGACATGGCGAGCATCTCGAATGCTCCGTCCACGGCAGCGCCTACTCTCCCAAACAGGCAGCCATCGGCCAGGAAAAAGGCGCCATTCAAAACGTCCTCTCCAGCTTCGGCGGCATGACCGTCGGCCTCAAATTCCTCGAAGACGGACTGCACGCAACACTAACAGTCAAAAGAAAGAAGTAAGCAGACGCACACAAAGAGTGTCCGACCGGCTTCCTCCGCTCAGTCTCATGTGATGAGCTTTAAAGCGATGTATGGTACAAGATTGAAAACCAGGACGGCAATTTTGTAGTGCGCCAAATACTGGAAATACAACGGAGGAAGCTCAGACTCCTGCACTCCCATCAGGCGGCTATGGATCTTCGAAACAGGCCTCATCAGCAATACGAGCGCGATCGATGAAACGATAAGCACGCCGATATTGATTGCGGAACACCAACCGAAGAATTGAGTCAGCTGATCGATGGACATTTGAACTACTCTCCGATGGAGGGGATGTTGCTCTGGACAGAACTGCAGAGAGGCCCTGACAATGAAGGATCTTTCGCGCCACGACTGTGCCAGTCCTGCAAAATAGAGTGGTCGCTTTTACTGTAAGGTAGACGCTCCCGTATTGTAGAATGTTGCAACTGTACTCGCACTGCACGGCTCGCAGAGACCGTGGCACGCAATCCGATATAAACAAGACCACCATGCCATTGGATTGACGTGTTCACATTGGAGCAATTATAATGAATATATGGGTCTCAGCATGTGTCTGGGTTAGGTAACTTTAACGGTTCTCGTACTGAAATTACCTCAGATATTTGCAGGAGCTGGTTATCCAGATCCTGTTTTCTTTTTCTACCTAATAGGGCGAGCTATGAATCTTCTATTAAATTCCCGTGCGTTGGCTATCGGGATAGTACTTGTCTGCTTTGGGCAGACTACTGAAGCGTCATTTGTCAGCATCAACGGAAATCTGTTCGATACCGATCAGTTTTCTGGGGCAACAGTCACCTATCGTGCAGACGGGTCAGTCACCTTTGATGGCAAAGAATGGGACAATGCCGCTGGAGTTGGGAATCTTTCGCTCGCGGAACTTGCATCGGGACAATATGGAGGGGACCCAGGTGATCAAATCTCTCTCAACGACAGAGCCACCCCAGATTGGCTGCAATTGAATTATGCAGGGAGCGGAATTGAACTCTCTTCAGCAATGCACAACTTGGTAATCTATGAAATCTCAAGCGCTTCCAGCGGCGTTGACACAGAAGGGCTGAGCTTCCGCGTACAATTCAATAATGATTCAACTTGGCACGCCGCTAGCGACGGTGTCGCAACATTTTTTGATGGAGACAATTTATCGAGCTCTGCAGAAAACACGAACCAAATCGTTTTCGATCTTTTGCAATTCGGATTTAACGCTGGAGATCTCTTACAGACAATTCGCATTGAGAACATTGACTCCGGTTCTAGTACCTCAGATCCGGATTTCATTTTCATGGGATTGAGCTCGTCTCCGGTCCCTGAACCCTCCTCGATAATTTTACTTGGAATTTGCCTTCTCAGTTTTTTTTGTGTAAGACGTCAGAGAGCATTGGCGAATTAACTCGCCTCGCTGGCGTCTTTTTTTTTTGGGGGGGGTAGAGCGCAACCCAGAATTAGCCTCAGACTTGCTTCGAGTTCCTAGAGGTTTGCACACTAATAGTGGCCGACCGAGTTATTCGGTCGGCCCCCCCCAAGAATTTCCCTGACACCGGAGGTGGCAGGGGCAGTATCGAAGTGGATGCTCCTGAATGTGCGTTTAACTCGTCCTTGAGTGCCCAAGTGAAGAGAGCCAGTGATGTAGATTGGAGTTGGTCACCCACTAGGAGACCGTGGCACGCAATCCACTCTACACATGGACCACTCTGCCCTTCTACGGTAGTTCTGCTTGTTGCCCACGTGAAGTCGGATTTATAGTCAGACTCAGTGCATCGCATCGCCCAAAGTCGACAGCCAGGGCATTCTCGCCGTGACTTCCCCGGCCCATTGGGCAGATGCGTAGAGGCTTGTCCGCTTATTCAGAGTCGTAGGCCGCGGCAACGATTCGGGGTGAGGGAGAGGGATTTTTCTAATCGATGCAGGACCACCTTCGCTGGATTCGCCCTGAATTTCTACGGGTGGCCGAGTCGGTCTTGCTCGCATTCGTTGGCGGTCATAGTTAAATTTGGCCCGCACCGATTCAGGTTAAGAAAGTTGCCTTTGCCCAGGATCACTTCCCGTTTGCACTGCTGATTTGAGTTAGATCAAGATGTCGCCGTTTTCCGATGATGCTCCGTTACAACGTGTGGGAACGATTGAGACTCACACTGGGGGAGAGCCGACGCGGGTGGTGATCTCGGGAGGGCCAGATTTAGGGACGGGGTCGCTGGCGGAGCAAACTGAGCGGTTCCGTGATCAGTTCGATGAATTCCGCTCTGCTGTTGTGAACGAGCCTCGCGGGTCGGACGTCATGGTGGGAGCTTTGTTGCGTCCACCGGTCGAGGAAAACTCGGTCGCTGGAGTTATCTTCTTTAATAATGTTGGCCCGCTGCAGATGTGCGGGCATGGGACCATCGGCGTGGCAGTCGCACTGGCGTATCTCAACCGTGTTCAGCTGGGTCGCCACCAACTCGACACACCTGTCGGGACTGTTGCCTTTGAACTACTAGACACCAACCGGGTCACAATTCAAAACGTCCCTGCGTATCGGTATCGAAGCGATGTTGAAGTGCATGTCGAGGGGCTCGGACAGATTCGCGGGGAGATCGCCTGGGGGGGTAATTGGTTTTTTCTCGTGAATGATCATGAGCAAGACTTGAATATCAACAATGTCGAAACATTGACTAAAATCACCTGGGCAATCCGACAAGCACTGACAGCAAACGGAATTACGGGTGAGAATGGCAAGGAGATCGACCATGTTGAACTCTTCGGTCCACCTGTTGATCCGCAAAATGACAGCCGCAACTTTGTACTCTGCCCCGGCAAAGCGTATGACCGCTCTCCGTGCGGGACAGGAACGAGTGCCAAGTTGGCCTGTTTGTATGCCGATGGAAAACTGGCTGCGGGAGAGATTTACCGCCAAGAGAGCATCATCGGCAGCCTGTTTGAAGGTTCGGTCCAGGAGGAAAACGGGAAGGTGATTCCCAGCATCACAGGAACAGCTTACGTCAACGCAGAAACAACACTCATTCTGGATCTCAATGATCCATTTCGTTTTGGAATTCGCTCGTGAATGATACTTCTCAACCATCAACACCCCCGTCAACTTCCTCATCTAATGTCGTCATCGTCGGCGGTGGCGTGATTGGGGCTGCGTGTGCCTACTATTTACAAAAGACCGGTGCCACCGTCACGGTGATCGATCGTGGAGAGTTTGGGCAAGCCTGCTCGCATGGGAATTGCGGATACATTTCTCCGAGTCATATTTTGCCACTCTGCAAACCGGGTGCAGTCTCTTCCACGATGAAGATCATGTTTAAGAAGAACTCTCCCTTTAAGGTGAGAGCTCGTTTCGACATGAGTTTATGGAGCTGGATGCTAAGATTTGCACGTAACTGTAATCATGAAAGCATGCTGAAATCAGGCCACGCCCGGCAAGCGCTACTGGACTCATCACGTGAGTTGTATATCTCGTTAATGACTTCGGGAGAGCTGTCGGATTGCGAGTTGCACACTGATGGATTGATCTTTGTGCATGACGACGAGCATCACTTCCACGCATATGAAAAGACAGACAAGCTCTTGAGAGAGGAATTTGGGCTCGCTGCCAAGCCGTACGATGGAAAGGCTCTGGAAGCTCTCGAACCGTCACTTAAGCCGGGCGTTGGTGGCGGGTGGCTGTATGAGTGCGACTCTCATGTTCGTCCCGACAAAGTGATGTCTGCCTGGAAGGAGCGACTGCTCGCGAACTCTGTGAACATTGTCGAGCACTGCGAATTTCAATCACTCACCACCCGCGATGGAAACGTTTCGCAAATTGAGACTTCAACCGGCTCTGTGAAAGCGGATCAGGTTGTGTTTGCGACCGGAGCGTGGTCGCCACAACTCGCGAAGCATTTGAAGGCGACGATTCCGATTCAACCGGGGAAAGGGTATTCCATGACGATGCCGCGACCCAAAATCTGCCCGAAGTATCCGATGATTTTTGAACAACATCGCGTAGCCATCACACCGATGGATACGGGTTATCGAATCGGCTCAACAATGGAATTCGCTGGGTACGACTCATCGATTAATGAAGCTCGGCTGGAGATCTTAACGAATGGTGCAAAACACTATTTGAAAGAACCGCTCGCAGAACCGATTCAAGAGAAATGGTGCGGCTGGCGACCGATGAGTGCCGACGGAACGCCGATTATCGGGAAACTTCCGCAGTTTAAAAATGCCTGGCTGGCTGCGGGACACAGCATGCTCGGGCTGTCGATGGGAGCCGGAACTGGCAAGCTTGTGGCGGAATTAATGACCGATCAAACTCCACATATCGACCCACACCCATACCGCGTCGAACGCTTTTAGAGCAGTTTGCTCCACCGTGTGCCCTTGAATAACGCGTTTCATCCATAAAATTGCTTTACCACGAGGCAGAACGCGAACGCCAATTCATAAGATCCCATAATATCATGAATACGCCAGTCCGAAAAAGCTCTGAGCACGTGCGAACCGTCGCTGTCATTGATGTCGGAACAACTTCCGTCAGAATGGCGATCGCGGAAATCTTTCCCGATGGAGATGTGCGGATGCTCGAATCGCTCTCGCAAGCGGTCACGCTGGGGAAAGACACATTCACAAGGGGTGAAATCGCTCGAAATACCATTGAAGAATGTGTCGCTGCACTGAAGGCATATCGACGTAAACTGAATGAATATCAGATCACTCGAACGGAGGACATTCGAGTTGTCGCGACAAGCGCGGTTCGTGAAGCTATCAACCGCATCATGTTCGCAGATCGGATTTTTGTCGCGACCGGGCTTTCAGTCGAAACTCTCGATGCAGCTGAAGTTCACCGAATCACGTTTCGCGGTGTCCAGCCGATGCTCAAAGAACAGACAGACTTGTTCCAATCGCAATCATTTGTCACCGAGGTCGGAGGGGGAAACACCGAATTGCTTCTCTTGAAGCAGGGAGATGTCGCCTATTCCCATGCGTTCCGTCTGGGGTCGTTGCGTCTTTTGGAGTCGTTGTCGAAGTATCATTTTCCGCGTGAAAAACGACGACAGATCATGCAGACCGAAATACGCAGCCAACTCGAACCGCTCACCGAACTCGTTGAGTCCGACAATCCAACCAGCATGGTGGCGATGGGTGGTGACATCCGGTTCGCTGTCGCTCACCTCTTAAAAACAACCGTCGAAGATGATGAACTCGTTGGGCTTTCTGTTGCCCAGCTCGCCAAATTCACGGACCAAATCCTCTCGATGAGCGACGAAGCGTTAGTTTCCAAATACCAATTGACATTTCCCGAGGCTGAAACGCTGGGATCGGCATTGCTGATCAACCTGACGATGGCACAACTTCTCGGCGTGGAACAAATTCTCGTTTCGAGCGTCAACTTGCGAGACGGCCTTCTCAACGATATGTCCAAGGGCCCGGAATGGAGCGAAGAGTTTCAGCAACAGATCATCCGTTCAGCCTGGGAACTGGCAAAAAAATATGACGTCGACGACGATCACGCCCACTGTGTCGGAGACCTTGCTCGCCAGTTATTCCGTCAACTTCAAGCTGATCACGATCTCGACAGTCGTTATGAAACGCTTCTGTATGTGGCTGCCCTGCTCCACGAAACGGGAGCGTACATCAACACATCGAGCATCCATAAACATTCTATGTACCTGATCATGAACAGCAGTCTCTTCGGATTAACGTCCGAAGATTTGACTCTGGTTTCGCTGGTGGCGCGTTATCATCGAAGAGCGTTGCCCAGATCGAGCCATCAGCAATATGCCTCCATGGATCGCTATCGCCGTGTCGCCATTTCCAAGCTCGCTGCGATCTTACGATTAGCCATTGCGATGGATGCTTCGCGCACACAAAGAGTCAAAGAGATCGAATGCACACGAACTCGGAACCGGCTGGTCATTAGCGTCCCCAACATCGACGATTTATCCGTTGAGCAAATTGCCATGCGAAGAAACCGGCAGTTCTTTGAATCAATTTTTGGGCTGGATGTACTTCTACGAACTCAGGTTAAAGAGCTAAAAATCGAGCCAAGTGCGCAATTGTAGCCCTGATTCGACTCACTTTTCACGAATTGTACCAACAGAACACCGGGCTGCTGTATAAGATTCAGAGTAAGAGACTTGTCCTGTCGAACATCGAGCGACATCTATGAAAATTACATTTCTTGGAGCGGCTGGTGAAGTCACCGGGAGCCAGCATCTAATCGAGACAAGCCATCGTCGCATCTTGCTCGATTGCGGATTCTTTCAAGGCCGACGAGCCGAGTCACGAAAGAAAAACGAAACGTTCCATTGCGATCCGAAGAACCTCGATGCCGTGGTGCTTTCACATGCTCATATCGACCATTGTGGAAACCTGCCACAGCTATACAGCAAAGGCTTTCGCGGCCCGGTATTCTGTACCGATGCGACAGCCGACATCGCTGAAATCATGCTGATGGATTCAGCAAAAATTCAGCGTGAGGATGCGAAGTATCTGTCACGAAAACTCGAAGGCGATCATCCCCCCATTGACCCACTCTACACTGAGAAAGACGTGAAAGGGCTCGTGTCGAATTTTGAGCCATGTTCATTTTCTGAATGGTATCAACTGTGTGATAACGACGAAGTTCGATTGCGATTTCACCGGGCGGGTCACGTCTTGGGATCGGCAATTGTTGAGTTGGAACTGAAAGACGGAACAGAGCATAAACGAGTCGTCTTTTCGGGAGACCTGGGACGTCGCGGAATGCCGCTGCTGCGCGATCCTGATCCAGTCGAAGGGGCTGACGTCCTGATCTGTGAATCGACGTACGGAAGTCGCGTTCACCCACCACCGCAGGACATCAAATCGCAACTCAAAAAAATCATTGGTGAATGTTTCGTCAAAGGGGGACGGGTCATTATCCCGGCCTTCAGTTTCGGACGGACTCAGCAAATTGTTTACTACCTGAACGAACTAACGAACAGCGGAGAGCTGAACTGCTTGCCGATGTTTCTCGACAGCCCATTGGCCAGCCGCCTCACAAACGTTTTCCGCCGCTACAATCACACTCTCGACGCAGATGTTCAGGAGACACTCAAAAACGACGACGACCCGTTTGGATTTGAATGCTTAACGGAAATTGAAAACCAGCAACAGAGTATAGAGCTCAATAAGCGACGAGGGACATTTGTTGTGATCGCTGCCAGTGGAATGTGCGAAAACGGACGTGTTGTCCACCATCTCAAGCAAGCACTTCCCCACGAGAAGAACACTGTCGTTCTCATGGGCTATCAAGCCCCGCATACAACCGGTCGGGAAATCGCAGAGCGAAAGGAACGTGTCCGCATCTTTGGCCGTGATGTCCCTGTCCGGGCAAACGTCGTGCAGCTGGAAGGTCTCTCCGCACATGCCGATATTGTCGATTTCAAATGGTGGTTCGAAGAATCAACGAAACGGGGGCATTTCGGAAAGGTCTTTTTGGTCCACGGAGAGCCGGACTCGGCTCAAGCACTGGCAACCACAATTCGCGACTACTGTGACGAAGACCCAATCATTCCGGCCTTTGGAGAGTCGTTCGAAATCTGAACCGGTTTGCCGAGCAACCGGAGAAGCTGACCAGGAAGAAACGGCAGCTGAGAATCGATAGTTGTAAAGAAGTTCACTGAAGATCAAAAAAGAGGCGCAGCCCGGATTCGAACCGGGGAATAACGGATTTGCAATCCGTCGCCTTAGGCCACTTGGCTACTGCGCCTTCTTGAATTCTGCTTCACTCATTGAAACCCGATGAGCAGAGCTGTTGGCTTTGTATTCAGTCGGGCTGTGTAATATCTGATCGGACAAGGAAAAGCGGAACCTTCGACATATTTCCTGTTTTTCCGCAGGAATTCATGACATCAACATTGGTTGAAATCAGCAAGGTCTATCTGACCCGCAAACTTTCCCATGGATGAGTAACTTAACGATCATTTCATGGAGCGTCAAACCTGTTCTCAAGTTCGCGACAGAGTACGATTTTTCTTTCTCAAACAACTGAAATGTCCTGTGAAACTTGAGCTTGAGAGGCTTCAACAGAAGACAAAACCAGGTCGCGTCACTAGCATAGAGACTGAAGTCAATGATGAACGCAACACATGTTTTCGCATCAGTATCTACGAGTGCGAATTCTGAACGTCTTTTGGGTAGGGATTGAGAAAATGCCAACGACACATGAAATTTACGATCAGGCCGTTGAACTCAAAAATCAGGGGGATCTGGAAGGAGCTGTCAGCAAGCTCAAGGAAGTCCTCGAGATTGATCCAAATCATTCCGACTCCCACTCGGCCTTGGCGGTCTACTTACAACGACTGGGACAATTTGACAGTGCGATTGAGCACGCGAAGAAGGTTTGCGAGATCTCTCCGAATGATTCGTTCTCCTATACGCAACTTTCCGTGATCTACGTGAAGTGTGGAAAGATTCAGGAAGCTGAAGATGCCCGTGAAAAGGCTCATCAGGTCCAGGCTGCGAATGCCGGGTAAGCTTCGAAGCGTTTTCAGAAGAGAGTCGGTTGCCGAAAGGTGATCTCAGCACGACCGGGCCATGCTGGCATTGGCGGAACATCCGGACAGTGTTGATTGACGAGCCCCCAAAGCTTCTCGCCAAGCGCTGGGGCAAAAAGCTCATTAGGAGCATGTGTGAACAGATACGGGCTGAGCCCCTGTTGCAGCCAGCAAGCAGCAATCTCAGCCCAGTCGTTCCACCAATCTTCAACGGCAGCGACATCATTTCTTCCGACAACCCGAACCATCGGATGCTCTCCCGTGACTGTTGTCCGAAACGGAGAGCGCGGTTTGCGTCGCTGAGCTTCTTTCTCGGTTTCGTCCGTCGGTGCTGCTGAAAACAATGACCGTGAATCAAACAGGCAGCGGTCCATCCCGAGATCGGTGAGCAACTGGTCAAGACCTCGTTCGCATTCGCCTTCATCGAACCAGTCACGATGACGGACTTCGACGGCGTAGGAAAACTCTTTGGGCAGCGACCTCAGAAATTGTTCGAGGAGACCAAAGTCCGTTCCTGAAAAATATGGTGGAAGCTGCAAAAACGCCGGACCAAGACGGTCACGCTGTTGGAGCGTCGACAGCAGCGAAAGAAATGCGTCGGTGACGGCTCCGCAGTCAAACAGTTTGGCTTCGTGAGAAATGGATTTTGGGAACTTCAGGCAGAACCGAAACCCGGCCGGAGTTTGATCGCACCATTGTTCGATCGTCTCGCTTCCCGGCAATGCATAGAACGTGCTGTTCACTTCCACAGTATTAAAAACAGAGGCATACTGACTCAGAAACTCTCGACGTGTCGCCTTCGCTGTGAAGAGACTCCCCTTCCATTGAGCAAACGCCCAAATTGGACAACCAATGTAAAGCGATGGACGCTGCGAGTCCGCAAGAGTTGGCTCTGTCATGATTTGACTTCAACTGGAAGAGTTCGTGGATCAGAACCGGTCCGATGAATGACATACTCAGTGCCGAAGAGAGCATCTTCAGGTTTTCGTATTGGTCCTGATACCACTATAGTCATTTGAGGTGAAAATTCTATTAGAGCATGATTAATGCTTGTCGTGCCCGTGAAGTTCATTTTATGACATCATAGGCTGCTCGCCACGAGGCAGTACGTAAAGATCAAAATTGGATGTGTTCTAGTCAGGTTCATGAACGACATTGCCAGATTCATTGAAGGACGCGATATGAAATCACAACTTTGGATCGCACTCGTGATCGTGTTCACGGTTTGCACACCAGGAGAAGCTGCCAAGAAGAATGTGTTGTTTATTGCGATTGACGATCTGCGTCCCGAACTGGGTTGTTTCGGCTCTGATGTTGCCATCTCACCGCACTTGGATGCATTGGCTGCAAAAAGCGTGGTCTTTAAAAATCACTTCGTGCAAGTCCCAACCTGCGGAGCCTCGCGCTACGCATTACTCACAGGCAGAAGTCCCGCGAATTCGGGAGTGACTTCCCAAAACACAGCCGCCTATCGCGGCAAAAGTGCCTTCTCGATGGAGCAACTTCCCGGAGCACAAACGCTTCCCGAGCTTTTCCAGCGGAGCGGTTACCACACGACTTTGATCGGGAAGATTTCTCACACTGCGGACGGATTGGTATACGAATACAACGGTGAAGGAGATGGTCGCCACGAACTCCCGCACGCCTGGGACGAATTGGCAACACCGTTGGGGCCATGGAAACGTGGCTGGGGAATCTTCTTCGCGTACGCGGATGGCAAACATCGTGAAGATGGCGGAGGGCATCTCGACTTGATGCAATTCACGGTCGAAAACGATGATGACCTTCCCGACGGAATGCTGGCAACCACCGCCGAACAAAAGCTTCGAGAGTTCAGCAAGTCTGACAAACCATTCTTCCTCGGCCTGGGGTTCATCAAACCACACTTGCCATTCGTCGCCCCCAAGCAGGACTGGGAGGCTTTCGAAGGCGTTCAAATTTCTGATCCACCACACCCCGAAAAACCAGACAGCCCACACTGGCACAAAAGCGGTGAGTTTTTTAAGTACACATTCCCGTTTCCGAAAGAGCGACCGCTGAGCCCAGAAGAGATTCGCGAATGTCGACGCGCCTATCTAGCCTGTGTTCGATACACAGATCGACAAGTCGGCCGCGTGATGAAAGTCCTCGAGGAGACCGGGCTGGCAGAATCAACAGTCGTCGTTGTCTGGGGAGACCACGGCTGGAATCTCGGCGACTCCAACATGTGGGCCAAACATACTCCCTTCGAACGAGCCGTTCACAGCCCGCTGATCATCTTTGACCCAGACCACATCAACAACGCCCGAACCACCGACGCCCTCGTTGAGACAATCGACATCTATCCCACGCTGATTGACTTGTGCGAGCCCTCATTTACCAAAACGACTCATCCACTCGATGGAAAGTCGCTCTTGCCAATTCTGAACAATACAAAACCATCCGTCCGAAACAGCGCTGTCAGCTACTGGAGAGATTCCGTCACAGTCCGAACAGCGACTCACCGTTTAATCGCAACGAAGAAAAAAGGCTCAAACAGAAAATTTGAACTGTACGATCAAACAACAGACTTCGACCCCGTCAAGAATCTGGCAGAGAGCCAACCTGAAGTCGTCAAAAAACTAACGCGATTACTTCCGTAGAAGCGATTCACAAAACGTACTCCGGTGGCTGGGGACAGGTTGCTGGTTTAGATGTTCATCTCTGGCCTGTGCGTCTTCAGCTATCTGCCCCCAGATAATCGAAAACCCAACACTCTGGGGGCAACCTGCTTGCGCCCCTTCCAGAACGCGAAAATCAAAGAACGCAGGTTGTCCCCAGCCACCGTTGCGATACCTCACCTTGCCATCCCATTTGTTCCGGCTTATATTTAAAGTCTGCTTCAGGGCCAGCATTCTGTCTTTGAGGCAAAATCCCCTTGAATCCCCCATGATAGACAGAAAAATTTCTGTCTATCATTATTTAGCTGGCATGGAGTGCCCACCGCACAATGAGTCTCGTCTTTATAAGCTACTCACACACCGATAGTTCGCATGCCGATGCCATCGTTACAACGTTGGAGGAACTCGGCGTCGAGACGTTTCGCGATGTTAAGGACATCGAATGGGGACAGGCCATCTCGACCAAGGTACGCGAAGGTCTGGAATCCGCTGCTGCAATTATCGTCATCGTTTCCCCCGGCAGCCTGAAATCCCAGTGGGTCGCGTACGAAGTCGGCTTCGGCACGGGCACAGGCAAACGCATCCTGCCTTATCTAACGCACCCGTCGCTCGACCAACCCGGATTCATGGCAGACTTAACCTACGTCAAATCCATCGACGACATCCGTGACTTCTTCGCGACCAACACGGATTGGCACTCGCCAAATCAAACCACAGCCAACGAAACGAAACGTACAGCCACGCTCAGCGACATGCAGGTTGAGTACCTCATGACCATTAGTAAACCTTGCAACGAAGGCATGATCTGCGGTGGCATCGACGAGCAGACAGGTCGTGATGTGGCTCTATACCAAGACGCTCTTGAGCGTTTCCAAGAACTGGGTCTCATGCGATACAATGGAGGCGGGTACAAGTTGACGCCCAATGGGTGGAAACTGGTCGATCAACTGTGGGCGTTGGCAATCGTCGACGCGCTCGAGGTTGACAAGTATCAACATGAATCAAAGATTGCAGAAGCAGTTGGACTCACGGACGGTCAAACCGAAATGGAAGAAGTTCATCGACTTATCGACGCATTGAAGGAACGTGGTTTCGTGAATTCAACTCGCACAAGAAGTGGTGTAAGTGCGGCGTTGACTCAAGCAGGCGCAACCCACCGCAAACACAGGCCACTCGAACTCTGAAATCGCCAGCTAACCGGAGCGGCGGGTGGCTGGGGACAGGTTGCTGGTTTAGATGTTCATCTCAGGCTTGTGCGTCTTCAGCTATCTGCCCCCAGATAATCGAAAACCCAACACTCTGGGGGGCAACCTGCTCGCCCCCTTTCCAGAATACGAAAATCAAAGAACGCAGATTGTCCCCAGCCACCCGTCGTAGAAGCGATTCACAAAACGTACTCTGACGGGTGGCACGACTCAGGTTGCAGCGTGCCACGGTCTCCTTAAGTGAAGCGGGTGCAGTTACAGCATTCTCCTAAACGAACCACGTCCATCAACGGCAAAAGCGATCACTCTGTTCCGTAAGACTGGCACAGATGTGGCACGAAAGATTTCACATCATCAGGGACGTTCTGCCGGTTTTTGACTTTCGAACTCAGGCAAGATATTAAACAGGTTGCCTCAAAAGAGTTGGATTCTCGATCTTCTGGCGGCAACCTGACCAAACGTAGCTTTGAATTGATCTGCCTGTACTTCTCCGGCTCGGCCGACGAAGAAGAACTTTTAAAATCGCTCAAAAGATCCTCTCCATAGCACACTGAAAAAAGTGCCGAACAATATTGGGGGGAGCCCTGCCCTACCGGCTTTCACTGCGGGTTGGCTCAAGGGCAAGAATCTGAGTAAGTTGTGACATGCACAATTCTGGGCTGTCCGTCGAAATAGGCCGCGACCGTACTTGCTCGAATCGAATACGGCCCGACGTTGGCTCCGAAAAGTTCCGCCCATGCGCTATTGATGGTCGCAGTTTTTTGAACTCGTATTGCGTGAGCTTGACCAACACCAGGCGAGGTGTTTGAGCAAAAAATGAACTCATTATTTCCATCGACAGAGACTGTGCCGAGAATTAATTCTCCGTCGAGGTCATCATTGTCATTGACATCTCCACCGCCGATATTTTCGTTCCGCAAAAGTATGACTGGCGTTGCATCATACGGATTCATAGCATCTTGACCAACGATCAAGTTGGCAGCACCTGTCGTCAGCGAATCGTCCCGCGTGGATGCCCGCCCGACGGCGGAATTCGCGCCCGTCCCCCAGGTTTGCACACCGCTTAATGCGGCAGCCTCTATGGCGTTTTTAAGTTCCACTCGGCCTGTCCATAGTCGTGTGGTGTCTACCATCACGCCGAACATGACGACCAATACTGGTAACAAACCAATGAACCAGAGGACTGCAACTCCGCTACGATCTTTGATGCCCGAGACATACAGGTCTCTTCTAATGCATTTTCTCATATGTGCTTCCTCTGGGAGAGCGTCTCTTTCAACCCGTAATCTGAATTATTCATCTGCTTGAGGACCATAACTCACATCCAGCAGTGTTCCTAATGGAGTCGGAGGTGTTTGAATTTCCCAACTTGCTCCACCATTTATTGTCTTCAAAATGTAAGGTGCGACAAGTGGAGCACTGAGATTATTTGTGCCAACGGCGTAGCCGGTATTCGCGTCAATGAAATCAACAGAATTCAAAGTTCCTACTGATACTGGGTGCGTCTGCCGAACCCAGGTTGCGCCTCCATCCGATGTCGAAAGAATTAAGGTGACAGTATTCAGGCCAGAAACCTCTTGACCGACTGCCCAACCGTTCATGGCATCAACAAAATCAACTGAAAGCAGTGATCCCGCGAGAATTGGCGATGGTAATGCAGGTAGCGGCTGTGAGACCCAGGCTCCAACACCTGCTCCACCAGTAGTGGTTTTAATAATCGTTGGAACAGCTCCATCAGACCCAACTGCCCAACCTGTAGCTGTGTCTATAAAGTCGACATCATTCAGAACACCAACTATCCCTACGGGTGAAACATCTGTGAAGCTTCCTGCTCCATTTGCGGATGAAAGAACGTACGCATTCCCTGCGTTGGTACCAACAAACCATCCATTATTTGAATCAACAAAATCGACAGCATTCAGAACCCCACCAGCCGAACCAACGTTGTTACGCGTATTCCACATGTCTCCGCCAGTTGTTGTTCTCATCACGAGCGGAAATAATGATCCGACTTCCGACCCGATCGCAAACCCGACCATGGAATCAATGAAATCAACATCGACAAGAGCCCCATCATCAGGAAATGTTTGAAGCGTCCAGCTTGCTCCGCCGTCTATTGTTCTGACAACGACTGGCAAAACATCCGGCATTAAAGGATCCCCGAATTCTCCAGTACCGACTGCCCAGCCATTCATGTTATCAACAAAATCAACAGCAGAATGAGTGCCGGTGTATGTTCCGGGAGTTGTCTGCGCCGACCAGGCGGGACCTGCTGAGATTTCGTTAATAATTGCGGGACGAATGTTTAGGGCATTGCTTGCATCAGTGCCGGCTGACCAGACAAATCCTGACGGAATCGCTGACCGCTCATATCGAAAAACCGTCGAGTGTGAAATCGTTACGTCAGACAGATCTAAACCAAACGTTGCGAGCAAATTCGGTACATTGCCAGAAAAGGGAACACAAACGGTCACTCGAACGTGTTCATTTGTTAAAGGTAATCCTCCTCCTTGTGGCTCACAAACGCAGCCCGCCGGAGCCACAGCAGGATAGACCTGCACGGTATTCATGACTCCCGCGACATTGTGTTCCATGATGACCTGACATGATTCGCTTAAGCTGCCGTTGGCAAGTAGCTCATCGATTCGTTCTTTCAAAGACTCTCCCAATGGAGGTCCCGGCATCGCTGACGCATCATTGAAATTTTCCAGCCACGGATTTTCTGCCGATGTTCGACTTGACTCAGCAGCGAGCTTGACCCCAACTCGACTAGCGAATGAGACCTGCTGACTCACCTGAAAAAGAATCCCGAACTCGATAATTGCGAGCAGGCAGATGAACAAGATGGGCAAGACGAGTATCGTCTCTAAAACTACAACTCCTCTGCGTAGACGAGATTGATACTCAGAGGGAAACTGGGAGTGATTGATAGTCGCACTCTGGATAATCACAATATTTCACACACCGAAAAGAAAGACCGATATTAGAAAGCTTTAACCCGACCACATTAACTAACACTGATGCGATTATTACCATATCACAACAATGAATCAAGAGGACCTTAATATTAGAGCAATTTCAATGCTTGTCGTACACGTGAAAGCCACCTTCATAGATTGACCGACACGAAGCTGTAGCGACGAGGTGAAAGGAACAGCAGCGGAGGGAATGTCCCTGAATGTGCGCTCGATTAGTCCTTGGCTGTCCAGGTGAATATAAGTCAGCGACGTCGGCTGGGACTGGTCTCAGAATTTCGATTCGACAGTTGGCTAGGGACAGTTTGGCAGGGTGGCCGTGTTGAGAACGGATTGCGAGCCACGGCCTCTGTAAGCCGTGCGGGTGCAGCTACAACATTCTATAATACGAACAGGTCCATCAACAGTAAAAGCGGACACTCTGTTCCGTAAGACTGGCACAGATGTGGCGCGAAAGATTTAACACCATCAGGGCTACACTGCCCATGCGTTTGAAATTTCGAATTCTCAAAATCAGTCTCCGTGAGTTGCTTGTCTGCATAGCATTGCTCGCAGGTTGCCTGGCATTGAGTAAGAGACTTGTTGATCGTGTGACTCATCAGTCAGAAGCCGTGGCCAAAGTCCGCCGCACGATGGGAATGGTTCGATACGACTTTCATGTCGCGGTGCCGCAATGGTGTGTCGATTGGTTCGGCCCTGACCTGTTCGCCACCCCAACTTCCGTCGCCTATTTTGAGGGCGGGGCTTACCCAGAGCATGCACCGGAGAACCATCGCAACTACGCGGCACTTCAAGACTTGCCTGAGCTAGAAGAGATCGATGTTTTCGACAGTGCCTTCCCTATCGATGTTCTTGACGGCATTTCAGGGTTAACACATCTGAAGATTGAGCAGAATGGACTACGCGACGATGACATGGACAGAATTGCACAGCTACAGCGTCTTCGCGTCTTGCAGCTTCCATTCAATGATATCACTGACGTGGGAGCGAAAAAACTGACTCACCTTAAGAACCTGACTGAGCTCGACCTATCCGGAAACCTCGTGTCGGACCTGGCAATTGCAGACTTGCGTGCGGCGCTCCCTGAATGCCGAATCAAAAGCTGGCAGCGATAGCATGGCTGGGGCGCTGATTATGTTTTGAGCAAGAGAGAATCCAGCTTCAAAATCAAACCATGGCAAACAGGTCTAAACAGTGGCGGGACCGTCCACCTCTAGAGCATCTTTCGAATTGGTTTGCAGGTTCAGCCTCTTGGCGGACAGCATTTTTTCTAGAAGCAGTCTCAGAACCTAAGGAATCGCGACCTTTCTCTGTGCCAGAGAAGTGAACAGAAAGCTTTGAGACCAGTTCTAGAGAAATGCGTTCTTCACGACGGGTGGCTGGGGACAGGTTGCTGGTTTGGATGTTCATCTCTGGCATGTGCGTCTTCAGCTATCTACCCCCAGATAATCGAAAACCCAACACTCTGGGGGCAACCTGCTTGCCCCCCTTCCAGAATTCGAAAATCAAAGAATGCAGATTGTCCCCAGAATGTAGGGTCTGCTATGCGGACCGAATACGTTGACCGTTGGATGCAGTAAGGCCCATTGATTTACAGTTCACTCCAACCATAGTATAACTCAAAATTCGCCCTCAAACGAAACACACCAGCCTCAATCTGGTCCGCAGAGCCTGAACGTTTCCCACAATTGTTGGTAGGTTTTACAACTTTGGTTTTGAGTGGATGCGGGTTTGTGGCTTGAATTGCTGGGGAGCTTG
>NZ_JBLWTN010000027.1:0-77479 GCF_048270125.1 Thalassoglobus sp. | reverse complement strand
GAGTTCAGTCCCCAAGAATGTTTGAATTACATTCACTCCTGCGGCTACACTGCAAACCAAACCTGAAGATGCTCTAGTTAAAACCCCCAGCGGAGGGGGATCACCAAAACGGCGACCAGCCAAAGGAGTAATGTAAGCGGGCCACCGAATCGGACATAGTCGACATAACGATATCCCCCCGGTCCCTGCACCATCAAGTTTGTCTGATACCCAATAGGTGTCGCAAAACAGGCGGCGGCTGAGATCATCACCGCGACGACAAACGGCATCGGATCGACTCCCATACTCGTCGCTGTCGAAATGGCGACAGGGAAGACAAGCGTCGCTGCCGCTTTCGCGGTTATCAAATTCGTGAAGACCATCGTGATCCCATAGATGATCGCTAATGCAGCGATCGGTTCGCCACCAGAAAAGCTGGTCAGGTAATTTGCAACGAACGGCCCGGCACCGCTGTGCTCAGCCTTCATTGCTTCGCCAATCCCAATTCCGGCAGCGATGGTGATCAGAACAGACCAGTCGATGCTGGCCCGTGCCTCATGTGCTTTCACACATCCCGTTAAGATGAGGACAAGGGCCGCCAACAAAGCTGAAGGAAGAATCTCCCAGCGGAAAACTGTGTTCAGCAGAACAAGTCCAATCAGAACCGTTTGAGCAATCCAGGCCTTGTCTCTTCGTAACGGCGTGGAGTTTTCGACACGACTGACAAGATAAAAGTCGCGCGAGTCTCTTTGCAAATCAGCAAACGACGTATGTGCTTCCAGCAACAAAGTATCCCCGGGAGCCAATGTGATGTCACCAATTTTCCCACGAATTCGCTGACCGTTTCTGGAGACCGCAATCACAACGGCGTTGTAACGAGTACGGAAGCGAGCTTCGCGAATCGTCGTGTTAATGACCGGGCAGGTGTTTGAAGCAACGGCTTCAATGAGGCAGCGCTCCGAACGTGGGCTATTCAGTTTGAAGACCTGATCGGTCGCAGGTGTTAGCCCAGGGAGTTTCTGGAGGTCGACAACTGAGTTGACCACGCCGACGAAGACAAGCCGGTCGTTTGCCTGCAAGCGTTCCGTCGGCGAGACCGCTGGCAGGATGTCACCCTTTCGCTCGATTTCCATCAGGAACATGCCTGGCAAATGCCGTAAGCCAGCTGTCTCGATGGTTTTCCCGAGAAGCGGGCTTGTCGGTTCCACCAGCATTTCAATCGTGTACTCTCGCGGATCATCGAATTGCAATGATGCTTGTTTACGATTCGGTAGCAGCAGCTTTCCCGTCGCGAGAATATAAATCAGTCCGGCAATGCAACATGGCAGCCCGACGAAACCGGGCTCGAACAGGGTCAGCGGACGCAGACCTTCGCTACTCATCAACCCGTTCACGACAACCGTTGTACTTGTCCCCAGCACAGTGCAAAGCCCGCCCAGAATCGTGGCGTAGCTGAGAGGTATCATTAACTGAGAGACCGAAAGCCGGCATTTCTTAGCCCAGTCATCCAGAACCGGCAGCATCACAGCCACGACAGGCGTGTTGTTCAGGAAGGCGCTCATCGCAGCTGTCGGCAGCATGAGCCTGAGCAATGCGGTTAAACGTGAGGTCGGAAGACCGAGCATATTTTTTATGAGAGAGGTGATCGCACCCGTTTGTTCGAGACCCTCCGCGACAATAAAGAGGACCGCAACGCTGATGAGACCTTCATTCGCAAACCCGGAGACCGCAGCCTTGGGGGTGACAACTCCCGCCACGATCAAAACCGTCAACCCCGCGAGGAGAATCAAATCCGGACCGGCGCGAGAGATCATCATCGCGATAATAGCGACGAAGATAACTCCAAGCGTAAGTGTAATTGCGAAGGGGTCCATGTGTCCGATTTATTCTTCAGCTGCGGCGATAGCCTTGAGGACGTCATCATGCAACAGGCCGTTGGTCACGACAACTCCGCGATTGTTCTTCAATGTTGATCCTTGAGAAAAATCAAGCGGCCTGCCGTCGATGTCGGTCACAGTCCCCCCAGATTCCTCGACAACCAATACTCCACCGGCGTGATCCCAGATCTTTTCCTGATAATCTTTTCGTGTTGGTAACCGGAGATAAACTTCGGCATCTCCTCGAGCAACGACAGCGTACTTTGCCTGCGAGTCAATCCGGACCGCCTCCGCCTTCGTCCCGAGTTGCTCGCGAACATTCCCTGACCAGCCGTGAGCGGTATGCCCCGATTCAACGGATTCACAAAGACGAGCTTCAAGCGGCGATTTGATCGCGGAAACTTGTGTTGTGTGCGGAGTGACATCGAGGAGGTCAAGCGGAGTCATTCTGGCTCCCTGGCCACGAACTGCGCTCAGAACAACTCCTTGAGCATTGTCCCAGGTGTCACGAGTCTGCAAATTCGGACAGGCCAGAGCGGCGACTTGAATGGTCCCATCCACAATCAATGCCAGTGAGATCGCAAACTGCTCTTTGCGTAAAAAACCTTTTGTTCCATCAATCGGGTCGAGAGTCCAAAAGCGATCGGCTGAGCCGTCATGGTTTCCGAAGTCAATCCAGCTGAGGACTTCCTCTTCCGAAGCCTCGACACCCGTTGCCTGGATCTCTTTCAGAATACGGGTTCGAAACGGAGCGTTCTCTGCGGTGCGAAGCTCTTTCGAGTCTTCCTCACCAACTATTGGATCATTCGGGAACATCTCTCTGAGGGCACGACAGATCACCGCCTGCGATGCAAAATCTGCAACAGTCACAGGCGACCGGTCCTTTTTTTCCATCGCATCGTCGGCAATTGTCTTCTGAACAGAACGACAAATCACCGATGCTGCTACGACAGCTTGAATAGCCGTTGAGACTTCAGATTCAAATACTTCAGACACATGCACCTCCTCGAGCAATGAGCGTAGAACAATGGAATAGGTTCGGTAAAAGAGTAGCTGCGCCCGGGAGTTCATCCGAACCCTGATCAGAATGCAAACCTCAATGTCGCCAGATTTTAGGACTCAACCGGTCATGAAACAACTCGTCTCAAAGATTGCCAAAAATGGAAGACTTCTCCAGATCTGCAGATTAGTTGAGACTCTTATTGGAGTCGATTTCCACTGCTCGCAGCCAATTTTCGCGATGAATCGTGGTGAACCGGACTCGCAAAAGCGTAGCGCACTACAGAATCACGGTGTTCCACGCTGCAATCGACAACGGCACTTGCTTGCATCTACACCTATGCCTTGGCATTGCATTTGCTCTACCAAAGTCTTGTGAGATCCTGATGCGTCCGTAGCAACCAACTCGTCGTTATAACTCGCCAAATTTCTTTACAGATTTGCCGAAACTTAGAAGAGTGTTGACACTGACGGATCGGGCAATTCTAATCTCTAACGTATAGACGGTGCCGTGTTTTTATGGACTGCACCAGATTGATTATGAATTCGCCATTCTTTGGACGAGATGTCGAAGATCACACCGTCGAGTTGCAACTTTTGACTTGGAGGATTTTGAATGAAGAATTTGATGCTCGGAATGGCAGCGATCGCTGTCGTTGGTTTTTTCGCCGCTGCTCCACAACAGGCAGAAGCACGCCCACAGTACTTGAAAGGTTTTATCGCCAAGTACGATATTGCTGAAGCCAAAGAGAAAAAATGTGGAGTTTGCCACGGTGAAGGTGGCAAAAACAAGAAAATGGTCAGCGACTACGGTAAAGCTCTCGGTAAAGCCCTTGGTAAGAAAAACGTCAAAAGTGCTGACGATATCGCCTCAGGACTCGACGAAGCTGCCAAAGCAGATGCTGGCGACGGAAAGACTTTCGGGGACGTCCTGAAAAGCGGAAAACTTCCAGCAGCAGCTGAATAATCAATGACGTCAAATCGACGTCGTTTTGATCGAATTGAACACGGGATGGTTTCGCAAGATTCCATCCCGTGTTTTTTTGTGTTCAGCGAATTCCATAAGATGAACATGGCCCGAAAAACTTTCAATTTGCTTTTCGTACTTGATTGACGGAATTCAGCTCGAAATCCTTCACCACCTGAACGGTTCCATCAGGCCAAGTGACTCTGACTTGCTGAATGCTGCTCGATTCTCCCAGCCCAAATGTGACGGGAAGCTCTGACTGGGACTGATAGCTCTTCGTGGGTGTGACTCTTCGATGAAGCGTACTTTCTCCGACTTCGAGTTCGACAAGTGCTCCAATGGCGTTTCGATTTAATCCTTCATCCTGAAGCCAGAATCGTATCCAGTTGTGCATTAACTCTTGATCGTTGCGCAGCAGCCGAGGTTTCTGGCCGGTCGTGGCGATCAAAATATCCAAGTCTCCATCATTATCGATGTCGGCATAGCTCGCACCACGCCCCACCAGCGGTTTTGCAAAATCCTCGCCGACAATCTCTTTCGCAACAAGTAGAAACTCGGTATCGGATTGATGCCCGCAGTTCCAGAAGAGTTGTGGTGGTTGTTCGTAAAACTGACTCGGTTGAACGCGGTTAATTTCCTGCTCCAAATGCCCATTCGCGGTAAAGAGATCCAATCGCCCATCGAGATCATAATCGAAGAAGAAAACACCGAAGGTCAAACTCAATCTGGTTGTCGGGCCAAGACCACTTGAGATCGCTTCATCTACAAACTGCATTGCAGCGTCTTCGGCGACATAAAGAGCCGTCATTTCATTTGAAAAATTCCCGATCGCCACACCGAGCGAATCGTTGTTGCGAAAGCGGGCAACATCAATCCCCATCGCCCCTCGGGCTGTCCCATCCATGTCGAAGGCGACTCCACTCAGTGTGCCGACTTCCATAAACGTGCCGTCCTGGTTATTCAGAAAAAGAAAATTCTGCACCGTATCGTTCGCGACAAGCATGTCCATCCAACCATCCCGATTGAAGTCATCAATGATCACCCCTAACGACTTCGCCATCGGAACATTCGAAGCCCGATTTCGCAGTTGCAGACCAGCTTCCTCAGCGACTTCGCTGAACGTCCCGTCTCCTTCATTCCGGAACAGGTATGGAAACGTTCCTTCAAAGTTTTGAGGACGTCCATAGGCACGGTCACCTCCTGTCAGCTGAAAGTCTTGTGCGAGGTCGTACTCTTGCGACCACTTCACATAGTTACAGACAAACAGGTCGAGATCACCGTCGCCGTCGTAATCAAACCATCCGCAACTTGTCCCCCACTGATCTTCCGCTCCGGACACCTTGGCGGATTCTGTAACATCGAGAAACTTCCCGTTTCCCTCATTGCGAAACAGTCGATTCTTCCCGACGGCGCTGATGTAGACATCGACCAGCCCATCACCGTTGTAGTCTCCGCAAGCGACCCCCATGCCATACATGGAGACATCCAGCCCTGACCCAGAGGTCACGTTCTCGAACTGGCCGCTCCCATCGTTGCGATAGAGCCCCATCAGAGAAGGAGTTTTAACCTCTTCCCCGGCGAACTCTTCCCATGATTGTGAATTGATGAGCAGCAGATCCTGATCACCATCGTTGTCCATGTCGAAAAATGCACAACCGCCCCCCATCGATTCCGGAAGAAGCTTCTGGCCTCTCGCTCCGCTCTCATGAACAAAATCGATCCCTGCAGTTTCAGTGATATCAGCAAACGAGACTGGCGGCGCGGTCTCCGCGCCAACCTCTCGAACTTCGACAGCCGCAAGTTCCGACTCAATCGCTGGTGGAGCCTGAAGCGGACGAGTCATGAAGTAAACGACCGGGCCGGCAATCAGCCCCAAGCCAACGAAGACAATAACCGACCACTTCAAAGCAGCGCCAACAATGGCATCGTCCTGTTCTTCAGCGACGTCGCCGGAATCAATATTTTGAGTCATGAATCTTAATTTACAGATTGAGAATGAATTCGACACGGCCCCATAGCATGAAGATTCGAAGCTGATCCAACAAGCTTGCTGATCGATCCCACTTCATCACAACTGAAACAGACTCAGTTATTAGAGCTGCTTGCTCTACCGTGCGCCCGTGAAGTTCACCTCGGTGCTACGCTGTCGCTCTCGAACTTTCAAAGCGACTAAAGTCACTCACCCTCGCTGCGGTAGCAGCAGAAATCGCAGCAGTCTACGGCGCTGTCGTTGTCACCCATTGGATTTTCGGAGTCGAGGAATAGTTCTTCCACGCTGAGTCGAGCACTTTTGCGTCCGGTTTTCCGTCATAAGAAACGTAGCGGTACCTGGCTGCGAACGGTTTCCCCGGTGCAAGCTCAAACTCTCCTAGAACTGCGGGTGAGTAGACGAAGTAGGGCATGCTGGGGTGCAGCCGGACCGGCTGTGGGCTGCGAAAGTTCGTGGGATGAGAGAACATCGCTGCTCCGCAAAGATCGCCCTGGACAGGTCCATAGACTCCCACCCAGTTTGGCTTCGTGTGATTGCCCGCTTCGCGATCGTCCGTTTCGTTAGTAATAATGTGGTGTTGATCATTCTTGATCCACTCAGCACTTCCGCGATAAGCAAATCCACCGTAGTGGTACTCTGCGATGGTCAGCGGTGTTTTCGCAACGCAGGTTTGCACCGATTCGATGTCGAACTGGTACATCTTCGGAAGGTTGTACAAACGAACCGTCCAGACTTCGTCGAGAACATCGCGTGGACCTCCTTTCGTCAGGACATGGGCCAGGCGAACCTTGAACGACGCAAAAACATCCCCTGAGGTCGTTTCAAGAATCTCGCGATGCCCGACTGTTCCAGTGTCACCTAACTGGTCCCAGAAGTTGACACCTTCTCCTTCGAAAAAGGTCTTTGTCCACGCTGCAAAAATTCCATGCTGATGCAAATGATCACTCGGAAACCCATCGGTCACAACCTTTCCCTGAGGAGTGACGAAAGGGTGAATGAATCCACTTCGGCGGTACAATTCCGACGCCCCAGCGGGTGGCTCGACGATGGCGGTGTTGTAAGTCAGAATTTTCTGATCGCCCAAAGCGAGAGAAATCGTCTTGTCGTCCTTGATGCACCTGACGGCATAAG
Organism: Thalassoglobus sp.; assembly: GCF_048270125.1. Classification (NCBI taxonomy): domain Bacteria; kingdom Pseudomonadati; phylum Planctomycetota; class Planctomycetia; order Planctomycetales; family Planctomycetaceae; genus Thalassoglobus; species Thalassoglobus sp. Next base: position 70,536 of record NZ_JBLWTN010000027.1, on the reverse strand, counting down.
TTGAATCAGCCGGCACCGACTCAGATTTCGGGACAACCTGAATTTGATACAACCGCCGCTGAGTCGCAGGAATTTCTTCTTTCGGAATAAAGACGAGTCGTTTTCCATCTTCACTTTTTTGAGAGACGACCAGTTCTCCCCCAGCAGCTTGCTTCAATACCAAATCTCCCTCAACATTCTGCAACGCCTTGGGCAGGTCCACCCAGATTGGCGAATCTTTTCGCGCAACATCGCCAGCTTGAACGGCAAACTGGAACAGATCCTCAGCCTGAGCCACCCCCGTGGTGGCGACAATCAAGAAGCTTGCGGAAAGAAAGCTTGTGAAGAAAAATTTTGCCATGGGGCACCTGCTAAGCCGAGTCGAAGACAAGGAGAGTTTAGAGAGGATCTCAGATATCGAGAACATCTTTCATAGTGTACAAGCCAGCGCCTTGGGTAGCGACAAACTTGGCTGCAGCCAAGGCTCCGTAGGCATAGCTATCTCGGGTATGCCCGCGAACGTAAACTTCGAGCGTCTCACCCATCATTCCGAAAATAATCTGGTGCTCGCCGACGTTATCGCCTGTGCGAAGCGCGTGGTAGCCGATCTCGCTTTGCGATCGCTGTCCGGTGATTCCTTCGCGACCATGCTTGTGTTCTGACTGCCCCATTTCTCTGGCGACGATTTCTCCGAACTTCAGAGCTGTCCCGCTGGGAGCATCCTCTTTGAATCGATGATGCCGCTCGACGATTTCCACGTCCACACCACCTGGAAGATTTTTGAGCGCCTTGCCCGCCTCAGCGACAAGCTTCATCGCCAGGTTGACCGCCAGACTCATACTGGGAGCCATCACAACGGGTGTCAGCTGAGCTGCTTCGAGGATGACTTGTCGTTGAGCATCGCTTAAGCCGGTTGTTGCTTCCACTAACGGAATCTGACGTTCCGCACAGACTCCGGCAATCGCAACTGCTCCTTCAGGAACGGAGAAGTCGATGACCGCGTCAACGTGCTCGGGAACTGTCGTGGTGATCTCGACACCAATGTTTCCGAGTCCAGCGATTTCACCGGCATCTTGCCCCAACATGGGCGAACTCGCTGACTCTAAAGCGGCAGCGAGTTCCAGGTCCGGATCAATATGGGTCAATGCGACAAGTCGTTGCCCCATTCGACCAGCAGCTCCATGAATCGCAATTCGAATTGGTACGGCCATTGAACTTTCTCTTATTGAATGTTTCTCTCGAATTCATCGAAGCAATGAATCCCATCTCATGCAGTTTTGAACATCTTGGGAACCAGCTGTTTCAAGACTAGCTGTCGCACAATCTATATAACTGTCTCACAATCACTGCCTGCCACACGACCGATCTTCAAACTGCCCAAACTCCGCTTCAGGATATCACTTTCAGAAGGGTCTCGAAATGCTGCAGGAATGATGCAGCGTTGCTATCCAATATGATCCAAGTCAGAAATACGGAGCTCCTCACGAGATGCAAACGCCTCTCCGTAGCTGGAATGAATTGTCCAGCCCCAGTAACGGGCCCGGTCACGGATATCGTCAAGCAGAGTAGGGTGTTCCTGGCTACGGCCTTCGATGAGCTGACTGGCGAAGCATTGAACGGCTTCCATTTTCTGGTCGATGGCATCGGAAATGTCGACGACAAATGCTGGCTTGGGATGAATCCTCAAGTGGATGCTCCAGAAATAGTAGATGCGTGGCGGATGAAACGGATCGCCTGGGATATCGCTGCGGCTGAGTTTGGACCAAAACCGGGCAGCATCCGCCAACGCACTGGCGGCAACATGATCCGGGTGAGCATCTTCCCAAAACGGAGCAAGAATGACCTTGGGACGTGTGAGGCGAAAAATCGCTGCCAGTTTTCTGCGAGCACTGAGATTGTTTTCCAGCGAACGGTTCGGCAAATCAAGCTGGTATCTCCAGGTGAGTCCAAGAGCCTTTGTCGCCAGTTCGGTTTCAGATTTGCGTCTCTCAAGCGTTCCGCGGGGGGTAGGCTCACCGTTTGTTAATTCGACCACTCCGACTCGTTTACCTTGTCGAAGTGACTGAATGATGGTTCCTCCGACGCTGATTTCCGCGTCATCGGGGTGAGGAGAGACAACTAAAATGTCGAGTGGAGTGTCTAGAGCGTTCATAAAATCGATCTTTACCTGGAATGAGATTTCTGCAATATAGCGGATTCCCCCCTCTCAACATCCCTTCTCAATCACCATTCCAACCTTTCGTTCGCTCGATCATTCTTCGAGCGGGAGTTCTCGACATGGCTTCTCAACGATTTGCAGCCACGCTGCTTGTGGTTGTCCTGTGCGCTGGCTGTCAGTCATCGTTTTCTAGCCCATTCACTCAAATCGTCGGATACCGTAATACCGGTAGCGCTCGGGAAAATCCAGCGGATCAAACCAGCGACCCCTGGATTCAGGAGGCCGGAGACATCACCAGTGCAGAACATGATGAGATCCTGGTCAACGATCCATTGAAGCTGAGGAAAATCTTTGTTTCTCCCAAGGCTCGTGACATCGAACGCAATCTTGGCGTCAAAGATTAAAGCATTTCCAATGCATGTCATTCGTATGCCACGCCACATTTGCGACTCATTAATCGCTTGCCACAAGACTAAATGCGTCTTCCTTTTTCAGAATTGATTCAGGGAGTGAAATGTCCATCGCCAGAAGCCAGATGAGACCACTGTTGCACCATGATGTCGGAGATACATTCGCAGTTCGCCACAAAAGGCTTGAACCTGAACAGAGCGTCCGCGCGCACGTTCCGAATACGAAACCGTCGTACTGGCCAACAGAAAAAGTCAAGACATCAGCTTTCCATGGAAGAGAACATTCTCGTTCGTCAAGGGTGAATGACGGGAAAAATCTCAATGCAACATTCTGTTAGAAAAGCATCGTTCTGTCATGGCTTTTTTTTCGCACTAGAGACATACTGACTCTCAAGAACTGGCAGATTTTGTCTCTCGGGAGTGTTGTAAATGTCCTTGCAGTTTGACGACCTTAGGGTCTCTCCGTCCGGTGCTCTTTCCAATTTAGTGAAACCGGGAAATGACATTGATAAAAATCGATATCGAAATTCAAAGCTGCACACTCCGACCCTCTCGCTTAAATCGCCAATCGGGCCCCTCAAAAATCCGAACTGGTATTAAGAACTGCCAATCTTGCTGAAATCGTTCTGAATCATCGAGATCTCATGATCCTGTTCAGTTTCGTCAGAGCCAGTAAGCTTCTGCATACCAAGATTTCTCCACAGTTCGGCTGACTTGCAATCGCGACCCTTCTTGTCTCGCTTGCTAATCTCATTCTGAGTGACTTTCGTCTTTCTATTTTTCAACAGGTTTGTTGACGTGCAAAAACCATCTGCTTCATCGTTTCGGCACACTGGTCCGTCTTCGGAAACACCCATGCCCGCCAAAGTGGAGCTTCCACAGAACCTCCCAGTGAGTGAAAGTGCCGTACAAAATCTTGATGCGAGTGCGCTGCATCATCGCGTCGCAATGAATGAGTTGACGACCATTCGCTGGTCCGTCGCTGAAGATATCGAGGCCTATCAGCTTTGGAACATCCCCGCGATTGGTGTGAGTTGGCGAAAGCTGCTCGAATTCGGCGTCCAGAAAGGTGTTCGGATGCTGCGACAGTCCGACCTGAGTGTCTCTAACGTTGGCTGGGTTGGTGGATTCACCGGCCACAACGGGTTCGGTCACAGTGAAGTCATGTTGGACGCCAAGCGTGCCGTCCGGGTTGCGGGGCAATTACGATCTCCGGCAGTGACAGTGCTGACAGGTCCGCAAAACCGTCATATCAATTCTCACGCACGTCGCCTTGCTGTTTCCGCGCTCTGTGAGCTTGCCGACTTAGCCGCCAGCTACAATGTTTCCATTGCACTCCAGCCCATGCATCAGGTGTATCAGCAGAACTGGTCCTTCATTCACAGCCTCGATGACGCCCTGGAATTGATCGAAAGAGTGAATCATCCGGCAGTGAAACTTGCGTTCGGAACGTACCACCTTGGAGGGGAAGAGGACGTCTGTTCGCGAATTCGTTCAATTGTTGATAAGATTGCAGTTGTACACCTGTCTGATTGTTATGGGTCGCCACAACACGAGAATGATCGAGAAGTCCCCGGCGAAGGACATCTTCCTCTACGTGAAATCGTGTACGCCCTGGAATCAGCTGGATACGATGGATGGTACGAGACAGAAGTCTGGTCCCCTGACTTATGGAAAATGGACCATCACGACTTAATTGAACGTTGCCTTCGGTCTCAGGCAGCTTTATTCTCTAATGAGTTGAAGACAAGCTTTACGGGCTTAAATACTTTGTCTGAGTTTCCAGACGAAGACTCCTCCACCTACTGAAGACGCATTTCGAATCTCCCATGGCCCACGAATGGTACTCGCTTGATGAATTGGCTCGCCAACTAGGGCGAGACAGTCGCGAAATCCTACGGCTCGCAAGCCGTGGACGTATCCCTGCACATAAACGGGGAGAAGACTGGCAATTTCACGCTGCTGAAATTACCCAATGGCTCGAACAGGAAATGCGGGAGTATTCGGACAGCCAACTCGCTGCACTCGAAGTGGCACAAGCTTCACCGGAAGTCGCTCCTGAAATTCCTGTCTCTTCTCTTCTGAAACCCGAGTTGGTACAGGTTCCACTCGAAGCACGAACAAAACGGTCGGTGCTGGAAAGTATGATCGAAGTTGCTGGCCGCACCTGGCAAGTCTGGGAACCAGCGACGATTCTTAAAGCAGTCCAGGAACGCGAAAAACTCCACTCAACCGCTTTCGACAATGGTGTCTCGATCCCTCACCCTCGCTCTCCACTTCCCGATGCGATTGGAGAACCGCTGGTTGCGTTCGGAAGAACTTTGAGTGGAATTCCTTGTGGTGCAAGTAACAACTCGCTGACCGATTGTTTTTTCCTGGTACTGTGTCAGGATGCTCGAACCCACTTGCAAGTCATCGCACGGCTGGCACGGATGATTCAATTACCAGACTTCCTGCCTGAAATTCGCGAAACAGAAGACCCATTGAGAACGTACGAAATCATCCTCAATGCTGAAAAGCAGTTCGAGCCGTAAAGTCGATTTCTTGCAGAAACTCTTTGAAAGGACCAACTGATGAGACTGTTTCTGCTGAAGACAACCGCACTTCTTTGCCTGAGCACAGCTCTGACGGCTCAGGATACGACAAACTTTCCCACTTTGGGCGAGCGAGTCGAAAACGATCCCGCCCTGTCTCAACTCGTCGCCAAAGATGCGCAGACCTTCGTCATCTCAAGTGGCTACGAATGGACGGAAGGCCCAGTTTGGGTCAATGAGAAAGAGGGCTCTGGCTATCTGCTTTTCTCAGACATCCCAAACAACTCCATCTTTAAATGGGTGGAAGGCAAAGGGGCTTCGCTCTTCATGAAACCGTCTGGATACACCGGAGTCGCGGATTACGGTGCAGAGCCGGGAAGCAACGGCTTGGTCCTTGACCCTCAGGGTCGGTTAGTAATGTGCGAACATGGTGACCGCCGGCTCTCAGTGCTCACAAAATCGGGTGGCAAGCAAACTCTCGTCGACAACTACAAAGGCAAACGGCTCAACAGCCCGAACGATCTGATCTACCACTCCAATGGTGATCTTTATTTCACCGACCCGCCTTACGGACTCCCCAATCGCTGGGACGACCCACTTCGTGAACTCGATTTCTGTGGCGTTTATCGACTCTCAAAAGCGGGTGAGTTGACACTTCTTACCAAAGAAATGACTCGTCCGAATGGCCTCGCTTTTTCTCCTGACGAGAAAACACTCTATGTCGCCCAATCCGATCCAGAAGCTGCCTTGTGGAAGTCGTTCCCTGTCAAAGCGGATGGTACACTCGGCGAGAGCAAAGTCATGTATGACGCGACACAACATGTCAAACAGGGCTGGCCAGGACTTCCAGATGGCCTGGCCGTCGACAAAGCTGGCAACATCTTCGCGACGGGACCTGGTGGAGTTTATGTCTTCAGTGCAGCTGGCAAACTTTTAGGGCGTCTCAGCACAGGAGAACGGACATCGAACTGCACATTCGGAGGAAAAGATGGCTCTATTCTCTACATCACCTCCGATACATACCTGTGCCGAATCCAGACAAAAACAACCGGTTTGGGACATTGAATCTCACCGAAGTTCCCCAAGTCGCTGAGCAACTTCCCTCAACAACGACCGCTCAGCTACCAAGAGAGCGAAGTGAACGAGGCAGGCAAGGAGGCGAGCAGCCGATGAATTCATGAAAGTGAACTTCACGGATGCGACGATCACTGCACGCGACAAGCATTGAAAAAGTTCTGTTGAGAACCGAGCTTTGCTGCACATTATATTTCAACGCAACCAGAGCCGAATCGCTTTGGTTGCGTTTTTTATTCTTCATCGCAAGCCTTGCGAGAGGAATTGGCTAGCGCAGTTTGCTCTACCGTGTGCCCGTGAAGAACGCGTTTGATCAATAAAATTGCTGTTCGCCACGAGGCAGAGCCTGCAAACTAATTCGAAACTGGCTCTAATCAGCTGAACTGAACGATCCCAGAGAGTTCGCGCTCTTCATCAGTTCAGCGGGTGTTGAAGTAAACGAATCAGCAGATTCGAGTGGATTTTGGCAGGCAAGTTCCACCGGCAGGCGGACGGTGAACGTACTCCCTTTTCCGAATTCACTTTCCAGCGAGACCTCTCCGCCGAGCAATCGGCAGAGTTCTTTGATAATCGACAGTCCCAGCCCGGTCCCTTCGTACTCGCGGGTCATGCTGTCTGAACCAGCCAGGTTTTGTCCTTGCCGGAATTTTTCAAAAATGATGCTTTGATCTTCCAGCGGAATCCCGATTCCGGTGTCCGCGACGACCAAGTCAAACAGCATTTCGTCATGCATGGAAACGTCGATACGGATTCGGCCACCCTCAGGGGTAAACTTAATTGCGTTCGAGAGCAGGTTATAGAGAATCTGCTGCATCTTCCCGACATCCTGAACTAGAACAGGAACGGACTCAGAGACCTCCCAGTCCATGTCGATATTTTTCTTTTCCGCGAGTGGCTTCACGGAGAGTGCCAATTGCTCAATGAGATCCGCGATCGAAAACTCTGAGATGTGGACCTCCATCCGGCCTGCATCGATCTTCGCTAAATCCAGAATGTCGTTGATCAGCAGTAAGAGATTATTCCCGGATGTCTGAATGTTCGAGAGGTATTTTTTCTGCTTCTCGTTCAGGTTTTCCGCCACCGCCAGAACATCGCTGAACCCGAGAATGCTGTTCAGCGGCGTGCGAAGTTCGTGGCTCATCGTGGCCAGGAATTCGTTCTTTATTTTGTTCATCTCATGCAAACTCAAGTTCGCTTGCGCAAGTTCGTCGACCTTGTAATCCAGCGACGCCGCAGATTGCTTCAGCTCTTCCTGAGTCGTCACCAGATGCCGCAACATGCGGTTGAACGCATGGCTGAGTTCCTGAAATTCATCGCCAGTTCGAATGTCCGCCCGCTGATCAAGTTCCCCTTGGGCAATCGCATCGCTCACGTCTTTCAGGTGCATAATTGGCTTGACGATCACATACCGAACAATGACATAAGCCACACCCATCCCCAGAACGGCTGTGACGATTGCCATCACGATGAGAATGGCATTATTCCGAGCGATGTCGTGTTGAGTTTCCCTGAGCTCAAATGTGATGCGGGCCATCCCCATGATCTGGTTGGTCTCGCTGACAAGAGGGGCGTGCCGATCACGATGGCATTGCAGGCATAGTTCGGTTGCGATGATCGGTTCAAAGTACAGATACCGCCCCCGTTCTGTATCTTCGTGGATCACGTACGGTTCTTTCTTCGAGAGAAGAGCTCGAAACGCCTCGATTTCAAAGGTCTCGACCGGGCGAGCGGTGGTGCTTGCGTTTTCGTAGTCCTCTGGCATGAACTTCCAGTTGAACTCACGCAAGCGGTCGGGCTTGAGCGCCTCATTCAGATTCTCGGGGATGACGATCAGCTCAGATTCATTCGGATTTTGACTCGCCTTCCAGTGCGTTGTCATCATGTTTTGAGCGATCAGCAGCTGAGCTCGATCACGGTACTGCTCCCGAACAATCCGCAGATTCAGCTGAGCATACACGTAGAAACTACCAGTAATGAGCAACATCAACGCCCCCCCAAACATCAAGCGGCATTTCCGCTCAAGGCTGGTTTCTCCAAGCAGACGTTTGAATCTTCGGTAGGACATTACGCTCTGTTAAACCGTGCCCTTTGTGAAACTGGGACCTGTTGGTCGGGCTTGTTTCGTGGATGGCTGCAAATCGATATCACCAGAATCCCGCTCTTAACGACGAAAACTGATTGACTCAGTAAAGTGGTCCGTCCATCTCAAAAACCAGTTGAGATCACCGTTGAGTTGCAACGACGAAACGGCAGCCGCAGTCTACACGCGACTCTCAAAGATCGACAGACCTGTAGTATGTGTGGTTCTGTGAGTCAGGGCAAGAACGATCCCGCTATAGACATGATCCTGGATCTCCTGTTTTACGCATTTTGTCCGGTATTTCGCAGCTGTAAACTGTTAAAAACGGGAAAGTTTGCCGGTCAGGTCAGCGAGTCAGCGACATGGCCAGGACGGATTTGATTTGTTGGAAAAAATCCCATGGAAATACTTGAAGTGACGTCCGATTGACGATAGCTTGAAGATTAGAGACACGAAAGTCGCAGAGAGGCGGCATGTTCTTTTGAAATTGACCTGTCGCACGACATGACGTCGGTTCATTGTGTGGACACTTTTTTCCCTGAATTCATGGGATGAACAGATCGTCCAAAACGAAGTGGAGAAGGCCATGGATACCGCAGTCATGATCGAGTCGGATCTTGATCCAATCGAAGAGATTCGCCTGCGAACTTGGGCACGTCAGAACTACTTGCCACGTGAACTACGCGACAACTCCTGGCATCCTATTATTCTCGAAGAGATGCTTCGCAAAGAGAAAGAACAGAGCCACGCAAGTCAGTAAGCGTCAAGTTCACCCCCCTGATGACTCCTAATCTCGTTCAACGAGTCCGCGTTCAAAGAGTCGTCAGTCATAGCTGGACTTCGGAATTCTCCAGCTTCCGGAAGTCCCTGCGCCTTCTCCTCATTTGCAGCTTCACATGATGACAGAGTCATGAATTGTAAGCAGAGGAAGCAAGCCTGCGGAACTCTTGAAATCCAGATACCACGGTCGACAAGAACTCTGTACCCAAGAAGGCAGCGCTGAATCAGAGCAATTTCCGAATTGTGCTCGGATCCTGTGTCGCGGCGAGCAGTCAAAGACGTCTTGAAAGTGACTTTCACGGACGCGACAAGCCTTGAAGACGCTCTAAAATAGAACAGCTTGTTCTACCATGCGCCCATGAAGAACGTATTTCATCAATGAAATCTCTCTTCGCCACGAGGCAGAACCTGTACGCCAATCCAATATTGGTCTTTGCGCTCTGCCTCGTGAACATGAACGCTTCAGCAATCCAAAATCCCTCTTCAAGGACACAGAAACTCGAATGTGTCCTCGACCCCACCGGTAAACCTCTGAGATAGTTGCTATTCTCAACCCTTGAGAAAGCACATTCAGCTTTCAGGATCAGCCCTGAAATTTGCCCACCGATTTTCATTCGACACTTTACAGCCCCCACAGTGGAGAACGATGTGAAGACCTGCCTCCAGAAGTCCATTGCCCGCAAACTCCTGTTTCTTACTTCCATCTGTGTGCCAATTGCATGCAACCTCTCATTCTCCGAGGCAGCGGAGCCAGATGCGCAACCAGTGGGACAAATTGTTCCGCTGTTGAAAGTCGCTGACTTGAAAGTTGGTGAGGCACAAAACATCGAACTCCATGACGGATCGCAAGTCCGTATCAAACTGATCAGCATCGCTGCGGAGCGAGAACCAGTGCAGGGAATGATCAAATCAGCCAGTGTCGTCGTCGACGTGAACGGTCAGCAGGCAACGGTTGAAAGTGGAAACTATCGTCTTCCGGTTGAAGTGAATGGCGTACAAATCGACTGCCCTCTCACACGGCACTACAACGAAGATACCACGCAGGACCATTGGGGACTCACCGCGGACGCGCGGGTGCGACTCTGGCCGAAGTCTTCACCCTGGATTACTCCAGATTCGTTCGACTACCCCGTCAATCAACGGTGGATGGCAGCTATGACATGGTTCAGCAATGAGCCAGTCAGCAAGCGACCTAATGGAAAAGTTTACTATCATGCGGGAATGGACATTGGCGCGACAGAACGCCTGGCTGAAGTTGTCGCAGCGACCGACGGAGTGATTGTTTCCGCCGGTGATGAGATCCTGGCAGGTGATCATCCACCAGTTAACAAGCGTTACGATGTGATCTACGTACGAGATGGCCGTGGCTGGTACTATCGCTATAGCCACCTGGATGAATTTGATCCTGAGGTTGCCGTCGGTGCGCGTGTCACTCGTGGTCAAAGATTAGGCCTGGTCGGTAAAGAGGGAGCGAGTGGAGGCTGGTCACACTTGCATTTCGAAATCAAATCGATGCAGCCCTCTGGCAAATGGGGAACGCAGGACAGCTACGCTTTTCTCTGGCAGGCTTATCAGCGCCAGTACGCTCCAGAAGTGATCGCCATCTCCCGACCTTACCAGAGGGCTTTCACTGGAAGCCCCGTGACTCTTGATGCAAAACGGAGTTGGGCGAAGTCAGGAATCGCAAAGTACGAATGGACTTTCAGCGACGGTTCTGAAGGAAGCGGAGCAGAAGTGACTCAGCGATACACTCGCCCCGGAATGTATTCAGAAGTCTTGAAAGTGACCGACAAAGCAGGAAACATTGATTACGACTTCGCCACGGTCCGAGTCAACGATTCTATCACTGGCCGGCAGAGCCCGGGCATTGATGCCAACTACGCTCCCAGTACCGGGATTCAGCCGGGTGATGAAGTGACTTTTACATCTCGCGGACGAAACGCAGCCCCGAGCGAAGACATCTGGGACTTCGGAGATGGCAGCCCGAAGGTTACGACTCGCTCAAACATCGATAGCGATCAGCATGCTCAAAATGGGTACGCGTCGACCACACACAAATTTAAAAAGCCGGGCGACTACATCGTTTCCGTGACAACAAAAAACGAACATGGAGACACTGCCACCAGTAGACTGCACGTCCGTGTTGAGCGGGGAAAGTGACACCGAAATGCCAACAATCCCCCCAGTAACAACTTCCCAGGAAACAACACCCGGTTATGCTCGCTCGTTCACGCTCACTTGGTAACGGTTCTTAATTGAGACGGATCTCGTGATTGCTGAGTCGCTCATAACCGGAATCGGTGATCAGGTAGTTGTGTTCGATTCGCATCCCACCAACACCTTCCACGTATGATCCTGGCTCTAACGTCACGACATCCCCAGCCCGGAGGACGTCGGTACTTTCAGGAACGAGAATCGGTGCCTCGGGGTGACCAAGCCCAATTCCATGCCCCGCATGATGCATGAAGGAATCTTTCTTTCCAGCTTCGACATACGGTGCAGCAACGGCAGCATGAACATCTCTTGCTTTAACGCCAGCTTTCAATACTTGCTCGCCAGCAGCCATTCCCGCTTTGCAAATTTCGTGAAGCTCAACAACTCCAGCGGACGGCTCTCCAACGGAAACCGTATTCGTAAAATCACTGCGGTAGCCATCAAGCACCACCGAGTAATCCAGGACAAAGAGGTCCCCTTCCTGAAGCTTCCGGCCTTCTCCATCCGGGAATCCGCCTGATTTCGGTTGAGCGGGATATGACGCACGAAAATCTCCGTAAACCAGAGCAGGGCGACCGGCTGCTTTCACTGCAGCAAACTGAACTTCTCGATAGATGTCCAGCTCAGAAACCCCTTCTGTAACGACCTCGAACAATCGGGCTTGCCCAGCTTCGCCTGCTCTCATGCACTGCTTCAGCAATTCGATTTCATCCGGTTCTTTGGTTCGCCGCAGATCACGCAGGATCGTTCCCAGATCACACAGCGACGCATCGTCAACTTCTTGCGAAGCAGAAAAGTCATACGTCCCGGCAGGGAGAACTTCGGTGGCTCCTAGTGGAAGCCACTCCGCTTCCACGAGACCTTTCCCGTTGACAAGATCCTCCGAAACATCTCGCAGGGCATGCAGGAGTGCATGGTCACGATTCTTCACAGAATGTTGATGATCGTACCACGGCGTCACCACTTCTCTGTCGACATACGGTTTGTGGATCGCTGAGCGGATTGCAAAGTTATCCCCCAGGATTGACGCACGTCCGTTTTTCTCAAGCAGGAGAAGCCCCCGTTCGCCTCCTGAAAAGCTCAGAGGCTGCACAAGGAAATTCGCAAGATACTGGACGTGTCGAGGATCAGCGATGAGCAACCAATCGATTCCATCTGGAATGCGATCCCACAGTCGTTGGCGGCGAGTCTGGCATCCTTCTGGTGTCAACATGTTGAGAAACTTTCTGTTTTTACGGGTTCAATTGAGACTATGGGACATTGTAGCGATCTTGAAGAAAGGTGACAGTTGGCCGAAATTCGCCCTTTCGCAGCAAGGTCTTGAAGATGCGATTGCCTTGAGGAAGTCGCATCAATTTCTGCAATTCATTACAAGAATTGCGGGCGTCTTATTGCATCTTCTCCTGAACAAAAGCTAATGTTGAAACAGAACTCGTTGAGTTTGACTTCATGGGCTACGAGCTGAAGTTCAGTTCTTAGAGAATTCGCATTGGGTCCACTTCAGTAATCATCTCAAAATTTCGTCAACTATGGAACCACTCCAATTTCATCCGATCTTAAAACGGTATTTGTGGGGTGGTCGTCGATTGGGAGAACTTCTCAACAAACCGATCGAAGCTGGGGACGACTACGCGGAAAGCTGGGAAGTTGCCGATCTCCCCGGAGATGAAAGTGTCGTTGCTTCCGGCAAGTTTGCCGGACAGTCGATCCGTCAGTTACTCAACACACATCGTGAGGAACTGCTGGGTATCCATGCAGATCGAATCCGATTTCCGCTGCTAATCAAATTCCTGGATGCCAATCGTGATCTTTCCATACAGGTTCATCCTGGTCAGGAAATGGCTCAGCGATACCCCGAGGTAACCACTGGAAAAGCGGAGATGTGGGTTATTCTTGATGCACAACCCGGAAGCCGGATTTACGCAGGCCTCAAAGAAGGAGTCAGCCGAGAGCAGTTTTCGGATGCGATTAAAAACAGCACTGTCCCCGACTGCATGCACATCATTGAAACGAAAGCCGGCGACTGCTTCTTTCTGAAACCGGGGACCGTTCACAGTCTCGGAACCGGATTGCTGGTGGCGGAAATCCAACAGCCGAACAATGTCACTTACCGAATTGATGACTGGGGACGCAAAGGGCCCGACGGCAAAACCCGTGAACTGCATCTTGAACTCGGCCTGGAAGCAACCGATTTCTCAACCGGCCCAATCGCTCCCCTGCAACCGAAACCGTTAGGGAATGAGACCCGCTCGACAGAACTGGTGAACAACGAATACTTCGTCGTCCATCAACATCAGGGCGAAATGACTTACGAGCCCGACGATGATCGACGGGCCCACGTACTCATGCTCCTCAGCGGGACCGCCAGCACCACCAACTCAACTATAGGGTCACTCACCAAGGGAGAGACACTGGTACTCCCTGCAGACCGGGATCGCTTCTCTCTTCAACTGAGCCCGGATGCACATTTGCTTGATGCATTTCTCAATTAGAGCAGTTGCTCTACCGTGTGCCCGTGAAGAACGCGTTTCATCAATAAAATTGCTGTTCGCCACAAAGCAAAACCTGTGCACCAATTCGAGAGAGACTTTAGCAAACACTGATTGCGTTATCACATCGACGACATCAGGTGCAGGGCTGATACAGAATTTCATTCAAAAACCTTACCTTCAGTTTTCCGCAAAACGTTTATCGCGAAGTACTTACGACGCGAACCGGCAGGAAGTGCTGCTTCGGGTCAGGGATTTGCTGATCATTGCCATCAGCCCAAGACGGGACACAGGTTCAAAGTCTGCCCGAGCGCTCACCTGCGTTTGGACAACACCGTCTTGCAAAATGATCCTCTCTCCCCAGGAGTCTTGCTATGAAGAAGTACATGTTAATGATTGCAGCTGTCGCTGGTGTCTCTTTATTCGCTATGAGTGGAAACGCTGAAGCGTCTCATCGCGGCCATCATGGTCATCATGGACACGGACATTCCCGTTCCTACCACCACAGAGGCCACCATCACGGTTATCACGGGCGACCCTACAGGCATTATGGTGGACACTACGGACACTATCATGGCCATCACCATTATGGTTACCCCGGTTATTACGGCAGGCGACACTACGGGTACTATGGATCAGGCTTCGGAATTCAAACCCGCGGCTTTGGACTTTATATCCGCTAGAAGCAGTCTCAAAACCTATAGAATTGCAACCTTTCTCTGTGCCGGAGATGTGAACAGCATTTTTATTAGAGAAATGCGTTCTTCACGGGCACACGGTAGAGCAAACTGCTCTGGAGCAGGTTGGTCGACCGCACGTGTCAAGGTCGCGTCTCTCACTTCGCAACGATGGATCGTCGCGAAGTTTTTTTACGCGCTCTCAGTGCCTGCGTCGCAGCACAGACTCATCATTTGAGTGAGTCAGCCCTACAAAACGCCTTTCGAGGAGGGAACACCCTGCTGGCGTGGATCGATTGTGATAGCGGCTCGCAAAGCCCGGGCAGTCGCCTTGAAGAAACCTTCAGAGATGTGGTGGCTATTCTTCCCGTGATGCAGCACGAGATGCAAGTTCATCAATGCGTTCGCTGCGACAGCCTGCCAGAAGACTTCGACCAGTTGAGAATCGAATGTCCCAATTTTCTCGGTCGGAATTTCATACGCATCGATAAACCAGAACCGGCCACTGAGATCGAGAGCCGAGGTGACGAGGGTTTCGTCCATGGGCAAAGTCATCGATCCATAGCGAACGATGCCGCACTTGTCACCGACCGCTTCACGAATTGCCTGCCCGAGACAGATCCCTGTATCTTCAACAGTGTGATGGTCGTCGACATCGGTATCGCCGACGGTTTTCACGGTCAGGTCAAACTGGCCATGCTTGGTGAATAACTCAAGCATGTGATTGAAGAAACCGACCCCGGTATCGATATTCGCCTGCCCGGTCCCATCCAGATTCAGGCTCAATTCGATTTGGGTCTCACCCGTGGTCCGCTTGATCGTGGCGGTTCTGTCCTGACTCATCTTAGTCTGCTCTCACATCTGTGTTTTGTGTATGTCGCTCAAATCAAAGTTACTCAACCACGAGCCGGAAGTCGACGAGTCTCTCTGAAACTCGATCTACTCAGCAGATTTCGATGCGGTTCATTCCGTTTTTCCAGATTACGAAAGCAGGCCAACAGACCAAATTTGGATTGGCTGGAGGCGTTCAACACTGAAATCTGCAGCTAAGATCACACGAATCAGCTCAATTCCTGAATCGTAAACGACTTATAAACGATTAGCTCACCGGCATGTCGGAAATCTTCAGGAGTGTTTCCTGCACAAGAAGATCGTGCTCGTACTTGTAGCGTGGGTCTTCTTCGTGTCGAATCTGGCGGGCGAGTTCGGCGATGTCATCAACATAGCGAATATACTTGGGGAGTTCGACCTCCTGCCAACCTTTGCGGAATCGACCTCGCTCCTGGGTGAGAGCAAGTTTCGCTGAGGGGTTGGGCATGGGCCGGATCTCAAGCGTCCCTTCCGTTCCACAGACGACGAGTTGTCGCCGGGCGAATCCATCAACTTCGTCGCAACTGCAATGTAGCGTGGCGTGTGCCGTTGCATACTCAAAGACTGCCAGCATATTGTCCAGATAGCCATCATCAATGGGTGAACTGTGCTGATTGATTGTGTGGATCGACTCTGGCTTGCCCAGCAAGTGCAGCACAATGTCCAGCATATGACCACCGAGTTCAAACATGATTCCTCCCGGCTGACCGAGCATACCGCGGCGACTCGATTCGTTCATCAGCTTGCCGATCACAGCGTTGACAGCAAAAATTTCTCCCAACCAACCTTTTTCCAACAGGTTTTCGAGAAGCTGAACACCGGGATGTGTCCGGTACATGTAGCCCATCTGAACAACCAGATGCTTCTTGGCAGCCTGGTCGAGAATTCGCTTGAACTGCGGCAGCGAAAAACCAGCAGGCTTATCGAGATGAATATGCTTACCAGCATCGATGCACGCTTCCGCGACATCGAGTAAATCGGGAACGTTCGTCTCGATGGCGATCGCCTGAATCGAGTCATCGTTGATGAGTTCCTCCTGCGTCAGCCAGTTGAGCCCGGCGTACGTCTCGTCCCCTTCCCACATTGAGCGAAGACGACTGTCCGCTTCTGCAACGCCGACGAACTCAAAATCCTTCGAGCCTTTGATCGCCCGAGCCTTCCCACTGGCGTGTGCGTGCCCGACTCCGATTTGCCCGATCTTGATCTTTGCCATGTTTGACATCCCATTTTTGTGAAACCGTCATTCGTAGCATAAAGCATTTTCAATGCTTGTCGTCCCCGTGAAGCTCTCTTTTATGACTTCATCGAGTGCTCACCAGAGTAGTTTGCTCAACCGTGGGCCTGTGAAGAACGCGTTTGATCCATAACATTGCTGTTCGCCACGATGCAGAACCTGTCCACCAATTCGAAAGATGCTGTAAAGGGCTGAACGGAAAGACAAATACCGCATTGGCTCTTCTCTCTGCTCGCTAATCAAAATTTTCGCCAATGAAATAGCTGCTATTCACAAGCAGATCGCGAATACAACGTCGAAAGCTGCGCGTGAAAAAGCCCGGCCAACATTTTGACCGGGCCTGTCAGAACGGAAAGACAAATATTGGATTTGCCTAGAGCATCTTTCGAATTGGTTTGCAGGATCTGCCTCGTGGCGAACAGCATTTTTACTAGAGAAATGCGTTCTTCACGGGCAAACGGTAGAGCAAACTGCTCTAGGAGCTTTCTCGCACCTGGACCTGCAACGCTCCAAGCAGTTTCGTGATCTTCTTTTCTTTTGAACTGATGAAGAAAACGTTGTCGAGAATGATCGCGCGTTTTTCACCACTTGGCTGCAAAATCAACCGACCGGAACCAAGCAGCAGATATTCGAAGATGTCATTAATTTCTTTATCGATCCGCAGGTGAGGAGCTGAAAATCGTTCCAGGTCACTAAGCATTCCGTGATGATGCAAAAGCTCGTTCGGGCGAACTTCCCAGTAATCAAACCGGGACATAATCCACACAAAAATGTAAATCACCAGAAACACAATCGAATAAAGAAAATAGAACGTCGCATTCGCAACCGGTCTGATACTGCGAATGAAATCCCCCAAAGCCGGCACGAGATCGGGCATTTGCTTAAAGATCAAAACTGCCCCCAGAACAACAGTTGAAATGATCGCAAACAGCAGGAACGACGTGGTGCGAGGGAAGTCGAAGGCCAACACGATGAGATTCAACGTGAAGGTGATCATGAAGACCCAGCAGATATTGTGAGCGAAAGCTGAAGTTAAATCAGGCTTCATCCACATGCAAAACCAGCAAATCATGGCAGCAACCCACGAGGGCCACATGAACACGATTTTGGGATACGAGATCAGAATCACACCGTTTGGTGGTGCGGGTTCTAATTTGGTCACGGGTGTCTCCTCGGAAACAGGCTCTTCAGTCATCTCTTCTCCCTACTAGTAGTCAATCCATGTGAGAGTGTTATCTCGATGAAAGGTGTGGCAGCGTGACATTCAAAATCCGACAGAGCACTTCCATGACTCAACAGACTGCTCGCCATGAGGCAGAACGTAAAAACCAATACTGGATTTACACTAGTAGCTCATCTCTATGTCGATGTCACGCTGCTCTCATCAAGTTGCACGCCATCGGACGTGCCAAATGACTCAACTCAAACCGCATGACACCCCTACCTGACAAAGCACTAGACGTAAATATTTTGTGATCGGTTCACAAAATCTGCATCGAATTCAAAAACATCAGATTTCTAAGTCCGCCTCTCTTACAATCTCTACTTCATAAAGACGTCATAAGTCTCCATGAGTGATGAGATTGTGACTTAGGCACCATATTTTTCCAACCGACCGGCATGTGCAAGGGCCATTGGCATCAGATACTTCGACTCAAACTGCCCCAATCCACCCTGAATGCACTGCTGTTCTCCGAAGGTGGAGACCCCATCAGTTCGACATGATTTTGCCGAAATAACAGTCGGAACCGGATGCCAGCTGTGCGACTTCAACAAACTCGGAGTACTGTGATCTCCGGTGACAACGAGGACTGTTGGGTCCAGACCGGTGATACGCGGAATAGCAGCGTCAAGTTCTTCGATCCGCTTCACTTTGGCATCGAAGTTCCCATCTTCACCAGTGGAATCGGTGTATTTGTAGTGCATGAAGAAGAAGTCGTAGTCATCCCAAGCCTGTTCGAGACGACCGCACTGATCTTCGAGAGTTTGACCCGCATCGAGAACGTCCATGCTCACCAGACGAGCCAAGCCGCGATACATCGGGTAGACCGCAATCGCAGCTGCTTTTGTCCCGTAGGCTTCTTCAAAGGTCGGAATCGGTGGCATGTTGGCGATGCCGCGAAGCGTCAGGAAGTTGGCAGGCGCATCATCTTTGAGGATCTCGCGAGCCTGTCGCAGGAACTCCTTGGCAACTTCGATCGTCCGCTCGGAACCTTCTTTCTTAGGCTGAGGATCAAGAGGTGGCACACCGGTCGCTTGTGGATCGGTGTCATAAACATCTCCACCAAGTCCGTCACCACGAAACACAATGACAAGCCGGTACTCTTTGACGTGTCGCACGAAAACTTCGACGCCGGGAATCTCAATTTTGTCGAGTTTCTCGCAGAGTGGTGCGCCCACTTCATTCGGGATTCGACCCGCACGACGGTCGCTAATATTGCCTGCTTCGTCGAGAGTACAGAAATTCCCGCGAATCGCGACATCCTTCGGACCGAGATCAAAATCGATCCCCAAAGCTTCCAGAACACCGCGCCCGATTTGGTATTCCCAAGGGTCGTAACCGAACAACCCAAGGTGTCCGGGTCCGCTGCCGACCGTAATTCCGGGCATAATCGGATGGCTGAGTCCAGAAGTTCCGTTCTGGCACACCTTGTCCAGGTTCGGTGTCTGTGCTGTTTCTAACTCGGTTTTCCCACCTGGAGAAAGCGGAGCCCCACCTAGCCCATCGGCAACCAGGAGCACAATTTTGGAATCATTTTTCTTTTGAAGAGCACGGGTCAGTGCGTGAACGTCTGGCATCATCTCTCTCGCGTTGTTCGCTATCAGTGATTGAATTCGGGGATCGGTTCAAGTCTCGAAATTTAGCATCTCGAATGGCAATCGGACAGTAACCCGTACACAGACTGGTAATTGCTGATTCGAGTGAGATATCCTACAACTGGGCATGAAACTTTTGGAATAGGTGCTTTCCTCAGCGATTGAGAGAGCGAAATCAGGTTTCAGGGTCAGTTCTGAAAGAGTTTTCGACGTTCCCAATACCATTTTCGACAGTAAGACCTGTGAAAGAAATATCTCCCGCCATGTCACACCTCAAACCCCGCTCTCCGCAGTTTTCTCGCCGGGAATTCCTCGCCGCGTCGTCCGCTTCAGTTGCGATGCTCGGAATGGCAGGCACCAGCTTGGCCGCTCAACCAATCCAGCGAACAGGCAAGCCCTATATGAAGCTGTCATTGGCAGCCTATTCCTTCAATCGCTACCTCCCACGAAACTGGCCAACGCCGCGAGATTCCGAATCATCGATGGAGCTCACCGACTTCATCGATTTTTGTGCCGAAATGAACCTCGATGGAACAGAACTCACCAGTTACTACTTCCCGGAGAAGGTCACTCAAGAATACCTCATGGCGATCAAGGCACAGACATTCCGGCTGGGTCTCGACATTTCTGGCACTGCCATCGGAAATGACTTCTGTTTGCCAGAAGGGCCAGCACGTGACGCTCAACTCGAAATGACTCGTCACTGGATTGACTACTCAGCAACGATGGGAGCGCCCGTCATTCGCATCTTCGCCGGAAAAATTCCCAAGGGAGACACTGAAGAGGCAGCCTTGGAACGCTGCACCGCCGGGATCAACGAGTCGGTTGCCTATGCTGCCAAGAAAGGTGTCGTCCTGGCATTAGAAAACCACGGAGGAATCACATCGACACCGGAACAACTCCTGTCGATCGTCAGCAACGTCGATGACTCTCCGTTCTTTGGAGTGAACTTCGACAGTGGAAACTTCCACACCGCGGACCCTTATGGAGACCTCGAAAAAATCGCAGCGTACGCAGTGAATGCACAAGTGAAAGTCGCCATCAATCCGAACAACAAAGGGAAGAAACCGGCCGACTTCAAACGGATCATCAGTATCCTCAAGCAGGCGAACTATCGCGGATACGTCGTTCTCGAATACGAAGAAAAGGACGACCCCAAAGTCGAGATTCCTAAGTACCTCGATGAACTACGAGAATTGATTGCCTGATACAGCTTGAAACTCTAGAGCCGATCCAGAATTCGTCATTACGATCTTCTTCGTGGCGAACAGCAAATCTATTGATGGAACGCGTTCTTCACGCGCACACGGTAGAGCAAGTAAAACAAACTGCTTCTAGAGATCGACAACCGGTCAGTCCGGAAACTATTGGAACGGGCGTTTCCCTGGTGATTGAGAGTGCAAAATCAGCTTTCAGGCTCAGCTCTCAGCATGCCCGGCTCGAAGTACGTGGCTCAATTGCGGCCCTCGAAAATTTGCACAGGATGCAAAGCCTGGAATTGTAAATTGCTCAGCGTGGTCTTTCGAAAGCAACTGCTCACAGAAGATGTGAATGGAGAGACTGCAGCCCAGAGAGCTTAATACAGAGGAAGACCCACCTCCTCTGAAAGGACTTTAATGATGCGAAGTTCGGTTTTCGTTCTGTTTTTGTTGGTCAGCCTGTTCGGGACTTTCGCACCTTCTGCTTCTGCGGAATCCGAGAGTTTTGAAGGGGTGACAGCTGAGCCCAAGTGGACGGTGCTGCATTTGCAGAACCGTCGACTGCGCGGCAATCAACCGCTGCCTGCAAAGTCAAAAGTGAAAACACTCAGCGAACTCAGTTTCACCGGCCCGAGGCCGGGGCATCAGTTCGTCCTCGGTCATTTCGCAATTGACGGCGAATGGGGATTGACGAATGGCTACATTCAAAAATCAAAGGGAAAAAACGCAGCCTTGCAACTCTGCTGGGCTGATCAGTTTGAGCTGGAAGGAATCATTGAACACGCTGAATTCGGCGGTTGGTTTTTTCTTGTTGGTTGGGATCAAGGACATGGCTACTCGATCAGTAACATCAACTTTAAAACAAGTGGCAGCCCTTGGTTTGTTTCAGAGATGCGAGGAGCGAAATCTCTGGAAGACCAAACCGTGGAATTCGATCACTTCAAGTGGAAGGGAGAGCAACCTTTCAAGCTGACCGTAGCAGAGAACGAACTAAAGTTAGTGGTCGGACGTATCGAAGTTTTTAAGACTCCATTGGACAACTACAAACCGGGCATGGTCGTCCTGGGCGTCTACGATACCGACTACGGCCCAAAACCAATCCGAGTCAAATCGCTGCGAGTCCGTTCACTCCCAAATGTTGTAGAACCAGATTAGAGCATTGTTGTGCTTCGACGAGCTCCGGACTTTCTACGGCATTGTTTCAAATCCGTGCGAAGAACGACTCAGGTCTTCTAGAGCAGTTTGCTCTACCGTGTGCCCGTGAAGAACGCATTTCTCTCGTAATAATGCTGTTCGCCACGAGGCAGATCCTGCAAACCAATTCGAAAGATGCTCTAGCCGAATCGAATGAAAAAAGCCTCGACGACCGAAGTCATCGAGGCCACCACTGCACCAACGAGGTGCAGTCGCGCGGAGGAAATGTTTGGGTATTATTTAGAACGGTTCCCGAAAAATGGGATTCAAGCTAGCAGTCAAGTGAACAATTCGTCGACGACTTCTCCACCATCGACGACTTTCATTGGTCGCCCGAGTGGACTGATATTTTCGTGATTGGCATCAACGTTCAAGCTGTGGCAAACAGATTGTAGGAAGTCAGCAACTGGAACAGGTCGATCCTCGATGCTGGTTCCATCTTTTGATGTGCTTCCAATCACTTGCCCACGTTTCACCCCGCTGCCCGCCATCCAGGAATTGAACGCAACCGGGAAGTGGTCTCGCCCACCACGGGCGTTCACTCTTGGTGAGCGCCCAAACTCGCCAGTCCAGACGACGAGTGTGTCGTCCAGCATTCCACGGTCTTTCAAATCTTGAAGAAGAGTCGCTGCCGCTGGGTCAACCTCATTGGCTTTGTTCGCGACAGCCGTGAAGTTATCCTGGTGAGTGTCCCAGCCGTTTGAGCGAATCTCGACAAACGTCACTCCTGACTCGACCAGTCTGCGAGCGAGCAGGCAACTGCGACCGAAATCGGAGTCTCCGTATGCTCGTGTCAATTCTTCAGACTCTTTACTGAGATCGAATGTTTCTGTGCGCGGGCTGAGAACAAGTTTTGAGGCTTTGTTGTAAAGTTGCTGATGGCTTCTTACTTCTGCCTGAGCACCACGAGCAGCGAATTCTCCATCGAGTTTCCCAAGCAGACCCAGTCGACGCGAAAACCGTTGATCCGATTTCGAAGTCGCCAGATTCAGTGGCATTTCACCCGGACTGTTGACGTTAAACGGTTCATAGTCGACCCCCAAAAATCCTGCACCTTGCGTCTGTCCAATCGAAACGACGCTCGGCAAATCGGTTTCCGGGTCAGCGAGTTGTTGAGCGATGCAGCTTCCAATGCCTGGATGTTTCACACTTCCCGAAGGAATGTAACCGGTGTGCATCTGATAAGTGGCACGCTGATGATTGCCTTCCTTGTTCGTCATCGAACGAATCAGAGAGACCTCCTTCATCATCTTCGCCATACTCGGCCAGTGCTCGGAAATTTGCACTCCGGGAATCGACGTGCTGATGACACGAGTCTCCCCGCCGTTGGCGTGTTTCGGTTTGGGATCAAAGGTCTCCATCTGACTGGGACCACCCGCCATCCAGAGCAGAATCATCGACTTGCCTTGTCGACGAAGTTCTTCAGCTTGCAACGAGATCATATCTCGAAACCCAAGCATTCCAGTTGCAACCCCGGCAGCGGAAACATGATGCAGGAAACGTCGACGGCTAAGCCGGTTCCTTGTCAGAGCAATCGATTCGTGGAGTGAAGTCGCCATGATGGCTCATGTGGTTAAAGACACGTTGGGATGGACAGGCACGCTGGTGTCCTGAAGAGCGAGTTATCGCTTCGAGAGAAATTCCGTGGAGTTCAACAAGCTCCACATGATGTCTTCAAAAGCTTCGGTTCGATCCCCAACACCGGAGACGTAATCCGTATTGATTTTCAATTCTTTCTCTGTCGGTTCTCGCGAAAGGACCAACAGGTAGAGTTCACTTAAAGCATCTTGATTATCAGGCTGATCCTGCAGGATTCTGGCTAGCTTGGTGTCACCGGTTCCGCGAATCATTTGTTCGAGAAGCGGGCTGTTCATCATGAATAATCCCTGAGGCACGTTCCCCAAGATGTCTTCCTTGGGAGTCGAAGGATCAACTCCGAAGGTTTGATCGAAGAGCTGTTTTCGCCGATCAAGTCCACCGCGACGAGCCATGCCAGCCTGGCGAA
Source organism: Thalassoglobus sp. (assembly GCF_048270125.1). Taxonomy (NCBI): domain Bacteria; kingdom Pseudomonadati; phylum Planctomycetota; class Planctomycetia; order Planctomycetales; family Planctomycetaceae; genus Thalassoglobus; species Thalassoglobus sp. Next base: position 46,822 of record NZ_JBLWTN010000027.1, on the reverse strand, counting down.
ATCGTCCGGCGGATTCCTGAAGTCCTCCCGGAGTTCCAAGAACCTGACCGAGCGATTGGTAGATCTGGTCGGCACGCAATCGAGTCGGAGAAGCTGAAGCAAACGGAGGGACATAATCCGCTTCATCCTGAAGTTGAAGACTTCGCTGATATGCTTGCGTGTTCGCAATGGTTCTGAAGACCCACTTCACGTTGTAGTCATTTTCAACAAAACCAGCTGCGAGAACGTCGAGAACCTCTTCAAACATGGCAACTCGTTCTGGCCCCATGTCGTCAATCGGCATATAGAATCCTTCGCCGAGCATCTCCGCCCAAATGCGATTCACGAATGCTTTCGCAAACCAGGGATTGGAAGGGGATGTAATATAGTCAACTAACGCGTGACGCCGTGTGAGGTCGTCGGCATCTTCGCGAAGCTCCGGACCGCGCACTTCGGGAACGAAAAAGACTGGTTGCGTCAACGTTCCTTTCGAAGCAGGATCGTTCAAATTGGGCATGTAATATTCCATGGCCCCCGCACCCGGATTGTTGTTCGCCATTTGCCCTATCGATGAGAGTTCCGTCTTCGAGAGCTTTTTGTTTTTGTCAGCATCCAGATTTTGCAGAAGTTGGTCGAAACGTTCCGCAAGTGGTCCACGCACTTCATTTTTCACCAACGCTCCATCGCGATTGCGATCAAACATTTCGAGCAACCGATCAGCATCAAACTGACGACGACCTCGACGCGAATTTGAATCGAGAGAACGGACGGCAAAACTTGTCGGGACGTTCGGTTCTTCACGACGGACAGTGATTCTGGGGAGGAAAGCTGCCAGTTGATGAAAATCTACTCGCTTCCATGAGTCCGTCGGATGGTCATGGCAGTTGGCACAACTCATCTGAATGCCCATGAAAATACGCGAGATTTCGGCAGCCAACTCTTCAGGCTGACCGGTATGTGCGAAAATCAATCCCGTTTCGCCGGTCTCCTGAACGACTCCGGTGGCAGTGATGAGGGCACGTGTGATCTCATCCCAGGGACGATTTTCATTAAATTGTTCGACGAGCCAAGCTTCAAATTTCCCCTGAACAAGACGAGCACGCTGCTCTGTGGCCCGAGAGAAAACAACATCCCTCCAATAGCTTCCCCAGAGAGTTCCAAAGTCGTCGGACGCAAGGAGAGAATCGATCATCTGAGAACGTTTCGATTCTTGAGCGTTCAGTCCGAAAAGGGTCACATCTTTAGGAGATGGAACAACACCTGCAAGATCGAGAGTCACTCGCCGCAAGAAATCTTCATCATTCGCAACAGGGGCAATCTTTGCTCCCTCCGCCTGCAAAAGCTCAGTCAGCAGACGATCAACCTCAGCGGCCGTCTCTTGCGAGGACGCTTGAACCGTCGCAGTTTGTGCCTGGGAGACTTGCGAGGACTGAATCAGAACGACCAGAACAGCAAAGAGGCTTGTCGTTATCGAGTTTTGCATCACAGATCTCCGGCAAATGAACAAAGCGTCGAAACTCAATGAAAAGTTTCACACCTTTCTCATCAAACCCCGGAGCGACCAGATTTGTTTCGGTGAAGTTCGCGGATTCTCCTTTTCTTCCACGTCGAGCCCATTCAGCACAGCAACATCTGGCCTGAACATTAACCTCATAAACCTCATAGCAAACGACAAATTGCTGATGATACGCGTTCTTCACGAGGCAGATCCTGCAAACCAATTCGTACGATGCTCTAGAAGGTCGGTTCCAAGCGTAATTTCAGCTGAATGGCAAGATCCTGCAATTTCTCGATCGCACGCATCTGCAGTTGACGTACTCGCTCTTTGCTGAGCCCGACTCGTTCAGAAACGACCTTCAAGGTCGCTGGCGACTCTTCGTCATTCAGTCCGAATCGATCACGCAGGATTGCGACTTCTCGCTCGTCGAGGCACTCTTCGAAACGCGAGAGCAAAGTTTCAGCGACCTGATGACAGTCCAACGGCTTATCCTTTTGGATCTCGGGGGTTGTTTCGGAAAGAACGCCCGAATTGACTGAGGTTTCTCGTTTCTTGCGTTTCTGCTTCCTTTGCAAGAATCGAAAGAAGTGACGCTGAATTGCATGCGTGGCGTATGTACTGAACCGGAAGCCACGACCAACGTCGAATTTGTCGACCGCATTGAGAAGAATTAAATTCCCTTCGCTGACCAATTCATCAAACTCAGATCCTGAATGTGAAAACTTGCCTGCGAGAGAAGCAACAAGACGGAGATTAGCTTCAACAATGGCGTTTCGTGCCTGATCAATCTGGTGCAGCGTCTGCTGAAATTCGGCCACGGAACATGCTTCCTCAGTGAGGCTGTTCTGTTGCTCGATGGCTCTTTGCTTGAGGGCATTCATCCTCCGGAACAGCCATTGTTCTCCCTCAACCGTCAACAACTGCCCCGCGAATTGAGGCTGAGTAGCTGAGTTTCCGGCCCCTTCAGTCTTTTTGTACACCACTTCAGGTGGTGAATTTAACGCATCTGTGAAGTCTTGAGCCCCCGGATCTGCGGATGGAATATAGGGGATTTCCATAGACTTGAGAGTCTGCAGGCTCTCTTGAGCGGCACTTTGAGGGAGGATAGCTCTCATTGTAATTTTCCTGCACTGACGACTAACACAAACTGATAACGTTCATATCGTTCACTGTAGAATATTAAAGAAATAAAACAATCTTAATATCGTTCAATTCGTTCATTTATTAAAATTTATTTTTTCATGGGAAACGAAGATTTCACTCAAGATTTGATTGAAATCGCTCCTCCAAGTTGAAATTGGACGTGGGGATCGGAATAATTCAACAACATCTGATGAGATCACAACCCTAACTATTAGGATGATGCTGATGCTTAAGAAGAAAGATCTGGAACAGTTCAAAGGGCTTTTGAATGTTCTAGAATCTCGGCTCCGTGGTGATGTTAAAACGCTGTCCTCGGGAGCTCTCGGAACGAGCTCAACTTCTCGGACACCGACGCACATGGCTGACATTGGAACCGAAACATACGAACAAGACTTTTCGCTCCGAGTCATGGAAAGTGACCAGGAAGTGCTTCAAGAAATTAAAGTCGCACTGAAACGCATCGAAGACGGAACCTACGGGATCTGTGAAGGGTGTGAAGATGCTGGCAAGCCGCCATCCAAACGATGGATTCCCAAAACGCGGCTCAAGGCGATTCCTCACGCACGTTACTGCGTTTCTTGTGCGGAAAAACTTGAGAGACAATTCAGTTACTGATTTGCTCTCCGGACTGATACTCTCCGAACAGGCTGTAAAAAGAACGACCGAATGAGATTTTCATTCGGTCGTTTTTTTATGCGCGTTGAGAAACCAGCTGGCTGAACGTTTCTACCTCTCAGGGATTGTCTTGACTGGACGTCCTTAGAGCATCTTTCGAATTGGTGCACAGGTTCTGCCTCGTGGCAAGCTGTCTGAAGCCATGAAAGTGAGTTTCACACGGACGACATGCATTGAAAATGCTCTACGCCTAAAATAGAAGGTATTGAGATGCAGCCAATTTCTTTACTCAGCAACGGCAAACCGATCGCCGAAACGTCGAACAGGGAGCATCAATGGCCAGACCATCCCCATCGAAACCAATCAGAGTTGCCCTCACCTTCTCAATCCCCGATCATTTCTAATCGGAAGAAGAACATAAAACTGGTTGAGGACCGAATGTCTGACTACGGATCATTGCTCACACGCTTTGCAGTTGACGTCGCTGAACGTCGGCGACAGGAAGAGCGATTGTCCGAATTGAAAGCTGGTCCCAATCCAGAGCAAGTCGCCCTTCGAACTCAGCTGGAGACTGCCAAAGAGCGGTACGCTCAAGAAATCGAACAGCTAGAAGAGGAATATCTCTCTGTTCGCAACGATGTCAGCGGTCACTTCGAAAAGGAACTCGAACAACATCAGAACGCCTACGAGATGCTCGTGCGCAGCTTAAACGCACAAGCAGACCAGGCCTCTTTGCAACTTGAACAAAAACGCGAAGATAGTGAATGGGTTGTCTCGTCGGTGCTGGACGACTCTGCAGAAGACAGCCCGCTGCGTGAGTACCAAAAGTTCGAGTCGATTCAACTGAAAACACAGGAGGAGCAGGAGAGTTTCCTGCTCGCTTTTGAGACGCAGTTGAAGAGTCTGGCTGAAGAAAGAAACTGGACGATCGATGACACACCGCCACACGGGAGAGCCTACAAGAAAGCAGCCGGAGCTCTTGAGCAATTCAAAAAAACGATCGAAGCTTCCGAATCCGTCTTCCAAACACTCCGCTCCTTAATCATCCCACGTCTGTTCTCCGGGTTTCGCGGCTTGATCGTCTTCGCAGTCTTCACTTTGATTGCCACGGTCCCGATCTACATGTTTGTCGCCCCCTTACTCGTCGGCGTTCAGGGAGTCAGGTTCCAGCCGAGTTGGGTCGGCATTGCCTCCGGCGGGGGCATGGTTGCTGGCTTGCTGATGACGACAATCCTGTATTCGCTGGGCGCAATGCGTCAATCGGACCTGTTTCGACAGCTTGAACAACTTCACAACGACGCACAATGGTCGCACGCACAATGGATGACCCTCGTTCAGGAAGACCTCAAAAAACAGGAAAAGATACGAGATGCTAAGCAACGACGCATTGAACGTGAGCGTGATCTCGCACTGAATCGCTACGAAGCGACTCACGCTGAGATCGTCCGAGGAATCGAAACCGAACGTCAGGAGAATCTGAAACAGGAAGAAGCCAAATATAATGAAGAACGTGCTCAAACAATCGCTCAGCGAGATCAACAGCTTCAGCAAATTGACTCGGGACATCAAAGAGGGTTAGACGAAGCCAAAACACGCTGGGGCGAGATGATTGAGAATCTCGAATCCCGGTTAAATCAAATCCAGAGCGAGCAGAGTCGCCAGAACACAGAACTCTGGATCTCGTTGAAAAGTTTCTGGGAAACATCATGCAATCAATTTCTTGAAACCATCAACACGATCAATCAGGCAGATCAGGAAACGAACCAGAACTGGAACGATATCACGGAGGAGAACTGGTATCCGCGCAAAGCAATGCCGCGCGGAATCCGACATGGTCGCGTGAACATCGATCTTCACAACTGGCCGGACGCCATTCCCGAAGAGATGAGACTCGCTCCTCGAACAACAACGTTTTCACTTCCCGGACAAGTTGAATTTCCCGGAACCACCTCCACCTTGTTCAAGTCTCCGAATCACACGGCCCGAACCCAAGCCATCGATGCACTGCAAACGATGATGCTGCGGATGCTCTTACTGATCCCTCCTGGCAAACTCCGCTTCACGCTGATCGACCCCATTGGACTGGGCGAAAGTTTTGGCGGCTTCATGCACCTTGCAGACTACGATGAGTTGATGGTGACCAACCGAATCTGGACGGAGACCGGGCAAATTGAAGCTCGTCTGGCGGATTTAACAGAGCACATGGAGAACGTGTTTCAAACCTACCTGCGAAACGAATTTCAAACGATCGAAGAATACAACGAGTCTGCCGGAGAAGTGGCAGAGCCGTATCACATTCTTGTCATCAGTGATTTCCCTGCGAAATTCAGCGAAATCGCTGCACGACGACTGGTCAGCATCGTCAACAGCGGACCACGGTGCGGGGTTTACACCTTGATGAACATGGACCCTACGAAGCCGCTGCCGAACAATTTTGAACTGACCGACCTTGAACCCCACATGACAGGCTACGAGTGGAAGGATAAGAATTTTCATGCCACGGAACCTGCTTTGGCTCCCTGGCCGATTTCTATCGATCCTCCTCCTGAACCGGCTCAGTTTACGTCCATCGTCAAGATGGTGGGCGAGGCATCCAAGGACGCACGGCGAGTGGAAGTCTCCTTTGACCGGATCGCTCCTCAACCGAGTGAAATCTGGAGTCGGGATTCGCGACACGAACTCGAAATCCCGTTAGGCCGGGCGGGAGCAACGAAGTTGCAATCGATGCGTCTGGGTAAAGGAACTTCTCAACATATGTTGGTCGCCGGAAAAACCGGTTCCGGAAAGTCGACCTTTTTGCACATCATGATTACCAACCTGGCGCTGCACTACGGTCCCGATGAAGTGAATTTCTTTCTAATCGACTTCAAGAAAGGAGTCGAATTCAAAGATTATGCAACAAACCATTTGCCGCACGCAAAAGTGATCGCGATTGAAAGTGACCGCGAATTCGGTGTGAGTGCGTTACAACGACTCGATCAAGTCCTCGAAGAACGTGGTGAACTGTTTCGCCGGCATGGCGTACAGGATGTGGCTGGGTTTCGGGATGCGAACCCGAACACTCCTCTCCCTCGCATCTTGCTCATTGTCGATGAATTCCAGGAATTCTTCATTGAAGACGACAAACTCAGCGACACCGCAGCGAAATTGTTGGACCGTTTGGTTCGGCAAGGGCGTGCATTTGGCGTGCATGTGATTCTCGGATCACAAACCCTCGGAGGGGCATACTCTTTGGCGCGGACAACGTTGGGGCAAGTCGCGGTGCGCGTCGCTTTGCAGTGCAGCGAAGCCGATGCTCATTTGATTCTCAGCGAAGAAAACACTGCGGCCCGACTCCTCACGCGTCCGGGAGAAGCGATCTACAACGATGCCAACGGAATGATGCAAGGGAACCATCCTTTTCAAATTGGCTGGCTGGGTGACCAGGAGCGACGCGAATACCTGGAGACCTTGAACAAGAAAGCTGAACGCCTCGGAATCGAAAGCGATCCACCAATCGTCTTTGAAGGAAACATTCCGTCCGATCTGCGCATCAACCAAGAACTCCAGAAGCTGGGAGAGTCCTTCTCGACAAGAGAAAAACCTCTGCCCGCCCCCACGATCTGGTTGGGCGATGCCGTTGAAATTCAACCACCCACTGCGATTCAATTCCACCGCCAAAGCGGAAGCCATCTTCTCGTCGTCGGACAGGATTCCCTCACAGCCACCGGAATTTTAACCTCTGCGGCAATGACGTTCGCAGCCTCCAGTTGTGCCGAACCAGCATTCCCAACGCTCCACCTCTTTGATGGAAATCCCCCCGAAACGGAGGAAGCGAAGCGGTGGAAAACAATCTTGAACAGCCTGCCCACTGCCACTCAGTATGTCACTCCTCGAGAGGCAGCAGAGTCATTGGAATCTCTGACGGCAGAACTGGAACGCAGAACGGAAAATCCAGACGACCAACACCCGCCAGTTTTCGTACTCATTCACAACATCGCCAAGTTTCGTGACCTGCGCAAAGTTGAAGACGACTACGGACTGGGAGGATTCGGAAGTTCCGCGGAGGAGAAACCGGCGGACCCGGGAAAACTTTTCTCGAACCTGCTCACAGAGGGACCGATCTTCGGGATTCATTTCGTGATCTGGTGCGATTCGTACAACAATGTCGAGCGCTGCTTCAGTCGGCACACAATGAAAGAGTTCGAACTTCGTGTCGCCATGCAAATGAATCAGGCCGACTCCAGTAACTTGATCGAATCACCAATCGCATCCCGGCTGGGAACGCATCGGGCTTTCCTGCATCGCGAAGAGACCGGGTTGTCAGAAAAATTCCGACCTTACGGAGTTCCACCGCAAGAATGGGTGGATCAATTCACCCAAACAATGAAGCACGGCTCCATTGGTGGATTCGCTACCGATCTGGATGAGTTCAGCATTCTGTAACAACAAGCTCTCGACTCGCACTTGAAGTCGAAGGCAAGATCAGCTTACAACCTCTGCGTGTCTACTCTATCTAATATCCCTGCTTTCTCAGGCGGCGAGCCTGTGATTCCGAATGGTCCACCCGCCTGGCCCATCTCAGACGCTGCCATTCAACAGGCCTTCGCAGACTTACAAGCTTCCGGAGCTTGGGGAAAGTATCATGCAGAGCATACAACTCAGCTAGTCGAGCTGCTGAAAACTGAGTATCAGGCAGAGCATGTTTTACTCACATCCAGCGGAACCGCAGCCGTTGAACTGGCATTGCGTGGACTGAAAATCAGCAATGGTGGTGAAGTCATCCTCGCTGCTTACGACTTCAAAGCGAACTTCATTAATGTGACCCTGCTCGGAGCGACACCGGTTCTGGTCGATATTTCTAAAGATGACGGGCAACTTGATGTCGCAGAGATCGAACAGGCTATTTCTCCTCGAACAAAAGCGATCCTGACTTCCCATTTACACGGGGGAATGGTCGACATGCCGAAACTCCGCGAAGTTGCCCAGACGCATGGATTGAGCATCATTGAAGACTGCTGCCAGACATCAAGCCAGGCAAGCATTGATAAGCAAAGCGTTAGCAGTTTCGGAGATGTCGCTGTCCTCAGCTTTGGCGGTTCCAAACTTCTCTCAGCGGGAAGAGGCGGAGCCGTACTGACTTGTCGAGATGACATCGCTCAGCGAATTCGACTCTATACTCAACGCGGGAATGAAGCTTATCCGCTGTCAGAAATGCAAGCTGCGATTCTCGAACCACAACTTGACCAACTCAAAGACCGACACCAACGACGCTTGGAAGCGGTGACTGCAATTCGCAACTTGTCGGACCATTCACAGGGTCTTCGTCCTTTCTTATCAGGACCGAAGACCACAGCTGATTACTACAAACTCGGCTTCTGGTACGACGTCGATTCCTTTGCCGGTCTGTCGAGAGAAACGTTTTGCCGGGCGATGCGAGCTGAGGGAATCCCATTCGATCCGGGATTTGCGGCACTCCACCGCATTCACTCGCGTCGACGATTCCGACAAGTCGGCATTCTCGAACATGCAGATGCAGCTCATGAGTCGCTCGTGATCCTGCATCACCCATTTCTCCTGCAGGGAGCCATCGCCGCACAGCAACTCGCACAGGCTCTTGAGAAAATCAAAGCACACCCAATTCGCCTTTGATTTGACATAGAAGAGCACAGGTTCTCATTCTATGATCCGCGTTTCGTTTTCGGTTCCAACCGAAGATGCTTTGCGTTCATGCCTCAGACAAGCTGTCAGCGTGTTTCAATTTTCTTCTGAAATGTTGGCCAACTGCGTGTTACTACACGTGTTGAGCACACTTACGCTTGTGCAACTTCGCTCTCGCTCGAGAGAGGGGACAGGAAGGCCCTTCCTCACGATCTGCTCTCTCTTCCACTCAATGACGTGGCTCATCCTCGGCGTTCTGCTATGGTCGCAAGATGGGAGTGCCGAAGCATTCATTGAATGGCGAATCCCCACATCCACTCCCGAATCTGCCAGCGGGATTCTGAATTCCATTTCATTTCGATTCGATTTCGTCAGCTGGCCGTTCCTTGTGATCTTACCGCTGGCGACAATCACCTGCTGCTGGCAGAACCAAAGTTCGCATCCGGCAGCTTCTTCACTCTCGTTTCTGATGCTGGGAGCGACAGTGCTGATCGTCTCGAACGATGTGCTCACGCTCATGGCTGGGGCTGCGTTTGTCTCACTCTCACTGATCCCCTTGGCGGCGAAGCAGGGCGGACCCGTCCTGCGACAGCAAACCATCGGGTGGTTCTGGCTCTTTGCCGGACTGGCATGGCTGGTCGCCTGTGCTGCGTTTGTTCGCTCAGCCCCTCACGGTCTTCCGGGAGCCAGTACCACGATTCTCTCGGATCTGACGAGTCTGATTCAAAGATCGACCGATCAGCACCCAGCTGCCGATTTTCTCTGGAAGCAGTACCAGCTTTTGCCAGCCCTTTCGATTTTGCTCGGCATCGGCTTTTTATCGGGACTCGTACCGTTTCACACTCAAATTGTGCAACTGTTCGAAGATGGCTCGCTGCAACTTCGGGTGGGACTCATCATCGTCTCGAAAGTCGCACTTCTGCTGGCTTATAAAATTTTGATCCAACCTGATCCAGGAAGCTGGCTTGGAGTCTGCGAAGTCTTAGAGATTCCGGCATTGCTGGGGTTGGTTTACACATCGTTCTTACTGATGGCGAATTCGAGTTCGTCGCTGAGGTTGGCTCGACTTGTCGTCTGGTCGCAGCATGTCACGTTATTTTTATTGGTGACTACTCCAGAGCTTGGAATGATCATTCTCCTGCTCTCATCACTCACACAATTCGCAGCGCTCATCCTATTGTCTCTCCGCGAAGAGCTGATCCGTTCAGGGAAGTTGATGGAAAACCATTTGGCTTACGGTTTGATCGGCGTGTCGATGCTCGCGATCACATCAGGCGGAATCGGAAACTTTCTTCTCTGGCAAGCAAGCCTGCCGCTTTCGACAGAAAGCCCCACGGGCGCATCCAGGCTGGTGCTGTTTGCATTGTCGCTACTGATCTCGATCACCGGACTGCTGCGATTTTTACAAAAAGCAGAGCCGCCAACCGAGCAAACAGAAAAGGCTGACCTCCAGAAGTTCGGTCTCCCCCTGCTGGCAGCCTGGAGCGGGATCGCAATTTCGAGCAGTTTTGCGATTTTGATCTATGCCGTAATCGGATTCTGACGGTGCCCCGGGTACGAGACAGATTGCGTAAGCACTTTCATAAAAGAAACTTACAAAAAACAGAGACTGACTGAACAAGCTCTAAAATCTCGCCTCGACTCAAGTCGTGATCTGCGCTACACTCCGGCGAAATCGGCCAGTCGCCGATCGCAAAGGAGTGCGAATGTACAAGTTTTTATTAGCGAATCGATACCTGCGGACCCGCTATATTGCTCTGGCGAGCATCATTAGTGTGACATTGGGTGTCGCCACAATGATTGTCGTCAATAGTGTCATGTCTGGCTTTAGTAGCCAGATGAAGGATCGGATTCACGCCATTCTTTCCGACGTGATGATCGAAACCACCAGCACGGATGGGACCGACGATCCCAGACATCTCATGGCTGAGGTCGAAAGACTGGCCGGCAGTTACATCGAAGCGATGACTCCGACCGTAGAAATCTACGGAATGGTCAGTTTCGATTGGGCTGGCCAAACTGTTTATCGACCGGTGACGCTTGTCGGAATTGACCCCGCAGGAAAAAACCGTGTCAGTCCATTTGCTGGCTATATGCTAAGTCGGCAGGACATCACCGAGGGGGATGAAATCGTTCGAAGAGCTCAGCGTTCGCTCGATGAACCACTCAATTGGGACCTGACCAAAGAGGCTCAGGAAACTCGCAAAGAATGGGTGGAATGGGAACAGTTCAAAGAACAGTTCGATCACCAGTACAGCGAGCGAGTCACCTCTGGCGTCCCTCTCGTCGGGAATACGCCGCAGCAAGCGCCCGCTCCTCAAGAACAGGGCGTAGAACTTGCAGTCGCGAGCGAACCACCGAGTCTGGAAAACTGGGAAGATCCGTTCGTCCAGGTTTCAGGAACGGACCAGGAAATCAAAACTCTGACTCCAAGTCAGGACGCTCCACCGGTTTTCAATCATGACGATCCGTTTCTCTCTAATGCCACCAAAGAGAAAATCGACCCAACTGCTCCCTTGTTCGGACGCATTTACATTGGGGCTGGTCTGGTCAGTTTTCCTTACAAGGATAAAGCGACCGGGATCACGCACGTGATGTATATGGTCAAACCGGGCCAGGACGTCAACTTGACCACAATCAAAACCGGTAAGCCAGAACCTGCCAACTTCAAAGCGACAGTCTGTGACGTCTTCAAAAGTGGAATGAGTGAGTACGACTCGAACCTCGTCTATTGCAATCTCGAACAATTGCAAATGGCTCGCGGGATGTTGTTCTCACCCGATCCGACGAAACCGGAAGAAAATCTTGACTGGAAGAATGGCGCGGTCACGTCGCTGCAAATCAAATTGAAGGACTACAACGACGCCAGCGAAGTTGTTCGTCGTCTCCGTTCCGGACTCGAACCGGGAACCTTTCAGGTGCGGACCTGGGAAGAAAAACAGGGACCGTTGCTCGAAGCAGTCGCGATGGAATCTGCGATTCTGAATGTCCTGTTATTCTTGATCATCACCGTTGCCGGCTTTGGAATTCTGGCGATCTTCTACATGATCGTCGTTGAGAAAACACGTGACATCGGCATCCTGAAGGCACTCGGAGCCAGTTCGAGAGGTGTCATGATGATTTTCCTTTCGTACGGTCTTTCATTGGGAGTCGTCGGAAGTGGAGTGGGTGTGATTCTTGGACTGCTGTTCGTGCGGTATATCAATGAAATCGAGAAACTCCTCTCGATGATCACCGGCCGAAAAGTCTTCGACGAAGCCATCTACTACTTCCGTGAAATTCCCACCGTCGTGCACCCTGCCACTGTTGTCTGGGTGGCGATCGGGGCAATCGTGATCGCTGTGCTGGCAAGTGTCCTCCCCGCTCGGCGTGCTGCCCGTTTACATCCTGTTCAGGCACTTCGATACGAATAGTTTCGATACAAATAGCACTGTCGCATTTGCTGTCAAAAGGATCCTTGACAGCGAGGCCCTCAAGACGAGTTCCTAATGTCTCAACCGCCGACACTTCCCATGACCCCACCACTTCACTTGCGTGCGAAAGCTCTCGACAAAGCTTACCTGAAAGGTGAGCACAAAGTTCCTGTCTTACGAGGTGTGGACGCAAATGTCGGACGTGGCGAGTTCCTGTCCATCGTCGGGCAGTCCGGATCGGGAAAGAGCACTCTCATGCACCTGCTCGGCCTGCTCGATGAACCGGACGTCGGGGAAGTCTGGCTGGACGGAAACCGCATCGACAATCTCCCCGCGACAACTCGTGATCAACTTCGCAACCACGTTTTCGGCTTCGTATTTCAGTTCTATCACCTGTTGCCAGAATTGACGCTGCTTGAAAATGTTCTCTCACCGCTGATGATTCGCCACTCTGCCTGGGAGTACTGGAAGCGGAAAAACGAATTCAAAGAGAAGGCGTTCGAAATCACCAAACAGGTGGGACTCGACCATCGACTCAGCCACAAACCCTCTGAGCTTTCCGGGGGAGAAATGCAGCGAGCCGCCATCGCTCGTGCTCTGATCGGTGATCCCAGTATCCTGCTGGCAGATGAACCAACCGGCAACCTCGACACTCACACGGGTGGGGAAATCATGACACTGCTTCACAAACTCAATGATGAGCGGAAGCTGACTATTGTCATGGTGACTCACGACGACAACATCGCACAGCAGGCACAACGCATCGTCCGCCTAAGCGAAGGCCGAATCCAGGCTCTCAACGAAGCGGCATAACGAGCCCCGCTTTCCACTTTCGCAGGGGCGTTTTCCTATTTGATTTCGGATGCCAAGAAAAGTCCGGCAGGCTGGAAGCGAATCAATCAGCTCCGAAGCTGACGCTGGCCGGGGGCACGTTCAATAGCGGTGAGCTCGCCAGTATCGAGCCAGACGAGTTGGCAGCGGTGGCACGAATCGATGACTGCATTGCCCGGGCCGTAATAGGGGTGCGTTTCCATCAACTGCTGGCACTTCGGGCAGTTACGACGTTCTTTAAGTTCTGCTGGATCGATCGGAATCGGTGTCTCTTCGGCTCCCTGAAACTGGCCTCGCCGATCCCAGGCGACAGACATAAAAACGTCTCTCTCGAAAAGAATCCCCTGACAACTCGAACAGCTCTCAACGAATGCCTCATCAGCCATCGCTCTGGAGAGTTGCTGCTCGCAACCGGGACATCGATGGTCGCTGAACTCTTCGAGCAGGGTGATGCGATCCGCAGAGAGTCTGCCCGCTTTCGGAACGTTCAGAGTTCCACAATATGTGCAGACCAACCTTCCACGGCCAGCTGTTTCGTTCAGGGGACCACCACAACTCTGACACTTCATCGCATTCGCTTTCTCGTGCATTTTCGAAAATGATGTAGGCGTTCTGTCCGATGGAAAGACGCCATTCATAGAACGAAACGCATCGTTTCCGGGAGACGGTCGAGCCATCTGCTCTGACGTGAACACTCTCTCGAAAAACTATAGGTCGCGTTGAGTCACCAGGAAGTGACTCTTTTCTTCTTCAGCCTCCCCGAGAGCAGATTCATGCTTGTTTGTGCACGTAATGAAACGGTCCTCTCAAGAAACGTGGTACTCAACGAGGCAGATCCTGCAAACCAATTCGAAAGATGCCCTAGAGCAGTTTGCTCTACCGTGTGCCCGTGAAGAACGTATTTCTCCAGTAAAAATGCTGTTCGCCACGAGGCAGAACCTGCAAACCAATTCGAAAGATGCTCTAGATCAGGGAACTTTGACGCTTCAGGGACGTTCAATTTTTTGAACATCGACAAAGACATTTCGTTCAACTCTCAGGCGGTATTCAATCATCCCCGTTGTGCAAATGATCGCTCCCAACAGGCTCTTGAATACGTAAGTCCATTACACAATGCCTCTTACAGCAAAGGTTCGGTCGCAACGATTATATGAATTCTACAGCTGGCACGGCCTGTGCGTATTGCCCTGATTACACAAGCAGTAGCAATAATCGCGGTCGCCAAGGTCGCATCAAATACAACGCAACTGAGAGAGCACTGTTCCCTGACCTGCTGATCCCAGGTCGCCCGCTCTCTTCAGTTCCCTGTGATGAGTTGATTCAGTCAGTCGGACACGCAACCTGACTGACTGAATCTCTCATCTCTGAAACACCCAGAGTACATTCGTGCTTTTCAAGTCCGTGAAGCTGATCGTTCATCAAAGAAAGACGGAACTCCACGAGACAGAACGCGAATACCGTATCAAATAAGGCAAGAGAGACGTTCCAAAAAGTTGCTTTCGCTCTCTGCCTCGTGACGAACAGCCTGTGAAGTCGCGACTGCGTTTTTGACGGGCACAAAAAGCACTGGAAGCGCTTTGACAGGTCGAGCGTCTGACCGACTTGCCAACAAGCTGACGAATCCGCTTCAGGATGGTCTCAACCACAGAGCCTGGCGATTCGTGCTGAATTGACTGTCTCACTTCAAAGATAATATAGGGAAACATGCCATGCTTTTACTGACACTTTTCAACGATGAAACCGGTTTTATTGTCTCCGCAGAACTCATTCTCATAGGCACCTTGCTGGTCCTGGGGATGATTGTTGGCCTCAGCGAAGTGCAACATGCTGTGACTCAAGAATTGAATGATGTTGGAGACGCGTTTGGGTCCTTAAATCAAAGTTATTGCTACTCCGGATTCAGTGCCCGTAAAAGGTTCGGAGGATACTGTGGCTTCAAGTCGATCACGACCGGGTCCATTTTTGTTGACACACAGGATGAATGTGATTGGAATCAATGCTCAATCAGCTGTGATCCTCCAACTCAGGAAGTCAGCAAGCAAAATCGGACCGGATCAGTCATCATTGAAAAACATCATTCCCCAACACCTGCACCTGCACGAGTCAAGTAAACAGAGCGAATGAACTCAAACTCAAGAGTTTGACTTACACAAAACGAACACAGCCGGTCACGCAAAAGTGACCGGCTGTGTTCGTTTTTAGTGCTTTCCAGAACAGACATTGTCCTATTCTCGGATTTTCGACATATTCCGGGGATACATAAATACTTCTGGGAAGGGACTCCCTTGCGAATTCAAGAAAAAAAAGTGCTCACTGCCTGGCCTGGCTGGCTGTTGGGCCTACTCATCGCGTGCGTCTTAGTAGATGTCTTCCTCAAAATTGTCGACTCGTCAGTGCCGGTCAGTTTCCTGGGAACGGTTCCGTTTCTGGTTCTAGCGGTGTATGGAATCACTTGTTGTCGAAAGCTAAATTCCGGGGCAATCGCATCACTGATCCTGGGGAGCATTCTGGCCTGCCTGTTCACGGCCAGTTTGATTTCCTTTGAAACTCCGCTCAGCATGGGCATCAGTGCAGCCATGTTTGGAATCGTGTTATGCGCGATTCCTGTGACAGCGGCCCTTGCGAAGAACTCTGAGCCGCAGGAGTCAGCAGAGCCTGCGCTGGCTTCTCCTACGGTTTCTGAGGCGTCTGTGGACATTCAAGAGAGCGACGAGGAAAGCGAAATGGAAGCGGAGGAAATCCTCCAGTCCTGGCGGCGGTTTCGTCTATTCGACGGCACCGAACGGCTTGAGGGAACCCTCTCCGTGCACTTTCTATCGGGGGAACGTATCCGCCATTGTCACCTTCCGGTCTCTCCCGCTTTCCAGTCTCTCCCGGAAGGTTGGTGCGAAAGCTCAGACGCAGACGTTCAGGTCGAATTCAGTTTGCTTCAAACGTACGGTGTCCGCGTGAGTGCTCGTCGCGGGCTTCGCAGCTTAGACGAACGCACAATCGAACTCACAATCGTGCTGGTCTCCGCTCAACCAAGCCGCTCAGCTGCGTGACCCGACATGCCAGACTTTTCAAGTCTTCGCGCTCTTGGCTGCTGTCGAAACGCGACTCGTTCTGAAATCGATTACGAAGGATCACCACGTTCGCGAGTATCTCCAATCATGATCGCGATCGGGAGTGTCCTTTCGAAACCTTCACAGGCGATTTTCGTAATTGCGAGTAACGGGACTGCTAGAATGGCTCCGCCAAGTCCCCAGGCCCAGCCCCAAAAAATCAGAGCAATAAAGACAAGGATCGGGTTTAAGTTCATTCTCCGTCCCAAAATCGATGGGGTGATAAAGTTCCCCTCGATGGTGGTCAATGTAAGAAAGACCATTGGTGGAACACACGCATAGAGCAGGGAATCGAAGGCCAGGAAGCTGACCGCAAGCAGGATCGCTCCACCGGCGAGAGCTCCCAGAATCGGAATATAATTAAAACTGAATGCCATAAACCCCCACAGCATCGGATTAGGGACACCACAAAGATACATCGAACCAGCCACTGCAACACCCAACAGAAAGTTTATGACAGTGACCGTGAGCAGATAAGAAGCGATGCCCCGCTCGACACCGTGAATCAGCTCAACCGCCCTTTTTTTCTCTGAATATGTCGACATAAGATGGAGCGCGCTGTTAGTCAGGTCATCCCCGTAGGCGAGAAAAAAGAACGACAACGTGAGGACCAACACCATACTGCCGATGATGTTTCCTGTTGTACTCATGATCGCCAGATTACTCGAAAGCGACGACTGCTTGATTTGAACGGAGATCGGCTCGACGGCCCCGCCATTTGTCGCGTCTTGAATGACTTCAGAAGATTTGGAGATCCCGCCGAACTTTTCTCGCAACGGCTGAAGCTTCTCTTTGAGTAGCTTAATGTTTTGAGGCGCATCCGCAGACCATTGCTGAGCAGGTTCAAGTACCCGAAAGATCGCGACCAGGCTGAACAGCACTAAGACAAAAACAATAATCAGCGCCCCAACAGTGTTGGGAATATGCCTTCGCTTCAGCACCCGGACAATGGGACGCAACGTAAATGCGATGAGCAATGCAAATGTAATCGGAAGAGCAATGGCTCGCGTCAGAAAGAGTGTATAAAGCACTGCCAGTCCGGCCAGAATCATCAGTGCCACAGATTCCCGTTGTTCGAAGCGGACAAACCTCCGTAACATTTTCTGGGACTGATCTTCTTCGCTCTCCTTTGAATCATCTTTGGCAGTTTGACTCGACGAACTCAGTGTCGCTGGCTCCTCATGCTGGTCACTCGCAATTTCGCTCGCAGTTGCATCGACGTGCGAGGAGAGCTTTTCAGCTGGAGAGGACCGCGAATCCGAATTATCCGATCCGCTCTCTGGCTCCCCCGCGAGAGGCTTGCCAGTGGGGTCAACAACCTTAATTGAGGTGTTCATGGAATTCATTCAAGTGAGAACAGGATCAATAATCATGCTCACGGAAAACGGAGAGGATGCCATTCGCACGCTTTCGTGTCCATCGCGTCCGTGACGATCACCTTTGTGACTTCGCTGGCTACTTACCATGATCCACGGTCGAACACCAAAACGAAGTTCATAATTCAGCCCTGACAAACATTGAATGTCTCATCGAAGGTCGAATCAACCTCGACGACTCCAAAAGTCCTGCCAGGGCTTCATTGGAAAAATTTGAGCCCAACCCTTACCAGGGCTTCAGCTTCCAACCCACAAGAAAACCAATCCCGAAGCACCACAGAGCGGCTGTCTGAGGCTGTTGCTTCGCAAATTCAACCACATACTTTTGCACATCCTCAACAGGGTTG
Source organism: Thalassoglobus sp. (assembly GCF_048270125.1). NCBI lineage: Bacteria > Pseudomonadati > Planctomycetota > Planctomycetia > Planctomycetales > Planctomycetaceae > Thalassoglobus > Thalassoglobus sp. Next base: position 28,876 of record NZ_JBLWTN010000027.1, on the reverse strand, counting down.
AGTTGCTGTGAGGATACTTTGCCGGCTGATCTTGGTGGCATGTACTGTTCGAGTGGGGCAGTTTGAGATTCAGATTGATTCATTGGTTTGATCCCTGTTTGAAATATGTTGTGTAAAACATTTGCACTGTCTCATACGCAGAGATGAGTGCTAAAAGTTTTGAAAACCAGCCTCGCTTGCGACTTTAAGTATCAGTGAATTGGTCGTGAATCTTCGCTGATTCGGATTGCTGCGTTCATAAAACGAAGACCTTAATCGTCATCTGAGAATGCGTCTCGAAACCAGTTCAGGTTGTTTGAAAGTTCTTCTTTTGAACGGGTCAGTTTTTCTGCTGAGTAAGTAATCCGTCTCGCTGCCCAATACAGCAATCCTCCAGCAACCGCGATCCCCGCAATTCCAACAGTGAAAAAGGCTGCATGCTCAGACCAGTTGAGCTGACTTTCCAGGAAGGCACTGAGCCCGAAAAACAAAACGATCAGACCACACACCAGCGTGAGACTCGCGAAAACGACGAGGGCAAGTCCGATCTTGGCCTGACTCCAAAAGTCCTGAACATCAACCGTAAACAGTTGCAATTGAAGATCGACGAGCTTGATAGCATCGCCAACCAAGCCTCTCAGATTTTTGCTCACGTGCTCCCGAGGGGCATGTCCCTCCTCTGACTTCACGCTTTTCTCTTGACGACCCATCCGAGAGCCATTCCACACACGATCGCTCCGCTCAGGGCGATCACTGGATTGTCTTGTACCCACGTTTTCCATCGATTCACCTCTTGCTTTAAGGATGTCTTCGAGCCTTTCTCGCCTGAAGCTTCTCGCATCTCAGGTGAAGTCAACGAATTTGTTCTTCCGTTCCCAATCATGTTTCATCTCATCTTGCGTTCGATCATCGGGTGCTCTTTGCAACGTTCAATCAATTAACTTCAACTTCGTTCACAGACGCTTTATCGTCCGCAGCCATTGTGCCGGAGACTTTTCCAAATTGTTGCCCAGCGTAGGCCAGGGCTGCCCGAAGAGCAGCATTCGTTGCCAACGTGGTTGCCGAACGAACCCAGGACTTCTTTTGTTTTCGTTGTGCGTGAACCTTTATGTCACCCCGTTCAATGAGGTTTTGAACTGTTTGCTCATCGAGCTGAATCTCTTGTCGCTTCTTCCGCGCAGGAACGATAAAAAATCCAATCAGCGCTGCAGCTCCGACGCCAACCCAGGGATGTGATCTCATCTGGTGATGGATGCTGAGCAGATTCCCTGCTCCTTTTTTCAGTCCCTTAACCTCGCGGTCCATTTGATTTCGAATGCGGCCCATTCGATCACGAATTCGGCAAGCATCCTCCGCACATTGAATTTCATTCCTAGGCATCATCACTCCAGTCAAACACAGAATTGTTTTTGAGCTCTAACAAAATTTGAATAGCAACCATCGCATCGTTTGACGAACAAGATCTGTTCCGAACAGATGAGCTGAATCGATGAACTGGGCCGAGCGAGACATCAGCAGGGTCTTGGTGGTTCACTCATGCCCAGCAGCAGCCAGAATCATTTTCCGGCATCGTATTCGTGACATGCCTCGTGGCGAGCAGCCTGTGAAGTCATAAAAGTGAACTTCACGGGCACGACAAGCATTGAAAATGCTAGCTTCTGTAAAATGCTCCTCGCATTTTTTCAGGGACAACTTTCGCCATCGAATCACCAAGCATGCTGCTGATGTCACCAAACGAATGGTGAGTTGAGACCTGTTTTTCTTTCGAAGTGATCATCGCTGCCGCGACACCGGCTCCCACGATCAGACCAAATCCAAAAACCGACAAGACTGCAGTCAGCGGATGCTCTTTGGAAAAATCTGTAACGTAACCGCCCACGTTCGGCTCTTCATGGTAGTCTCGAACATCGTGAAAATCGGTTGCCTTCCCTGTCCCGCGAAACGGAACGCCTGTGGGATTCGTTTGTTTGTCAAAGCCATTCATCTTGATTTCTCCAGCCTTAGAAATTGTCACGTGAAGAGTGATTCAGACCTGTCCCAAAACTTGAATTTAGCTCTCAATACGAGAGGCCATTACAATGCCTGTTCTGGGCAGACCTGAGAACCTTGGTGAAACACTACCGGCGAGGATAGAGAATCAAACCAACAAGAAGTCCGGTGACGACTCCAGCTCCGAGGGCCACTCCCAGCGATTCCATGGGCTTGCGTCTCACCAATTCTTTGGCATGGTCGAGCTGCACTTCCATCTGCTCGCTCACACCTTCATAAGCGCCATAGATGTTCTGAATCGTGCTGTCCACGTACTTCTGAATTTCTTCCTTGGCGGCGCCGGTCTTTTCATGAATCAGCCCCACCAGCTGTTCGGTGTTTCCACGGAATTGGTCGAGCGTATCTCCAGACAACTCGCCCCATTTTTCGATCAACTGTCCCTGGACCTGTTCCCATTTCCCTGTCAGTTCTTCGCGAGTCACCATTGTGATTCCCCTTATCTTTGATGTTGATTGATTCATCGTTAGCCGTAGTCATGGCTAGAGCGAACTGCGTGCCAATCCCCAAAAAGCACCCAAAACCCTAAAGAAACGCGGGTTTCGAGGTAATTCTTCCCGAAAGTTGAGCGGCTCGCAATCAAGCTGCTTTGCAACCTTCCACCAACGGAATCAGAAAGAAAGCTCAACGAGGCGGTGGATTTTCGAAATGTCCAAGGCCCTGACGATCGAGACCCGCCGGGTGAAAAAGAGAGACCTGCAAAAACGTTCAGTCAGCTGCAAGCTTGCAGCGAGAAAGAGACCGACACGATTAGACTGCCGGCCCGATCATCCGATCGGTCCGAGCAGTCATCAGAACAAACAGTGAGATCTCAGAGATCTGCAGGCGCAAGAATCTCACTGGAACAACACAAACGACTTTTCGCCAACAACGTAGATCGCAGCCTGTTTCCGGATCGTCGAAGTCAGCAGGTTGCTCAGTCAGGAAATGCCGCGAGCGACACGTTCAAGCTTGCTGCAAGTTCTTTCAATTGACGCCACGTTTCATCCGGGATATTGACTCCATTCGCCTGACGTTCGACTTTGCGACGCTCTTCGATTTCTCCGGGAAGTAAAATTTCATCCACGCCGGGGAGTCTGGGGCAATCTTTAATGTGGCTGACATATTTGCTCATCCATTGATCGTACTCATCTTGCGACAGGAACTGTTCCACATCGATCAAGTACATCCAAACACCATTCGCACCACGAGGAAGATCCGTTCGGCAGACGCCGCTTCCAGAGAGCATCCCGCAGAAGACATCGACCATGACCGACAATCCCGAACCTTTGTGCCCGAGGAGCGGTCCACCCAATGGCAGGATCGAACCAAAAGGTTTGTCGTAGTATGCATTCGGATCGGTTGAAGGATTTCCATGTCCGTCGATGATCATTCCTTCTGGAACCGATTGTCCAGATTGTTTTGCGACGCGCAACTTTCCTTCGGCTGTCGCACTGGTCGTCATGTCCAGAACCAAATGTCCATTGAGCGATGGTGCAGCCATGCTGATCGGGTTCGTCCCGAGGCGGCGTTCCATCCCTCCAAAGGGGGCGACACCTCCAGGTCCGGGAGCATTCACGGACATCATCGCGGCGAAGCCTTCCTCGGCAGCATCGTGAGTATACGCTCCTAACCGACCAATATGATTGCAATTCCGCATCATCACAGTCGCTGTCCCAGCGGTCCGGGCGATTTCAATTCCCAGCGCCAGACCTTTGCGAGCTGTCACCTGTCCGAAGTTGAAGTGCCCATCGATAATCGCAAACGCTCCACCCTGTTTAACGATTTCGAACTCTCCGTTCGGTTTCACATGCCCATCGCGCACAAAGTCGATGTATTGCATCAAACGCATCACACCGTGGCTGTCGTGACCAACAATATTGGCATCGGAAAGTTCCTGAGCCACAATTTTCGCGTCTTCTGGTGGAATCCCTGCACCACAAAGAATCCGATTTGCGAGCTCGAATAACTGGCTTTGATTAAGAACAGGCATAGAGGACGTTTTTCTTAACTGAATTGACTACGAATGTGGAACAGGCTGAATCAAAGCGCATTGTGATGCCCCGATTCATCACTCGTCATTTAGTATAGTTGACCGCAACCAAGATGAGAAGAAATCGCCGATGCGTGCCAAGGGTTTATTTCTCACTTTGGCAACGGAGATTGTCTGGTCGGCAGAGGCGTTTTGCTAAGCAGAAACTTCTGAAAGTGGGACGAGTGCTTAGAGAAAAGCGATCTCACAGAGCATGTTCAGGTTTGGCCTGCAGTAATATCGCTACATCTTTGGCGGCCATTTCATCGCGGTGACTCACCGGTGGCTAAAGAGATAGGGGGAAACTGAAGTACTGAACTGCAGCCATCCGCCTCATCCCTATTCAATCTTCATGATGATGTTCAGGCTCGGATAGTATGCGGAATGCCCGTTGTCAGGCTGCCAGTTGGTCCGGCTCTTCGCCTTCTGTGAGTTCGGCGTCCTGCTCTGGGTCCGGTTGTTTGCTCAACTGGTCTGCCATTGGAAGTTGATTCAAATTGGTTAAGCCGAAGGTTTCCAGGAACAGCTTTGTTGTTCCGTACAGATAGGGTCGGCCCAAGGAGTCGTCTTCACCAACGATCCGGACGAGACTTTTTTCCATCAGCTGTTTGATCATTTCGGAAGCCTGAACACCTCGAATCGATTCGACATCTGCACGGGTACATGGTTGTCGATAAGCAATAATCGAAAGAGTTTCCATCGCCGGGGCTGAGAGTTTCATGTATGACTGGCGGTCGTGGATACGGTCCAACCATTTTGAGAGCCTCGGAAGCGTAAACATTTTATACCCCACCGCGACGCGCTCAATGCGAAAGGCTGAGCCATCGGCATCGTAGTTGGCATTGAGCTGCTCGATCAGTGAGGCTGCTTCTTTCACATCTGCCAAGGTTGCCACTTGCATCAACTTGCGGAGCGAGAGAGCCCGCTCTGCGACGAAAAGCGCAGCTTCCAGGCGAGCCATTTTCGGGGAACGTGTGGTGGCTGTTTCTTGAGAAGTATTCTCGATCAGTTCAGCGGCACGTCGAATTCGGAAGCACCATTTCCAGCCAGATTCAGCTTGCCCCAAACGCGACAACGCAACTTGGCACGTTCCTGAGGGATTGCCAAATTGCGTTGTTTGCTTCGTCAACATTGGAATCATTCACGCTAACAAAACCTGACTCAGTTTTTAAATCAGTGTTTAAACCGAGTGAATCACAACGGTTTCAACATGATGGTGAAACAGGGCTGTTAGAGACTTTCGATATCTATCGGGTGAATCATCGTGGTCATTTCACGAAATCACCGCTTTTAAAAACGTGCACCGGAAATGGAATTATTGGCTTGGTAATTCTTTCGAATCCAGTTGTCGATCTGGCTGATCACCTGATTCGTGGCGACGAGCGGATCGTTTCCTTCTGCTTCAAAGCGGTGAGTCACCTGTGGAGAATCGGCGGGGCGATACAGGCACACAAACAAAAAGTTGCCTTCTTGCCCACCTCGTTCAAGGTGATACTTTTGAATTCCGAGTTCCGCTAAACGAGCAGAGGCCTGATGCCATGTCAGCAATTGGACTGAAGTCTCAGTCGTGTTACTTGGACGGCTCGAGTTCATTTCGTTGAACGGGTTATGCGTAACCGAACCTGCCTGGGTGTTCGATGTACGGAGATTCCCGGCGGTGGCTGGTTGAGCTGGAAACTGTTGAGGAATCCCCATCGAGGCCGGGGGAGCTGCGTTATCGACTATGCGATTTCCCAGTGAATGTGCTGGGGGAAGCGCTCTCTGAGGAGCGGAATCTGGGGTCTGGATATGTTGCTGTTGTTGCATCCCATTCTGTTGTCCCCAAGACGGAGCAGATGCATTTCCATGTGCTGGCATAGAATGATGGGGAGGCGCATCCTGAAGTTGACCTTGAGGCGTTTGCTGCCCGGCAGATTGTTGATTTTCCCACGGATTTTGATCGTATGGATCGCGAATCACAATATCATCGCTTGGCGATGCACTTAACGGAGTCATTTGCGGGACTCCGAAAATCGCCATGAATCCGACGGCTGTCACCGGTACGGAAAACAGAAATGTTAAAAGCGAGCTACCTAATTTGCCCATGTGCGTAACCTCCATGCGGTGCACGTGTTCTGCCATCCATCCCTGTCATCCGGCAGGACACTCCCGTTTCGGGGCTGTGACTTCCATCACCGAGAATTCGTTGATTTTCGTCACGGATTATGAAGTGGAAGGAGCAACGGGTTTGACTCCTCTCGATTGCGATCGTTCGCAAAACGCCACCTCAATATGTTGAATCGGCAGAATATGCCAGTTTCTGGAATTAGGACAATAGCAATCTGCCTCAATTTGGTTCGCAAACCGTGAAACAGTTCGATACGCTTTTTAGTGGCTCGATTCTCATCATGATTTTCCGATGCCGTGCTGAACTATTTCGAAGTCGACAAAGTCTGTTCACTTCGACCAGAGTACGATGACAGAGACCGTTCCGTCACAGACACCAATACCTGTTTCGTTGTGATCGATCGGATTGCGACAACTATCAAGACCTGAAGGGGAAGAACCTTGCGCGTTACTGCCTGTTTACTCACACTGACCTGCCTTTGCTCATTTGCAGCGGCAGAGAACGAAGCTCCGGAAGGCTACCGTTCTCTTTTCAATGGGAAAGACCTCACAGGTTGGCACGGAATGCCACACTTCAATCCAGATCAACTGGCTGCCATGTCTGAAGAAGACAGAGCTGCCAAGATGAAAGAGTGGAATCAGTCAATTTCCGAACACTGGAAAGTGGCAGATGGAGCCATCGTCAACGATGGCCATGGAGCTTACCTGACAACCGACGATTCCTTCCGGGACTACGAATTACTCATCGATTACAAAACTGTCCCGACCGCAGACAGTGGAATCTATCTGAAAAATACTCCGCAAGTTCAGATTTGGGACCATACACATGAGCCCGCATTTAAACACGGATCTGACAAAGGCTCAGGAGCTCTGTGGAACAACAGCGCCGGAGCACCTGGAAAATTCCCCACAAAAGTGATGGACAAACCATTCGGAGAATGGAACCAGTTCAAAATTCGTCAAATCGGTGCCCGCACAACAGTTTGGCTCAACGGCGAAAAAGTTGTCGACAACGCCATCATGGAAAACTACTGGGATAAAGAACGCAAAGTTCCATTGCGAGCGAGCGGACAGATTCAATTGCAAACACACGGTGGTGAAATTCAGTGGCAAAACATTGCCATCAAAGAGTTCACTCCCAAGGAAGCTGTGAAGATTCTCGCAGAAGAACGTGGAGAAGGTTTCGAGAGCATCTTCAACGGAAAAGACCTGAAAGGCTGGAGCGGCCCAACCGAGAACTATGAAGTTGTCGAAGGCAGCATTCGCTGTAAGGAAGGCAAAGGCGGAACACTGCATACCGACAAGAAGTACGCCGACTTCGTAGCGAGCGTCCAGTTCAAAGTTCCACCCGGAGGCAACAATGGACTCGCCATTCGCTACCCGGGCAAAGGGAACCCAGCCTTCGATGGCATGACAGAGCTTCAGGTTCTCGACTCAGAACACCCCAAGTACGCCAAGCTCGATCCACGACAATACCACGGATCTGCATACGGAATGGCAGCTGCGTTTCGTGGCTACCTGTACGAGCCTGGTGAATGGAACTATCAGGAAGTGACAGTTGTTGGCCCAGAAATCACAGTCGAGTTGAACGGAAACATCATCCTGAAGACCGACCTGAGTAAAATCACGGACTACATGCACAAAAATAAAGACCCAAAGGTCGATACACATCCAGGCAAAAACCTGAAAGAAGGTTACTTCGGATTCGCTGGGCACAACGACGCCGTCCAGTTCCGCGAAGTTATGATCAAAGAACTCAAGTAGAACAGATTCGAGTTTCTCGTGTTCGTGAAGAGCGGACTCCACGAGAGCATTTTTGAAAAGATCTCTCTAACCTGCCTGAACGATAAGCGTTGGAGGAACCACAAGGTTTCTTCAACGCTTTTTTCGTGAAACCAGTCCGAAATTTGTGGAATAGAGCATCTTTCGAATTGGTTTGCAGGTTCTGCCTCGTGGCGAACAACATTACCTAGAGAAATGCGTTCTTCACGGGCACACGGTAGAGCAAACTGCTCTAGAGTTGCTTGTGTCGTCCAGAACTCAAGCTGCCAAACACCCAAGAGAAGTCTTACGGTTTGACGTCATCAACTTCCATTCCGAGCTGACGCATTTTCCGGTACAGGTTCGAGCGATGCAGGTCGAGGAATTCCGCAGCGTCGCTCATGTTCCCCTGCATCCGTTTAACGGCTCGCTTAATGTACTCACGCTGGAATTTGTTTGTCGCCTCAGCAAGCCCGATCCCATCCGAAAGATCGTCAAACGCATCACGTTGTGGGCTGAGAATAAACGCAAGGTCTTCAACCTCGACGCGGTCACCATTGGATAAGAAAGCGACACGCTCCATCAGGTTCCGAAGCTCGCGCACATTTCCTGGCCAGCCGTGCATCTGCAGTCGCTTCTCAGCATCGGAAGAGATCGGCAGCGGTTTACGATTCGCGTCTGCACAGAATCGTTTGAGAAAGAAACTCGCCAGCGGAACGATATCTTCTGGACGATCACGCAGTGCGGGGAGTTCGATCGTCACAACACTTAGGCGATAGTACAAATCCTGTCGAAATCGTTTCTCACGAACACTTTCCACCAGATTCGCATTTGTGGCCGCCAAAACACGAACATTGACAGGAATCGACTGCGTCCCCCCAACGCGAGTGATTACTTTCTGCTCCAGAACTCGCAGCAACTTCGCTTGCCCGCCAACACTCATGTCTCCGATTTCGTCAAGAAAGAGCGTCCCCCCCTCAGCGAGTTCAAACTTTCCAATATGAGTCGCCTGAGCATCGGTAAAGGCCCCCTTTTCATGACCGAACAGCTCACTTTCGAGAAGCGTTTCTGTCAAAGCTGCACAGTTGACAGCTACGAAAGGTCGCGACGCGCGCGGTCCCTGATGATGCAGAGCCTGAGCAGCAACTTCTTTTCCTGTTCCACTTTCACCAAGTACCAAAACTGGCAAATCGGTCGCAGCGAGCCGTTCAATTGTTCCACGGAGAGCGTTGATCGACTCACTCTCACCGATGATCGCAACGCCAGTCGAGACCCTCTCAGAGAGGTTCTGATTGCTGCGAACCAGGTTTTCCAACTCCAGGGTATTCTTGATGGCAATCGAAGTTTGCACACCAAAATCCTGCAGCGAATTCAGGTCATCATCGTTGAAATCCCCATCCAGCTTATTGATGAGCTCGAAGGCTCCGATGCATTCGCCATCCGCATCAAAGAGTGGAACACAAAGCAGATTTCGTGTGGTGTAGCCACTTTTTTTATCGACAGTCTGATCGAAGCGTGTATCGGTGTAGGCATCATCAACAACGATCGGTTTCGCACCATGAATGGTATCGCCGACAATCCCTTTGTTGTCAGGCAGAAAGAGCTTCCCTCCTTCGACACCCAACGCCGGACAGGCGATGAGAAGTTTTTGTTCCTTGTCCCAGATGAAGATACTTGCACGGTCTGTTTTTAAGAGCCGGCACGCCTCTTCAGCGATCCGTTCCAGAAGAGTTTGCGTATCCTTCTCCCCAGCGAAGGAGTGCGCCAAGCCGATCATCGTTCTCATTCGGTCGACATGACGCTCCGCTTTGGCGACTCGATTGAGCTGGTTCAGTCGCTGACCGACCACTCGCCCCACTCCCAAACCTTCAGTCAGTTGAGAAGCATCGAGGCGCGGTCCCGAAAGAACGAGGACATGCTGAGCCGATGAAGCGGTCGGCAAGAGCATCACAGGGCTGTCGTCCGCAGACCTTGTCCAAACAGCAGCATCTTTGTCGACCACTTCGGCGAGCAAAGCTCCGGGTAACGACGCCAAAGGCTCTCCACGAGAGACGATTGTTTCCCAATTCCGGTTTCGGACGACCAACGAACAGCGAGGGACACCGAACTCCGCTGCAATCTCGGTGACGATTTCAGGAAGGAGATCGACTTGAACGAGTCGCTCACAAAAGCGAATCAGGGAAGAGTAGGTCGCTGTTCGTTGCAACCAAGGGGCCTCGACCCACGACATCCATTGAGTATCCTCCATTGAAACTGCTCCCGCTTCCCTGCTCAAAGAGCAGCGTACTCGACTCTGTGTGACTGCGATGAGCCGTCTTCATGCATCGATCATGTACGATCACGAGACCGGATCTCTTCGCCGAAATGAAGACCGCATTAAATTGACTGCGCCAATTTATGGCTGGGCATTATTTCGCGACAGAGACGCGTAGTCAAGGCGACGACATTATTTAGAGCATCTTTCGGATTGGTTTGCAGGTTCTGCCTCGTGGCGAACAGCATTTTTACTAGAGAAATGCGTTCTTCACGGGCAAACGGTAGAGCAAACTGCTCTAGCTCGAACAAAAAATGGACAAGCTCCCGGAGTCCCTGTCACCCAACCTGATTCCAGAGTGTTGTCAGGATTTCCAGCGCGTCTTTCGAATTGGTGTTCGCGATCTGTCTCGCGGCATCAGCGTATGACATCAGCGTATGGACTTGTGAAAATGTACTTCGCGGACAAGAGAAGCATTGGAGACGCCCTGAACAGATCTGATTCAGTCAGATCGCAGCGAAAAGTTTGAGACGAGCAGGCTCGCAACCGCGATGGCAGCTGTCTCAATACGCAAAACGTGCGGAGAAACCGAGAGAGGCTGCCCGCCCCATTCACGAAGTTGATCGATTTCCGCCTCCGTCAAACCTCCCTCTGGACCAATGACAACGACGACTCCATTTTCATTACAACTTTTGAAACTTAATGATGTTACGACGTCTTCCCGGGGAACGTCTCCATAAAGCAGCTGATCATTTCCAGAGAGAGACTCAGGCAATTGCTGCAAGTCAATCGGCGCTGCGATCTCCATGAATTCGTCTCGCCCCGATTGTTTACAGGCAGCGATCATTGTCTGATGCAACTTCTCCAGTTTCGTCCCTCCCGGAAGAACAACCGAATGTTCCGTTCGCAGGGGAATGAATTGAGCGACACCAATTTCAGTCGCTTTCTCGATCAGCCAGCGAAAGCGATCTCCTTTCGGTGGAGCGACTGCCAAAGTCACCCGAGGCAACTTTTTTACGCAGGGTTGTGGGGCATTCAATAGCTCAAGATCGGCATCACGTTTCCCAACCCGAATCAACTTCGCTTCCGCCCGCTGGCCTCGACCGTCGAAAAGTTCGACCAGATCATCGACTTTCTTGCGGAGCACTTTGGAAAGATGGTGTGCTTCTGAGCCTGTCAAGTTGACGACACCCTTGGCTGTCGCGTGTCCCCAGTCGCCATCAAAGTAAAAGCGGTCAGCCATAAAACATTTCCAATGTTTCTCTTGTCCGCGAAGTACGTTTTCACAAGTCCATACGCTGACGCCACGAGACAGCACTGTTAAGACGAATTTTGGATTTGCCCTAGAATAAAACAGTTTCGGAAAGAGCTCAAAGGAGACAAAATTTCGAGATGGGATTCAGATATGAACCTGCTTGGCATGAAAGCAGATTCAGGTTTCTCGTGAAGAATTTGTATTCAGCCTCTCCGTAGTGACTCAACCTGGCACTTTGACTTCGCTTATTCTTCATCAGAATTATCGTTTCCTGAATCAACGTTTCCGGTCGAGTCATCGCTTGCAGGTTCATCGCTACTGGTTTCTGCACTGTCAGGCTGCTTGGCGAGCGGGGGAGGAAACTTGCCTGTTTTCAGGTCTGCAATTCGATTCACTATCAGATCAGCTGGAAGAACATACGTAGATGTTCGTCCCGCACGGGCGATGTTGATTCCGACAGTCTTGCCTGCGAGGGTCACAACCGGGCCGCCACACTCTTCGGGTCGAAGCACGGTATCGTGTTGATAGACAGCTTCGAAGTCGTCACGGCGAAAACTGAGCGGTCCTCCCATCTGTTCCTGAAATGCAATTCTGGAGAGAAAGCCTCCAAAGGGATGAGTCAATGTTGCTGAGATCGAGAGCGGTTTGTCTTCTCGAATAATCCGCAACAGAATCGTGTCACCAGGGCGAAATGTTGCAATCGTTTCGACCAAATGTCGCCGCCCGCTAATCACGGTTTCACCAACTTCTTCGATTAAATCTCCGGGGATCAGCCCAGCGTTCTCTGCTCCACTGTTCGGAAAGACCTGTTCGACAATCGCCTCTTCCACCATCTCCAACTGAATCCCCAACACCCCACGTGCTTCGGACTTAGGGATTTCCCGTCGAGAGACACTCATGACGCCTCCTCCCACAGGGAGTTCACGGGAATCGGTGGTGATCAACCATTCTCCGACTTTGGGTTCTTCCGTTTGCCAGTCCACCGGCTCCAGATCTTTGGCATCAATCTTCAATAATGCGAGATCAAGATTGATGTCAAAGCCGACGTATTCAAACGGGATTCGACGTCCGTCCGAGAGTTCGCACAGCGTTGCTTTTTGAATTTGACTCGCCTTCGTCACGATCCAACCGTCAGATTCAACAATTGCCCCGAGCGCGACTTCCTCATCTTCAGAGTAGAGTGTCACAACACGTTGACGCTGATCCTTCACCGCTTGAGCGAACGCTTTCCGCATTTGCTGTCCTTGCAGCCAAAACGGTCGACGCAACTGCTCCGCCTGACCTTCTGCCAAGGCCGAAGGAACGACACTCAAGAGCAGCATGAGCAAGAAAGAAAGACCAGCGAGCGAGGCGCGGCGGGACGGAATCAGTTGTTTCATGAGTCACCACACTAAAGAGTGAAGACGTATCAATCAAAAACCAGAATGATCTTTGCTGAGAGCCCAGTCAAGAGAGCATCGTCAAGAGATCAGCTGAATTGCTTGGCTGAACAGGTTGTTCATCGCTAAACTTCATTCCTCCACTCTGAGAGTGAACTACGTGAGCGTACGGCTCAGTGTGGAGAATTTGTTGAATTATACGCGCCTTTCCTGCATCCCGGCAAAAAAACATGAGCGTTTACCTCGGAATTGACATCGGCACCAGTGGGACAAAAACTCTCGCTGTCCGTGAGGATGGAGAGATTCTCGCCTCAGCGACTGTCGAATACCCACTTTACAGCCCACAACCGGGATGGTCCGAGCAAGATCCGGAAGACTGGTGGAAGGGCTCAGTGGAATCAGTACAACTCGTGCTGAAACGAGGGAACATCGCCCCCGAGGAGGTCAAAGGGATCGGGCTGAGCGGGCAGATGCATGGTTCCGTCTTTCTCGACAAAGAAGGAAAAGTGATCCGGCGAGCCCTGTTATGGAACGACCAGCGGACCGCTCGCGAATGTGCTGAAATTGAAGAACGTGCTGGCGGGCGAGAATCTCTGATCAAGCTGGTTGCGAATCCGGCTCTGACGGGATTCACAGCTCCCAAAATTTTGTGGTTACGCAATCACGAACCGCAGCACTATGAGCAGGTTCAACAGATCCTGCTGCCGAAAGATTACATCCGCTACCGCCTCACCGGTGAGTTTGCCTCTGAGGTGAGCGACGCTTCCGGAACGCTTCTCCTTGATGTTAAAGCGAGACAATGGTCCAGCGAACTCCTGTCAAAGCTTGAGATCGATTCTGCACTCCTCCCGAAAGTTTATGAGTCCGAAGAAGTCAGCGGAACGTTAACGTCGACAGCCGCCACGAAGCTTGGGCTTCCCGCAGGTGTCCCGGTCGTTGGAGGTGGAGGAGATCAAGCAGCCAGTGCCATCGGGAACGGAATCGTCAGCCGAGGTGCTGTCTCCGCAACGATGGGGACCAGCGGTGTTGTCTTCGCACATAGTGATGAAGTCCAAATCGACGCCGCTGGCCGGATTCACACGTTCTGCCACGCGGTCCGAGACAAATGGCACGTGATGGGCTGCGTCCTTTCAGCTGGCGGCAGTTTCCAATGGTATCGTAATCAGTTCGGACAGCCAGAAGTTGCAGTCGCTCGCGACATGGGCGTTGACCCTTATGAACTCCTCACCACTCAAGCTGCTCAAGCTCCCGCTGGCTCAGAAGGGCTCTTCTTCCTCCCTTACCTCACGGGTGAACGAACACCACATGCCGATCCCAATGCACGCGGAGCCTGGGTCGGTATGAGCCTGCGCCACGGAAAATCACACCTTGGACGTTCGGTCATGGAAGGGGCGACGTTCGCCATGCGGGACTGCCTTGAGTTGATTCGCGAAATGCAGATTCCCGTTGAAGAAATCCGGGTATCAGGAGGCGGATCGCGGAGCCAATTCTGGAAGCAGCTCCAGGCTGATATCTATGGACAAGAGGTTGTCACCATCAACGCTGAAGAAGGCCCGGCTTACGGAGCTGCACTTCTGGCAACCGCTGGGACCGGAGCCTACAACGATGTTGTTGAAGCCTGTCAGGCCACAATTCGCGTCGTCACGCAAACAAAACCTTGCGAGACCGCCAAAGCGACCTACAATCGAGCCTATCCAATTTATCAAAAACTGTACCAGTCCCTGAAATCGGACTACCAGACGATTGCAGAGTTTGTGCAGGGGACATCCCAGAACTGATCTTGAAGCTTGAATTTGCTCCCTCAAACGTTGCGAAAAACAGCGATCCCAGAGGTTTTCGGACTGATTCTAAATAAATGGCAAAACGGTCGAATCATTATGATGTTGCGTTTGAGAACTTTTTGCGTCTCATGCGCAGACCGTACGTCGCTGTCGACGAGTCAAAACGGGCGCTCTATCAGGACTCATCACTGAAGTCCATGGATTTTGTCGTTTACTCACAATCCTCCACGAACCTGCTCGTTGATGTGAAAGGACGCCGATTTCCTCAAAAATCAGGCTTCTGGGAAAACTGGACCATGCAGGACGACATCCACAGCCTGCTCGAGTGGGAGCAGGTCTTTGGTGAGAACTTTCGCAGCATGCTCGTCTTTGCTTACGAAGTGTTCACGCCCCGGGAAATGGAGTATCATGACATCACATGGGAGTTCCGGCAGCGACGATATGCATTTTACGGAGTCTGGACCCAGGACTACGCTGCTGCCATGAAAACCCGCTCCTCCAGCTGGCAAACGGTCAACTTGGGAGCCCACGATTACCGAAAGCTGCGGCATCCAATACTTTCGGTCTTATAAACCTTCGGTGCAATTTGAAGAGCCCCTGAGAGAGGCCCGTTCAACGAGAATCCCGTATTGATTCGCCGTTTCGCTGAGGCTGAAAACTATTCCAGAACAACCTGTCAAACAACCATGTCTCGAGACACAAAAATCATGCTGGCTCTGTCCACAATCTTCTTCGTGATGATTGCGAGCCAGTCGCTCTTTGCACAAGCTCCCGCACCTGTTGTCGCTCCGGTGCAATCTTCCCCGGGCGGCGGATTCATCGTACGTCCATTATGGGTCGAAATTGCCATTACGGTCGCGATGTTTGGACTCGCACTCTTCGCAGTGGGTCGCAGCAGTAATCGCAGCTAGAGCATTTTTCGAATTAGTGTTCGCGTCCTGCTCGTCACGAGGCAGAATGCAAAGGTCAATTTCAAATTTGCGGATCAGTTCTCAAAAATTCTCGTGAATTCTCACCTTCATACATCTGTGGTGAATTCCTTCCCTGAAAGTTTTCACCCACTTACATGTCTCAAGCTCCTGAAAACAAGACTCGCTCCCATCGAAAGGCTGACGTGAATCGGGTTCGTATCGCCGTCACCGGGATCGGACTGGTCACTCCACTCGGAACAGAAACCGAGTCAACTTGGGAGGCACTTCAGCGGGGGGATTCCGCAGCACGATTTCTCACAGAGGAAGAAATCGGGTCTAACCAAATTCCAGCGCGGGTTCGAGGTTATGGGGCTCGTGTCGAACTCAAGAATCCCGGACTGCACGATTCCCGAAGTACGATATTTGCCCTCATGGCTGCCAGGCAAGCGATTGCACAGGCTCAGCTTTCTCCTGAGTTTCAACGCTCAGCCGGATGCGTTTTCGGAACAAGCAAGACAGACTTGCGAGCGACCGATGATCTCTTCGCGAAACTGCATGAGGACAGGACCGGCCAGACAGAACCGGAGATCAGTGCTCTCTTCCCCAGCAGCCCCTCAACTGCTGTCGCGAACGAGTTTCAACTGGAAGGTCCAGCGAGTTGTCCGGTCGCCGCTTGTGCAACTGGCATGGTCAGTCTCATTCGAGCCGCTGAACTGATTCGACACGGTGATGCATCGACCGTAATCACTGGCAGTACCGACTGTTCATTACATGCCGGGCTTCTCGCCTCATACAGGCGGCTGGGAGTGCTGGCGAAACCGGAGGACGCCCCCGCGCAGGCGTGCCGACCGTTTGACCAGCACCGAGGTGGCTTTGTGGTTGGCGAAGGAGCCGCCGCGCTGGTACTCGAAGACTGGAATCAGGCGAATGAGCGGGGAGCCGCACCGCTGGCGGAATGGGTTGACGGCCTGATTGGTTGTGATCCGACAGGATTGACAGCTGTGGACTCCACCGGTGAGACCCTGGCGCAACTGATCCAAAAACTCCTCGACCAGAACCAGGTCCATCCCCGGCAGGTCTCGACCATTTGCTACCACGGGACAGCAACCCGCATGAACGATCTCACCGAAGCACGAGCAATCCAACTGGTCTTCGGAGACAGACCGACTGGATTCGGAATCAAAGGGGCCATCGGTCATCTCATGGGAGCTGCCGGGGCGGTCGAAGCAGCGACCAGCGTTTGTGCCATCAAGGACCAGATCATCCCACCCACGGCAAACCACCATCACCACGATCCGGAATGCCCGAATCGAGTCACCGGCAGGCATGCAGTTCGTCAGCCAATCGAATATCTTCTCAAAACATCACTCGGATTCGGCGGACATCTGGCAGTCGGACTGCTAAAACGAGTCACAAATTGAGGAGCACGGCTTTGAGCATTTTCAACGCGTTTCATCCCACGAGAAACACGATAGTGTTAGCCTGAGACTTGCCCTGACAGTTGAAGTGGCCGGCGAAAATTGAAAGCAAAAACGTGAAATACGACACTCTTATTATCGGAGCCGGAATGTCCGGGTTGGCAGCCGGGATTCGCTTGGCCTACTACGAAAAATCGGTCTGCATTCTCGAACGCCACACAACAATCGGAGGACTCAACTCGTTCTACCGTTTGCGGGGTCGTAATTATGATGTCGGTCTGCATGCTGTCACTAATTACGCTGACCCCGGTACGCGTAAAGGTCCACTTGCGAAGTTACTCAAGCAGTTGCGTCTTCGCTGGGACGATTTTGACCTCTCACCGCAAAACGGCTCATCAGTCGTTTTTCCTGGCCATCGAATTGCCTTCGACAACAATTACGAACAGTTCCTCGACGCTGTCTGTGATGAGTTTCCTTCGCAGGCCGATGGATTTCGCCAACTCGTGCAGCGGATCGAAGAGTTCAACGAACTCGATCTCGACCAGAAACCGATTTCCGCTCGCAAGGTCTTAAGTGAAACCCTCAGTGATCCGCTGCTCATCGACATGCTGTTCTGTCCACTGATGTTTTACGGGTCTGCCTTGCCGCATGATATGGATTTCAACCAATTCGTAATCATGTTCAAAAGTATTTTCCGAGAAGGTTTCGGTCGCCCATATGATGGAGTCCGGCAAATCCTGAAAACGCTGACTCGGCACTTCAAATCACTCGGCGGTGAATTGAAACTCCGACAGGGTGTTCGGGAAATCGTCATCGAAAACGGTAAAGCTGTCGGCGTCATCACCGATGATGGAACACACATTGAAGCTGAGAACGTCCTCTCCTCTGCCGGCGTGGCAGAAACGTATGAACTCTGTGGAAACGAAATTCCTACCGCAGACATTCAACATGGCGAGGTCTCTTTCAACGAAGCTATTTTTGTTCTCGACAAGCAACCCAAAGAACTGGGACACGAAGAGACGATCGTCTTTTACAACAACGAAGAGAAATTTCACTACGAACCTCCACAAGATCCGTGTGACGTCCGCAGCGGAATTATCTGTTCGCCAAACAATTTTCGGTACGCCAACGACGAACAACTCGAAGATGGCTTCATCCGGATCACCGCACTGGCGAACCCGGACTACTGGATGAACCTGCCCGACGAAGAGTACTACAAAGCAAAAGAATTCTGGACCGCCAAGATGGTCGAATCGGCCCAGCAGCACATCCCCGAATTCAAAGACCACATCGTCGATGTTGACGTCTTCACCCCCCGCACAATCAAGAAATTCACCGGTCATCTCAAAGGAGCGGTCTACGGCGCTCCGGTCAAAGTCCTTGACGGCACCACCCCCATCGAGCACTTGTACCTGTGCGGAACCGACCAGGGATTCCTCGGCATCATCGGCTCAATGCTCTCGGGAATCACAATGGCAAACAACCATCTGCTCCGCTGACTCGCTGTCCCGATTGAAGAAATCTGTCCAACAAAACCTGCATCAAATTTTGTATTCAGTGACAGAAATCACTTGATGGCTTAAGATGAGAGCACCTTTTATTAGAGCAGTTTGCTCTACCATATGCCCGTGAAGAACGCATTTTACCAGTGGAATTGCTGTTCGCCACGAGGCAGAACGCGAATGCCAATTCGAAAAATGCTATCGCCTTATCCAGGAGCTCAACATGCCGATTCATCTGGGGTCGCAGTCACGACGCCTCTTCCTGAAAAACGTTTCTGCAGCGAGTGCTGCTGTGGTGATGTCGACAACTCTTCGCGCTGACGAGAAGGCGACGAACATCGACGATCGTTTCTTTGCTCTCCTTTCAGACACCCACATCTCAGAAAGTCCGGACGGGACAGCTCGCGGGATCAACATGACAGACAACCTGAAAGCTGTCGTCGCGCAGATTGGTCAACTCCCCAAGCGTCCTGCCAACCTCATGATCAATGGTGATTGCGCCTTATCGAAAGGGCTCCCGGCTGAGTATCAAAACTTCGCCGATTGCGTGAAACCGCTGGATGACATGGGCGTTCACCTTCATCTCACAATGGGAAATCATGACGACCGTGAGACACTCTACGAACACATGGCAAAGAGCCGCCCGGCAGAAAATCCGGTTCCCGTAAAGCACGTTGGTGTTTTGGAAGGCCAGTTCGCGAACTGGTTTCTCATCGACACCTTGATTCGACCCGGACACGTTGCCGGTGAAGTCGGGTTTGAGCAACTGCAATGGTTGACGAAACAGCTTGACGCCCGCCCCGACAAGCCCGCAATCGTGATGGGACACCACAATCCCCAGTTTACAAAACCTGCAAAAGGTGGACGCTGGACCGGACTGTGGGACACCGATGCCCTCATCGAAATCTTACAAGCTCGTCCGAACGTCCGCGCTCTCTTTTACGGTCACAGCCATCAATGGAACAGACAAAAGGTCGGCAATCTGCAACTCGTGAACTTGCCAGCCGTTTCGTATGTCTTCTCGGAAGGGGTGGCGAATGGCTGGGTTTCAGCTCACCTGGACGAGAAGTCCATGAAGTTGCAGCTTCACACCATGGACCCCGCTCACCGTCAAAACAACGAACAATTTGAATTCGCGTTGACGTAATCGGCGGTTCACCCGAGCGGTTCTCTTTTCAGCACAAGGATCGCTGGGCCTCTCAAGAGCGGCCCAGCGATTTGGCTGCGAAAGACTACATGTTAATTTCGAACCCTTTGCGATCTTCTCGCGACAGGAAGGAGTTCGCTTGATCGTCGCCAATGATCTGTCGTTTGGTGGCATCCCATTTGAGTTCCCGGCCTAAACGCATGGCGATGTTCGACAAGTGACAAATCTCCAGCATGCGGTTGTGTGACCAGACATCGGAGATTGGCTGCTTGCGAGCGTTCATCCCTTCGATGAAGTTCGCGGTGTGGTTCTTGCTGATTTTGCCACCGTAAACCTCTTCAATCGCTCCTTCAGGAAGTGGATTCTCTTTGAGGTCTTCAACAGGTTTCCCGACGATTTTGCCGCGATTCACAAAGAAGCGGCCTTCTGTCCCTTCGAAGAGAATCCCGTTATCCCCCTCGCTGGTGATGATCATTTCGACGTCATTGGGCATGTCGACCCGAATTTTGAAACTGGTCGCTGCGTTGTATTGATCATCTACAACGGGATGACCATCTTTGTACTCGACAGGCAATGAGTACTCGAGGGGTGTCACTTTGCTGGGACCGGTGTCGCTGGCGCCGAGGGCCCAGCTTGCGATATCAACATGATGAGCGCCCCAGTCAGTCAGCTTTCCGCCGGAGTATTCGTGCCAGTTTCGGAATGAGTAATGACAGTTACTGTAAAGCGGAACGCCGCCACCGTAACCTTCGCGAAGTTTGGGGAGTGCCCGGTAATCGACTTTCGGAGCAGGTCCCAGCCAGAAATCCCAATCGAGTCCCTCGGGGACACTGGTTTTCGGAATGACCGGAGATGCCACCATGCCGTTAATTCCACACGTCACTTTTTTCACAGTCCCGATTCGTCCCGCCCGAATTAGAGCAATCGCCTGCAAGAACCGCTGACTCGATTCGGTTCGCTGCATTGTTCCGACTTGAAAAACCTGCCCCGTCTCTTTGACGACTTTTTCGATCAACTTTCCTTCGTCGATCGTCAGTGTCAGCGGTTTCTCGCAGTAAACATCCTTCCCTGCGTACATCGCTTCGACAGCAATTTTGGTATGCCAGTGATCCGGCGTCGCAATCATCACAGCGTCGATATCTTTGCGATCGAGAACTTTTCGATAGTCCTTGTAAGCGTCTGGCTTCTTGCCTTGTTTCTTTTCGACCCGCTCAACATTCACACCTAAAACATTTGAGTCGACATCTGCCAGGGCAGCGAAGTCCGCAAACTGGAACGATTTATTGGTGATCGTCCAACCTTGATTCCTCAGGCCGATCGTCGCAAACACAGGTCGGTCATTCGCAGCTTGGTAACCGAATGCTCGTTGAGATCCGGGAAGCAGCAAGCTGGCGACTCCTGTCGCTGCCACTCCCTGAAGGAACTGGCGACGTGACGTTTGTTGAAAACCTGACATGTCAATATCCTCGTATAATCTGTTAATGCCTGAAGGCTGATAGTCAAAACATATCTCGGGATTGTTCTAACATAAGTTTAATCAATCACCGATTCGACAGCGAGCGGAGAAGGTTTTCTGCAATGCCAGACCAGCCGCAGAGCAAACTCCCCGGTTCACAGCAAGTTGTGCGAAAAAGCGACTTCACTGGTAATTTTACTGGTAAAACCTGTTCGACAGACGCAGAGGCAAGTTGAGACAGCCAGTCACGAAGAGAGTCGTAGCTATGCCAAGAGTTCCGCAATCGGTTCGACTTCGGGTTCGGCAAGGCGGATGGGGCGGCCGATGGCAGACATATTTTGGTTGGTGTGATCGATTCCCATTGCCCCCATCACTGTGGCGATCAATTGATTGACAGCGACCGGGTTTTCTGCGACTTCCATACCTGCGTCATTCGTTGCACCATAAACTTGTCCTCCCTGAATTCCACCACCGGCGAGAACCGTACTCCAGGCGTTCGGGAAATGGTCACGACCGGTTTGCGGGTTGATGGTCGGAGTCCGTCCGAATTCGCCCATCCACACGATCGTCGTCGACTCCAACAGTCCACGATCCTGAAGATCTTTCATGAGCATCGCCCAGGCGGGGTCGAGTGTTTCGCACAAAGCCTGAACAGCAGAGAAATTGTCCTGGTGCGTGTCCCAGCCGATTTGGTTTTCTCCGTTCGGTCCACCCAGTGCAACTTCAACAAAAGGGACGCCACGTTCTACGAGTCGGCGGGCCAGCAGGCATCCTTGCCCAAAGCGATTCTTCCCATAAGCATCGCGGATTTCAGGAGCTTCTTCACTGAGGTCAAAGGCAGACATCGCACTGGAGTTCATCATCTGCACAGCTTGGTCGTACGCTGTGAGATGGCTTTCCGTTGGTAAGCCGGGGCGGTCTTTGACGAATTGGTTCTCCACAAACTTCAGGAGTTCCATTCGCGACTTCGCTTGTGATTCCGTGACTGTCTCACGCAGCCGAACGTTACTGACTTCCAGTGGCGCTCCATATTCGGGAGCATCGTCTCCACCGGGACCGGGATTGTTCCCGCCAACAAGTAGCGGAGATCGCTGAGGGCCTAAGAATCCAGAACCGAAAGCTGCCGGGTTGAGGAAATTGTTGGAGAGAATGCTGACATAGTTGGGGATACCAGCACGGTTGTGCTTGAACTCATTCCCTAACAGAGCCCCGAGTGTGGGATATTGAATCGTCCCGGCTGGAAGATAACCTGTTCGCAAATGGTAAGAGGCCCGACCGTGGTCCCCCTCTTTAGTTTTCATCGAACGGATTATCGCCAGATGCTCAGCCATTTGAGCGACTTGCGGCAAGTGCTCACCAATCTGGATTCCAGGAACAGAGGTCTGAATCGCTTTGAATTCGCCACCATTCTCATGGTCTGGCTTCGGATCGAAGGTGTCCAACTGACTTGGCCCACCCGGCATCCAGAGCAAAATACAGGACTTGGGCGATTTCGCTTCCTGTTGATTCGCCAACAACGGAAACCATCCCGACAGGGAAGTGGCTGAAAATCCGGCTGCCATGAGCCTTAAGAAATCGCGGCGTTGTTGAGTCAGCATGAGTCTGCCAGCTATTCGAGCAAGGAAATTCGACCGATACGCAACACCTCAAAAACTGAGGTGTCACATGAGAGACCACTCCACAAGGATACGAATTCCCAGCAATTGGTGCGAAATCTATTTTCCATTTTCTGCAAAACAGAGCATCTTCGTCGTTTTTGAGCCTGTGAAGATCACGGAGACGACGTTACGCAGATCAGTGCGAGGCAGGGGGGAAGACCAGAAAATGATGCGCCCTTGAATTGAGGGTCGCTCAAGCCACTTTTCTAAGAGACCATCTACAGTTGATGAAACGGCCCACACAGTTTGAGATTGTGCACTTGTGCGGTTAGCATACAGCGGCAGCAAGCTGGCATCTGTATTTTGTCAGCATTTTGAAACGGATTGCGTGCTCAGCAAGAGCTCGCTTGCTCACCGGGCGGGACTGCCCAGCGTCCACTTTTCGTCACCGAAATGAGCACATCCGTAACAGGATCTTACTCTTTACTTGCCACCGAGCAGAACATTCCAACCATTACTACATAGGTCGATTTATTATGGGAGAAGCTTCAATGAAACGAGGAACCACTTGCGTCCATGGTGGACAAGAACCAGATCCAGCAACAAATTCTCGGGCTGTTCCCATCTACCAGACGACATCATTTGTCTTTAACGATGCCGACCATGCGGGACGCCTGTTTGGCTTGCAGGAATTTGGAAACATTTATTCCCGGATCATGAATCCGACCTGCGATGTTCTGGAGAAACGTCTGGCGATGCTCGAAGGAGGTTCCGGGGCATTGGCGCTTGCCAGCGGACAGGCTGCAGAGTCGCTGGCTATTATGAACATCGCTCAGGCGGGGCAAAACATTGTCTCGTCATCGAGCCTGTATGGGGGAACCTACAACCTGTTCAACTACACGTTCCCCAAGTTCGGGATCAAATCGACCTTCGTCGACTCCAGGGAGCCGGAGAACTTCAAGAACGCGATCGATGAAAACACTCGTTGTTTGTATCTCGAATCGATCGGAAACCCTGGCTGCGATATTCCTGATTTCGAAGCGATTGCAGAAATCGCTCACGAAGCCGGGATTCCGATGATTGTCGACAACACACTCGCCTCACCTGTTCTGTTTCGTCCATTTGAACATGGAGCCGATGTTGTTGTGGCTTCCTGTACAAAGTACATCGGCGGTCACGGAACTTCGATTGGTGGAATCGTGGTCGAGAAGGGCGATTTCCCTTGGGACAACGGGAAGTTTCCTGAACTGACCGAGCCTGATCCTTCCTATCATGGGTTGAAATTCCACGAGACTTTCGGCCCGATGAACCTTTCGTACATCCTCAAATTACGAACACAACTCCTTCGCGACCTCGGTCCAGCGATGAGCCCGTTCAACGCATTCTCATTCCTGCAAGGCTTAGAAACACTGCACTTGCGAATGCCGAAGCATTGCGAGAACGCACAAGCTGTCGCGGAGTTCCTCGATTCACACCCGAAGGTTTCGTGGGTCAAATATGCCGGACTGGAATCGCATCCATCACATGCAGCGATGAAAAAATACATGCCCGATGGTTGCGGTGCGATCTTCGGATTTGGAATTACCGGAGCGAATGCCGATGAGCAAATCGCCAATGGCGTGAAGCTGATCAACAAACTCGAACTCTTCTCACACCTGGCAAATGTTGGCGACAGCAAGTCACTGATCATTCATCCAGCGAGCACAACGCACCAACAGCTCAGTCCTGAGGAGCAGATGAGTGCGGGAGCGAGTCCCGACTTGGTCCGCCTGTCGATCGGAACCGAAGACAAGGAAGACATCATCGCCGACCTCAAGCAGGCACTGGATAGCATTTAACAGTTTCTGAATGAGCCTGTGTGCGAAAAAAATCGCATTCACAACGACATCGCTGACTCACCATGAGGCAGATCGCGTCAACGATTTCGGGAAATTGTCTTCGATGATTCCCTGAGAGAGCAGGCGTGCACTGCCTCGTGTCGAGCTGCGATATTTACTGATGAAACGTCTACTTCCCGAGCACAAAAACCATTGAACATGTTCCGAGGATTCTAGAGCAGCTTGCTCTATCGTGTGCCCGTAAAGAACGCATTTCTCTTGTAAAAATGCTGTTCGCCACGAGGCAGATCCTGTAAACCAATTCGAAAGATGCTCAAGCATGAACCTTCTTCGCTCACTTGTTCTGATTGCGATCACCTCTCTCTTCCCTATTTGCTCGGAGAGTGTTGGCGAAGAAATTGTCATCAAACCGACGAGTCAGATTGTTGACCTCACGTACCCTTTGAACGCCGACAATGCTTACTGGCCGGGAGAGAAGTATAAACCGTTCGAACTCCACACAATCGCCACTCTGGAGAAGGATGGTGTGCTCTCCAAAGCGTTCAGTATGCCGGAGCATCTTGGCACACACATCGACGCCCCCAATCACTTCGAGCCCAACCAACCAAGTGTCGATCAATTAACTCTGAAACAACTCGCTGGCCCCGGAGTTGTGATTGACCTCTCCATGAAGGCCGAAGTCGACGCCGACGCAATGCTGACTGTCGATGAGATCAAAGAATGGGAAGCCGAACATGGCCGCATCCCCGATGGTTCGATCATCTTTTTGAACACCGGCTGGGGACGCTTCTGGGGAAATCCGATTCGCTATCAAAATCGCGATGCGCGCTCTCAACTCCACTTTCCATCCTTCTCCGGACCGGCAGCGGACTTTTTAATTCAAAAGCGAAAAGCTATTGGAATCGGCGTCGATAACCTCAGCATCGACCGCGGCATTTCCAAAGACTTTGAAGTTCATCATATCGTGAACAAGGCGGGAAAATTCGGATTAGAGAACGTCGCTCACCTGGACAAGCTGCCACCCAAAGGCTTCAGCGTCATCGTAGCTCCCATCAAAATCCAGAGCGGAACCGGTGGCCCAGCCCGGATCTGGGCGATTCTGAATGAATAACGGTTCGTAAAGATTTCAGTTTTCCCGAACAGTTACGTGGTTGGAATCGCTGATTCCCTCAAGATCTCAACACGAACATTGTCCCGATTCGATGTGTCGACCTCTGATCTCTGAGTCTCTAAAATAACCCATCGCTCAAAGAATCCACGAGTTCCAGAACTGATCCTGAAACTTGATTTTGCTCACTGAAACATTGAGAAAAGCGACGATTCCAGAGGTTTTCGGACTGGTTTCAGTGCAAATCCAATATTGATCTTTACGTTCAGCCTCGTGACGGGCAGTCGATGAAATCATGAAAGTGTCCTTCACCGGCTGACACGCATTGAAATTCCCTCGTCAAATTACACTCACACCTCAACCTTAGTCCCTCGACCAAAAAATGCCCCGATACGAACCGAAACAGATCGAGCCGAAGTGGCAGCAGTTCTGGGATGCAAACCAGACGTTTACCACGTCCAACGAGCCGCGCGAAGACTCCACCGGAAAATCTTACATCCTTGATATGTTTCCGTATCCGTCTGGGTCAGGGCTCCATGTCGGGCATCCCGAGGGGTACACAGCGACCGATATTATTGCACGTTATCACCGGATGCGCGGGAAACATGTGCTGCACCCGATGGGTTGGGATGCCTTCGGATTGCCTGCGGAGCAACATGCGATTAACACCGGCACGCACCCTCGCGTCACAACGTACCAAAACATCGATAACTTCCGGCGTCAGCTCAAAATGCTCGGTTTCAGTTACGACTGGACTCGAGAAATCTCGACGACCGATGAAGATTACTACCGCTGGACACAATGGATCTTCCTTCAACTTTATGACACCTGGTACGACGCCGATTACGAATGGACCGACGCCAACGGAAAGAAACGAATCGGCAAAGGGCGTCCGATTTCCGAACTCCCCATTCCGGAAAATGTCGTCGAAACCCACCTGGCTCCTGGTGATCCGCCGGGGGACGTTGCCATCGCAACACGCCGTTATCAAGACGCACATCGACTTGCGTATCAAAGCGACGCGCCCGTGAACTGGTGTCCGGAACTCGGGACTGTTCTCGCTAACGAAGAAGTGACAGCGGAAGGGCTCAGCGACCGTGGTGGCTTCCCGGTGGAACGCCGTTCGCTCCGGCAATGGATGTTGCGCATCACATCCTACGCAGAACGGCTTTTGACCGAACTTGATGATGTCGACTGGCCCGAATCTGTGAAAATCCTGCAGCGGAACTGGATCGGCAAGAGCATCGGTGCTGAAGTCGACTTCTTTGTTGACGCAGAGAACAACGCGACGCAATTTGCAGAATGGAAAGCTGATCGTGCGGCGAATGGCTTGCCTGCTTCGCCAGAACCAAACGTACTCCGTGTCTACACGACTCGTCCCGACACCTTGTTCGGCGCGACTTACATGGTCGTCGCTCCCGAACATGATATCGTCGATTCCATTACGACAGACGAACAGAAAGCTGAAGTCGAAGAATACCGACGCAAGGCGGCTCTCAAAAGTGACCTCGACCGGACCGACCTGGCAAAAGGAAAGTCGGGCGTTTTCACCGGGGCGTACGCGGTCAACCCGGTCAACGAAGAACGTATCCCGATCTGGATCGCAGATTACGTTCTCATCAGCTACGGAACCGGTGCCATCATGGCGGTTCCAGCACATGATGAACGGGATCTTGAATTCGCACAAACGTTCAGCATCAACGTGATCGAAGTTGTTGATTCTGGAAGTGACGATGTCGACAACATCGGCTTCACCGGCAACGGAACAGCCATCAACTCCGGAAAATATACTGGAACGCCGACCGCTGAGTTCAAGAAGCAGATCGCTGCCGAACTCAACGAATCCGGACTTGGAAAAGCTGCCACCAATTACCGATTGCGTGACTGGCTCTTTTCACGCCAACGGTACTGGGGCGAACCGTTCCCGATCTGGCATGAACTCGATGATGAAGGAAAACCAACCGGTCATGTTCGCCCCGTTGCAGAGGATGAACTTCCGGTCACACTTCCGAACATGGAAGACTTCAAACCGAAGGGGACTCCCGATCCGCCGCTCAGCTGGGCTCCCGATGAATGGCTATATCAAACCGCCGAAGATGGAACACGCTTAAAGCGAGAAACCAACAGTATGCCGCAATGGGCGGGGAGTTGCTGGTACTACTTGCGATTCGCAGACAACAAAAACAGCGACAAGTTCATCGACCCTGAAATGGAGAAGTACTGGCTTCCCGTCGACCTCTACATCGGCGGAGCCGAGCACGCGGTCTTGCACCTGCTCTACTCTCGTTTCTGGCACAAAGTCCTCTTCGACTGTGGTCACGTTTCAACGGAAGAACCGTTTCAGAAGTTGATCAACCAGGGGATGATTCTTGGCGAGAACAACGAAAAGATGTCCAAGTCTCGCGGCAATGTCGTCAACCCGGATGATGTTGTTCGGGAATACGGAGCGGACTCGTTACGTCTCTACGAAATGTTCATGGGACCACTTGATCAAGTGAAGCCGTGGAGCACAAAAGGCGTCGAAGGAGTCCATCGATTTTTGGGCCGGGCGTGGCGATTGATCGTTGATGACCAGGCTGAAGAGATCGCTCTCTGCTCAGCTGTGCAAGATGCATCAATGAACGAGGAACAGGAGCGCGTTCTTCACAAGACGATCAAGGGTGTGACTGATGACATCGAGAAGTTCAGCTTCAACACCGCCATTAGTAAGATGATGGAGTTCACGAACTTCTTCACCGGACAACAGGTACGGTCGAAGTCGGCGATGGAATCATTCGTCTTGCTACTTGCTCCATTTGCTCCGCACGTCGCAGAGGAGTTGTGGCAAGTGCTCGGACACAACGAGTCACTCACTTACGCCCCCTGGCCAAGCTACGACGACTCAAAAATCGTCGAAGCTGAGATCGAAATCCCTGTGCAGGTGAACGGCAAGATGCGAGCGAAGATCAAAATCCCGGTTGATGCCGATCAAGCGACGATGCAATCACTCGCAGAAAACAACGACGCCATCAAGCCACAATTAGAAGGCAAAACCATCGTCAAAGTCATCTGCGTTCCAAAGCGCATGGTCAACTTTGTCGTGAAGGGGTAGTCAGCGATTCTCAGCAGAATTGAGGAATCGTAAGTCAGCAGACTGAAGAATCCTGATGTGATTTGCAGAGTTGATCCAGTCGAAAAAACGTCGCAGCCATGTTGCTGTGAACGCTAAAACTCGTTGCTGGAAAGGCATCTGCAATCACTTCTGTGCGACTCTAGAGCATCTTCAGGTTTGGTTTGCAGTGTAGCCGCAGGAGTGAATGTAATTCAAACATTCTTGGGGACTGAAC
>NZ_JBLWTN010000026.1:0-84291 GCF_048270125.1 Thalassoglobus sp. | reverse complement strand
CTGGCAACTCGGCTGCATGTTCACTATCCTCAAAGCGTTTTAGGACCGGTTCTAGAGAAATGCGTTCTTCACGGGCAAACGCTAGAGCAAACTGCTCTAGAGTTTCTCCCAGTTTGCCTCCGCTCAACAGGCTGCACACGCAGTAAACCAGAGAGCAGTCAGTCAGGTTGCGTCGTCAAATTCGCACCTACCGCACCAGATCATTTCTCGCACAGAGTTGCAGCAGGCACAGTACATTCAGCTGTTCGAAAATCTTGGCGATTGAAAGTCACCCAGCTTCTCAAAAGCGAGCACTTATTCCACCGCATTCACACTCTTTCTGCACATCGCGTCTTCGGCTGAGATGAGTTTCAAAGAACGCATCTACAAGGGGAAGCTCATCCTTGAGACTACCTCAAACCATGTTTCAGATTCATCTTGAGTTGATTCTGTGAACCGCGCTATACTCCGGCAGAATTGGCTGATGCGCCCAAGAACCCCAATGGATGGGGCTCTTGAAAGAACTTCGGTATCACTTCAACTCACCCACAGTGAACCGCAGTCATTGACCCAGGAGGGAACTAATATGAAGTTGCTTACAGCAAAGAGCTTGCTATGCGTGGCGGTTTTGCTAACGACCGTTTCGAACTCAATGGGGGAAACCCCCGTCGCTCAAAGCCCGGTTGATCCGACTCTGAATTCTTATGGACGCGTATCCGGCGTGAAGGGAAAGCTGACTCTGATTGGCTCAAACTCAATGTCGAACGTCGCTGCCATTTGGGGCGAGAGCTTTCGACGAATGTACCCAGATGTTGAAATTGACATCCAGGTGAAGAGTTCAGAAAACGCAGTCGGTTCAGTAATCGACGGTTCAGCCAACTTCGGCCTGCTGAGCCGGACCATTGAAGAAGATGAGGTGAAAGCTTTTCACGCAAAGTTTGGTTACGTCCCTACCATCCTGACTCCAGTTCTTGAACCACAGGGAATTTTTGTCCACAAAGACAATCCTGTGAAAAGCCTGAGTCTTTCACAGCTCGACGCAATTTTTTCAACATCGCTCAAACGAGGTGAAACGAAAACCGCTCGAACCTGGGGCGATGTGGGTGTTGAAGGCGAATGGGCCAAAGTCGCAATCTTGCCTCAAGGCCGATCTGCGACAACTGGTTCACAGGTCTTTTTCCAGTCCGCCATTCTTGGAGGAGGGGACTTCCGGCCTGACATGACCTCAAACGAATCGAATCCGGAGCTGATCGAAGCCATTGCGAAAGATGCCAGAAGCATCGGATTCGCGGGCTCAACATTCGACAACCCAGATGTCAAACTTGTTCCGATCTCGTGGAGAACCGGCGAAGCACCAGTTGATGTCTACAATACTGCCTACCCGCTTGTTCGTCGCCTACAACTCGTCGTCAACCACAACCCTAAGACACCACTGAATCCATTGCAGATGGAATTCATTAAGTACGTCTTCAGCAAAAGTGGTCAGCAAGACGTTGTCGTTTCAGGATTTCTTCCGATCCCAGCTGGAGCTGCAAACATTTCATTGCAAGCTGTTGGCGAAAAACAACTCAACTAAAAAAGCCTTGAAGCTTTTCGCTGAAAAGTGAGACGCTGTGAAACCTTAATCAATTCAGAAGGCTTTCTTGAGAGCCAACCTCAAACAACCAGCCTGTGTGGAGCAATATAATGAAACGGATTTCATTCACGGCTGTCGTGACCAGTTGCCTGATGCTAACTTTGGTCACAGCAGCAAACGCGGTCGACAAAACTCGAACGGGAACAACCCCAACCCCAACAACGCCGTTCAATCAGTTTGACCCTGCAAACCTGCCTGGGCAAGGTGGGATCAACACGTTGGGTTCCCAGAACGATCCATTCCTGCCTCAGGATATCTACAACCCTTTTGGCCCAGCCGTTGTCACGCCTAAGGTCAACGGGATCACTGTCCCAAACCCGAAACCTGGGGTCTACCAAAACGAAATCAACAACCAGTCACGTGTGCGAATTCAGACCCCGGGAACAAACTATGTTCCACCGACACAAAACCCCGCGGAAAACCGCTGGCGTTTAGGTGTCCTGTCGCGAGACACTGACATCGGTGTTCAAATTCATGAAGTTTTGGCGAACTCCGCTGCAGCCCGCGCAGGACTGGAGCCCAAAGATGTCGTCGTTGCGGTCCATGGATACCAGGTCGGGATCGTGAATGGCAATTTGTACGAGATGTCTCGTGAATTCGAGCGACACGCCGATTCCAACGGCATGGTCGTAATGCTCGTTCAAGACCATCGTTCACACTCACTGATGAACATTACTGTTCAGCTCGATTCGTCGTTCTCGAAAGTCGAGGGATCGATTGCTCTTCAATCAAACCAAAAGTTCCCACAGAACGGACTGGTTGTTGTGGAACTTCAGGAAATCGTCCGACAAGGAGCCGCTCCACTGACGATTGCTCGGAAAGAACTCAACAATTACAACGCCAACCTCCGCAGCATCCCTTTCGTGCTGGAATACGACCCTTCCCAGATTTCCCATCGTGGGGAATACGTGTTGTCCGCACAGGTCTTCGACAAAGGGCGTTCCGCTTTCAAAACCCTTCAAACTTACACAGTTAACAACCAAGGCTACGGAGATGGTCGCCCGGTCGCGATGAGACTCGAGACGGTCCGTCCAGAGTACGACACTCCGACACAAATCGATCAGGACGCTCAAATTGCGACCATTGTCAAATGGTTCAACGAGTACCTGGGACGCCCACCTTCAGATCGAGAGCTGACAGTCTGGCTGGATGCCTTGCAGCGGGGATACACCCTGAAGCAGGTTCAACTGGAACTTTTAGGGCACAATCAGTTTTTCAACCGCTGTGGTCGTGACAAAGTGACATACATCACTCAAATCCACAGATACCTCGTCGGTCGTGACCCAAGTCCTGCCGAACAGGATTACTGGCTCGGTCGATACGACGCCCAAGGCGGAATTCGTCGCGAACTAGCTCGCGAGTTCCAAGATGCTGTCGGAATTCGCTAATCCAGCGAGTTTTTTGATGAAATCGATCAAAGCGGAAGAAGGGGTCCCTTCTTCCGCTTTTCCTTTTGAATACAGCATTTGTGGTGATCTCAAGCCCAACGATTGTTGACTTTTGAGGGCTGGAGACATATCTTGCCTTACTGAAGTTACGAATTACGTCGGAATTAATCGTTCCTAGCCGGGAGACCCCGGTGAAGAAGAGAGGCTGCCCATGTAGGCATTGGCGTTCAAAACGACCGGTGCTCGGCATCTGTAAGTGATTGCGATCGTTGCAATGACTTATTGAGGGCATAGCGTCTCTGGTGGATCACGGCGAGTGGGACATTTGTCCAGAGTGGACGAACGCCCACTCTTTTTTTTCATCCTGATGGCAGCAACCGAGCATGAATGGCACTGAGGTCCTACGTATAGTCGACGCCATCCATCGTGATAAGAGCATCGAGAAAGAAATTGTTTTCACCGGCATTGAGGCCGCGATTTTGTCGGCTGCGCGAAAGCACTACGGCGAAGAATGCGAAATCGCTGTCCACATCGACCGCAAAACTGGTGAAGTCTCCGCTGAAATAGATCAAACGCCACTCGATTCTGACGAGCTTGGCCAGCTTCTGGGACGCATCGCAGCTCAAACTGCGAAGCAGGTGATGATCCAGAAAATTCGCGAAGCGGAACGCGATTCCGTTTACGACGAGTATCTGGAATTGCGATCTCACCTCGTCAACGGAGTTGTCACTCGAAGCGACCACGGTGTCACTTCAGTCAACCTCGGTAAAATCGAAGCGATTCTCCCCAAAAGCGAACAGATCCCCGGTGAGTCACACCGCGTGGGAGACCGGGTTCGAGCTGTCGTTCTCGATGTCCGCAAAGCGGGAAGTCGCGTCAAAGTCGTGATGTCCCGAACCCATCCAGATCTGGTCCGCCGACTGTTTGAAGTTGAAATCCCAGAAGTTTCCGACCGGGTCATCGAAGTTCGCTCACTTGCTCGTGAAGCTGGTTATCGATCAAAAGTTGCAGTCTCCTGTTACGACACAAATATTGATGCCGTCGGAGCTTGTGTTGGTGTACGTGGTTCGCGTATCAAAACGATCGTCGATGAACTCGACGGCGAACGCATTGATATCGTCCGCTGGAACGATTCACTGCAAGTCCTCATCCCCAATGCCATGCAACCGGCAGAAGTTGAGGATGTGATCTTGTGCCCAATGCTCGGCCGGGTGATCGTGCTCGTCCGCGACGACCAACTCTCACTGGCCATTGGCAAAAAAGGTCAGAATGTTCGACTCGCTTCGAAGCTAGTCGGCTGGGACATTGAAGTCATGACCCAAGACGAGTTGGACGAACAACTCGAACGGTCCGTCGCAGCTTTCGGTCAAATCCAGGGGATTACTGATGACCTCGCTGAGTCGTTAGTGTCACAAGGATTCTTCAGCTTTGACGACCTGTCCGTCATTGAACCAGACCACCTGCAAGAACTGAGTGGCTACACTGCTGAAGAGTGTGACAGAATCGTCGAGCAGGCAGAGACGGAAGCCGAGCGTGAAGAACATGAGACAGAGCGCCGAAAGATGCTCGAACGTGAAGCACGCCGTGTCGAAAAAGAAGCTGCCGCACTGGACGCAATGACGGGAACGTCCCTCCCAGAGGAGACAGCTCAGGCTGCTCCGCAGGCAGAAAACGAATCAAAACCTGAAGTAGCAGATACAGAAGTCAAAGAAGAAGCACAGCCAGAAGCTGAAGCAGAAGTTGCAACTGGAGAGGTTGCGGCCTCAGTCAATTCGACTGAAGAGAAGGCAGCCATACAGGCCTCTGCCGATCACGTCGCAGCAAACGGTGCATCCCAAAGTGATGCACCCAAAGATGATGTCGTTGCAGACTCCGGGGCAGAAGACCAGCAAGACGAATTACAACCGGAGAGTGAGTCATAAATCAGCACACTGCATTCAATGAACTCCCGGCAAGAACGGTAGTCTCGAATTCAGTGATTGACTGATCAGCCCTAACAATTCATCAGTCCTGACAATACTATTGAAATCGTAGTGATAAACACGATTTACGATCCATTGTTCAGGTTTTGTTAGAGCAAAATCACAAAGCTAGCAAATTATAGAGCACAGTTGGCCAATTCAGGCCGAGTTTTAAATTTCACGGGGGGTGTCGATTGAAGATCCGTATCTTCGCACTGGCGAAGGAGCTGGGGCTCGACAGCAAAGAACTGATTCAGCATTGCAATGACGCCGGTTTGTCGGTCAAGAATTCTGCATTGGCGAGTATTTCGCCTGCTGAACGCGATCTCGTATTGGACCATCTGAAAAGACTGAAGTCCGGGACGGTCGCTCCGACAACTCATCAGGAAGTTGATATTTCCGTACCTGTTCGTGAAGACGCATCTGGCGTCACTCGTCAAATTCGAGATTTGGCGGGAGGCGGCCCTTTAGCATCTAAAGTTGAACAGCGACGCGCACCACGCAAAGAAAAAGCTGTGGACGCGAAAGATGAACCTCTTGTCACCGAAACCCAGGATGCAACTCCGCTCCAGGAATCCGCTCCAGAAGAAGTTGTCGAAACTTCGAGTGAGCAACAAGAAGAGAGCGTCGAGACCACATCACCAGCAGTTGAAGAGGTTCCATCCGGAATGCCCCAAGTTGTAGAGGCTCCTTCAGAAATTGAAGTTGAGCCAGCGATCGCTGAGCATATCGAGCCGGCGACTCCCACCGAGCCGCCTGTTGCTCCGACAGCGAAATCAGACGAACCTGATTCTGAATCCGAACCGACTGAGAAACAAATCGAGCCAGGTACACCGGCAATGAGCCGGTCTGACTACATCGATCCCACAGGCGGGTCTTCGACCGGTTCCGGAATGCGCGAAATGCGTCCCCAGGGATCGATGCGACATCGCCAACCGCGAAAAGACAAGAAAAAAGGTCCAGCTCTTCCGGCCCTTGCCTCCACTCCGAACTACAAGCCGCCAACACCCAAGAAAAAAGAAGAAGGCCCTGTCTTAAAACCAGACGTGGCCCTGACTGGCGATGTTCTCAAAAAGAACAAGCTTGCGGACATTCTCAAAAAGAACCGGGACGATACTCGCAAAAAGTCTGAGGAAGAATCAGGAGACGCCCGCCGAGGCAAATCTGGTTCAAGAGGCCTCAGCCTTGAGGAAGCTCGAAAAAGCCGTCGTTCGAAACGGAAACGTCGAGGCGGTGACGAAGACGATCACGTCATCGTTAAGACCAATAAACGAAATCGCCGAAACAATCCCATTGAGCGAAAGACCGAAGCGGTTGTCATGTCGCCAATGACAGTCCGAACTTTGTCAGAAGCGATGGGGCGGCCAGCCCGTGATTTGATCACGGTCATGTTCAAACATGGCGAAATGGTAACGATCAACGATCCACTCGAAGATGACATGGCTTTAGAAATTGCCATGGAACTCGGTGTTGATCTGGAAATCGAGCACGAAGCAGATTTCGAAGATACTCTGCTGGACCGGCTCGATCGTCGGGACGAAGATTTCAACGTCGAATTGGTTCCGCGCCCACCGATCATCACTGTCCTGGGACACGTCGACCACGGAAAAACAACACTCGTCGACCGAATCCGGACTACGAACGTGGTGGACTCCGAGGCAGGTGGAATCACGCAGCACATTGCTGCGTATCAAGTTTCGCACAACGGCAACAAATTAACATTCGTTGATACTCCAGGTCACGCAGCCTTTGGTGAAATGCGTGCTCGTGGAGCAAACGTCACGGACATGATTGTCCTTGTTGTTGCAGCGAACGATGGTGTCATGCCACAAACTGTGGAATGTATCAGCCATGCCAAAGCAGCTGGTGTTCCGATCATTGTCGCACTCAACAAGTGTGACCTTCCGGACATCAACGAACAGAAAGTGCTCACAGACCTCTCCCAGCACGGCATTCTCCCATCGGAATGGGGAGGCGATGTTGAAGTGGTCCGCGTCTCCGCCCTGAATGGAACCGGAGTGGACGATCTCCTTGAGACTCTCTTACTGACTGCTGAACTGCAGGAATACAAAACAGCTGAAGACATTCCCGCCGAGGGAGCGTGTCTCGAATCGTTCATGGACGAAGGTCGAGGCCCAATTGCGTGGTCGATCGTTCGTCGAGGAATCCTCAAGATTGGCGATATTGTCAGTTGCGGACAGGCATACGGTCGTGTTCGTGCAATGTACGACGACAAAGATCGGGAACTCACAGTTGCCGGCCCGTCGACTCCTGTTCGAATCGCAGGCCTAAGCACTGTTCCTAACGCTGGCTCACGCTTTTTCGTCATGGACGATATCGATGAAGCCCGCGAGATTGCTGAAACACGTGAAGATCGCGGACGAGCAGCCGTTTTGGCAAATCGTGGTGGACCAATGTCTCTGGAGACATTCTTCGCTCACCGCGATGGATCGATCCAGGATCTCCCTCTCATTCTGAAGGCAGATACACCAGGTTCGATCGAAGCCATTCGCCATGAATTGGAAAAATTCGAACACGATGAAGTCAAGCTGAAGATCCTTCATGAAGGTGTCGGTGGCGTCAACGAAAGTGATGTCTACCTTGCAGCCTCATCAGGGGCGATCGTCATCGCGTTTCATGTGATTGCGGAAGACCGTGCAGAGGCACTTGCTTCGCAAGAAGGCGTACAAATTCGTCGTTACAAAATCATCTACAATGTGACAGATGATATTCGACAGGCGATGGAAGGGATGCTTAAACCAGAGCGGGTCGAAGTGCAAACCGGCCGAGCCCTGGTCCTGCGAACCTTCTCGATCAGCCGAACTGGAACAGTTGCAGGTTGCCGTGTCTTGAACGGAACTATCGACAGGAATAACCGCGTCCACGTCATTCGAGATCAGACGATCTTGAACAACTATGGAATTGCATCCTTGAAACGAGAAAAGGATGACGCCAAAGAAGTTCGAGAAGGTTTCGAGTGTGGAATTCGCCTGGATGGTTTCAACGACGTCAAGGAAGGTGATTTGCTCGAGGCCTATCGTATTGAAGAGAGAAAACGAAGCTTGGATGAGTAAGAATGCTCGCGTGGAGATTCGTCTGACTCTGGCTTGCGACTAAGGTCGAGCGTGTCAAACTCAGACAATTTCCACAACGGCCCGTATCACTCATCTCAACTCTCTCATTTTTCCTTCAACTCCTGAATGATACGTATGAAAACTCGTAGAACTGCAAAGGTTGCTGAGGCGATTCGACAGGTTGTCAGTTCTGCAATCGTGATTGAACTGCGAGACCCTC
Source organism: Thalassoglobus sp. (assembly GCF_048270125.1). Lineage (NCBI taxonomy): Bacteria > Pseudomonadati > Planctomycetota > Planctomycetia > Planctomycetales > Planctomycetaceae > Thalassoglobus > Thalassoglobus sp. Next base: position 76,033 of record NZ_JBLWTN010000026.1, on the reverse strand, counting down.
GCGTCAAAAATGTAACCGTTCTACACGTTGAAGTCCCTTCAGATCTCCGAACAGCCAAGATTTACGTCAGCATCCTCGGTGATGAAAAAGCGGAACGACTTTCGCTTCAGGGACTCAATGCTGCTCGTGGATGGCTGCAGTCAAAAATCGCAGACCAACTTCAATTACGACTGACTCCCATCCTCAGCTTCATCTCCGACCAGGGAATCAAGAAGAGCATCGAAGTCTCAAAGAAGTTAAGAGAGATCTACGACGAAGATCTGGACGCCGACAACGAAGATCTCGTTCCCAAAGAGGATGACGAGGAGAGTTCCCAAAATGAGCTTGAACAAGAGTCAACTGATTGATCATCTTGGCGACTCATTTCAACTAACCTCCTGTTGCCCCTGAATTAGTGTAAGCCCCGAAGTGATTCACAGACCTGCGGAGAGATTCACCCTACGTTGCAGAATATCATTTTTTGCTGAACCAACTGTACCTATCCGAAAGCCAATGAAACGCGCGATCCTCACCATCCCTGAGAGGTCACACATAAGCTAACGGATCAGTTCCTGAAATTTCGACCCAAGAATCGGGAGGCATCCATGCCTGCCAGCAATTCGCTGAAAGCTGCTGAGAAACAAAAAATCTGCAAAAAACTGGTTACGGAGTTGAAGAAGCATTACAAAGGCTCTCCTCCAAAACAGGAACGGTCCGTCTTTGAAACACTGCTTTTTTCAGCGTGCCTTGAAGATTCAAGCTACGAACAAGCGGAAGCAGCCCATGCCAGACTGCTGGATGGATTTTTCGATCTCAACGAAATCCGAGTCAGCTCAGTTCTCGAAATCGAAGAAGTCCTCGGGGACATCAACGACGCAAACTGGAAGGCACTTCGAATCCGCGAGGTTCTACAGTACGTCTTCGAAACATATTATGCCTTCGATATTGAAGTGCTGAAACGCAAAACACAAGAGGCTGCGAACAAAGAGCTCATGTCGATCTCGCATCTCTCCACGTTCATGCGCGACTACACTGTTCAGAACGCTCTGGGTGCTCATGTTTTGCCGATCGACGAGACCATGTCCCATGTTCTGAAATGGCTTGCTCTTGCCGACCCGGTCGACACTGAGGAACAGGCTGCCGACGCTATCAAAGCAGGCCTGAAAAAAACTGAAGGTCAGCTATTCTGCTACCTGTTGAAGTGTGCCGCAACCGATCCCAAGCTCCAACCGGGTTTCGAGTTGTATAAAGAAATTGATGAAGAAATTTCACCGCTCGACGCCGGAAAAAGGCTCGCCGAACTCATCAAAAACCCGGTGAAGAGGAAGCCTCCGAAGAAACCGACGACCAAAGTCAGCAAGAAAAAGCCCGCCAAGAAATCATCATCACGTTCGGCTGCCGCTGAAAAGAAAACGGCGACTAAATCGTCAGCCAAAAAAGTGGTAAAAAAGAAGAAACCAGCCAAGAAGAAAACCACTTCAAAGAAAAAGAAGTGATCACTGAAGCACTTTCAGATTGGTGATCAGGTTCTGTCTTGAGGCGCGCTGAGTTTAAAGCCACAATCGCTCCCCAACACGGAAACTTTTGAAACCACAACAGCGAAATATGCCGATTCAGTTTGCAAGTCCGACCACAATTTGCCGAAGTCAGAACCGAGAGTAAGAAAGTCACAATTGTAGGGTTGCAAGCCTTCCCTCATTCTCCTAAATTTTCGCACACCTTCCCCGATAGCTCAATTGGTAGAGCGCCGGACTGTTAATCCGTAGGTTCGAGGTTCGAGTCCTCGTCGGGGAGCTTTTTGTTCGCTCATACAAACCAGAGCGGACTCTGTTAACAAATCGGGATTGTCGCCAGATTCGGCGTCAGTCCCGTTTTTTGTTGGCGGATCGGGCATTTCGGGTCCATCGACGTCGTCCAGCCATTCAAATCCGCGATCTGGACACACTTCCGGGAACAATTTCAGGATGTAGGTCCCTTTGCGGCCATTCTTTGTTTCCGGGTGAAGCTCCAGCACTTCGACGTAGTGTCTCAGGATCTGGGTTTGTTCCTCAGGAGTGGCTGCGTCCAACAGGTCGCCAACATCTTCCCATGATTCTAGGAACGCTTTTGCGTCGGCACTGATTCGTTCGGCGGGGGCCTGTTCGCTTTGAATTTGCTTCAGCTTCTTCGTCAGCTCTTTCTCGTCGCGTTCCAGCTGGCGAAGCTCGTGCTCCACACTTTGTAAGCCCTTCACACCAATACTCTTGAGAACCTCCACCAGTCGTCCAATATCCGCCTTTACCTTCAGTTGCTGGCGGCGGACGACTTCTTCCGCCTCTTTCAATCGCTCCGATTCCCCTGAAAGACACTCGACAGCCCTATCAACGATTTTCTCTCTGGCCTCGACGTGCTGACCAATTTCACGGATGCGACCGATGACCGCCGCTTCTAACGCTTCAGCAGGAATCCTTGGGGCTGAGCACGAGTAGGGGCCAGCTTCGTGACTTTGGCGGGTGCATTGGTAATAGAAATACGTCCGGTTTCGCCCTCGTGCAGAAAATCCGACCATGTGAGCACCACAGGAGCAACGCAGTAGACCAGAAAGCAGATACTGTCGACCGTTTGCCTTCAAGTTGTTCGTGTATCGCCGGCATGTTGTTGCCAGTTTTGTCTGAACACGTTCGAATTGCTCCTTCGTGATGATGGGGGAGTGGCAGTCTTCGACAACAACATCCCCCCACGACAATCGACCAATGTAGACAGCATTTCGAAGAATGCCGATGACTTTTCTCTTTGCAAAGAGGTTCCCGCCACGAACTTTGTCGCTTCGTGTCTTGTACGTGGGATATCGAATCCCAGCGTCACTCAGCTTTCGCGTCACGGCGGAGGCTGATCCAAGTTCTTCGAATCCGTCGAAGATCATTCGAACGATTGCTGCTCCCTCTTCGTCAATCTGTAATTGGCCATCGTCGCACTGATAACCAAGAACATGCCCGCCGTTCCACAAGCCACGTTCTGCACGATCCCGCATGATCGAAACGGTTCGCTCAGCGGTCATTTTGCGTTCCAGCTGAGCAAAGACCATGATGAGCTGAATCATGGCTTCACCCGTTGGCATCGATGTGTCGAATTTCTCGCGTAGCGAAATCACGTCGACATCATGATCTTCGAACAGCTCCCAAAGGTCGACAAAGTCCTTGAGACTGCGTGTGATGCGATCGAGTTTAAAGCAGATAACGACATCGACCTTGCCATTCGCGATGTCGCGTTTTAGTCGCCGAAGCTGTGGGCGGTTTTGATCTTTCGCTGAACGACCGGCGTCAACGTAGAATTCAACGGAATCGATTTCCCAGTTCTCGCGACGAATCCGGAAGTCAACTTCCTGCTGAATTTCGTTCTGCTGAGCAACCAGGCTGTCACCTTCCGTCGCCTGCCGCTGAGACGAAACTCGAACATAGCCCGCAATACGGATGGGTTGCTTCGTTTTGGATTTTGTCTTGGTTCTGGCCATTCGGTTTCTCCCTCAGAGCTTGGCGATCTCAATTGTACCAGTCTAGGTGTCCGAGACCGAACGACTGGCCGCAAGTCGCGCAAGAATCGCTGCGATAACATTTACCCGTTGCTTAGCTCGATTACACGGGTCGATGTCTGCCAGGGGATGGTTGACATTGGTCGCCAACTCCGAATCGTACTGAAGAAATACCTTCGCTGAGGACTTCTTCCGGTCAATGTTCTGTTCATGGCGCGAGGGTTCACCATGGTGATTTTTCGATTTAATCATGTGCCAGGACTCGTTGCGAACTAGATCGCTACTTGTTGGACACGTTGATTTTCGCAATCAAACACGTCGAAACACGACGCATGCGAGAGCCGTCTGGCTCGATCGCTCCCAGCGAAAATTGAACAGCGGAATTTAAAAAGTTACAGACTTCGTCGCGAGAAATGGACGGTCATCCGATGACGATCGTTTCACGCGAGACAATCAGAAGACTGTACGAATCGAAGTCGAGCGGGCTTACTTTGGGTTACTCATCGTGGAAGCGTTCCCAGCCGAGGCATCCTGCGGTCGGTTGTCAGGCTGTCGCTCGCTCAGCTGATTTCCAGTGAGCACGGCGAGCTTCTTGAGGGACACCCAACTAAGAAACTGCTCACGAAACATTCCGTTGGCAAAGGAGACAGTCGCCCCTTCGCCCTTCTTTCCGCTGAATGAGCAGGTTCCAGTTCCGACGTTGTGAATTGCAATCACGGTTTTCATACGTTCTCCAATTGAGTAGCAAGGCATTTATTACAGGCGAAATAGGTCTTGTCTTCCAGCTCGAACTGCTGCGTGGCTGGTGTTCCACAAAGACAGTTCGGAGTTCTGATAACAGCGATGTTGATCTGCTGCTTGATCTCTCTGATCTGCTGCTCGTAGTGCTGCTTCTGTTTCTCCAACAGTTCGAGAGAGACAACCAGACCGATCACACCAGCCACTAATCCTAGAAACAACAAAAACGGAATCATTCTCACCTCCTTAGGGCATCATTGAGCTTATGCTCTAGTTCTTTGTGACTCCATTCAGGTTCACAGCGAGAGTTCCACTCTTGCATGACATGGATCATCTGTTCGATGGTTAGGTGGCCAATGCGATCTGCAACAACACATGCGGCGCGGTAGCAGATCCGGTGTCCACCTTGACCAGCAATCGCTGGGGGGAGTTTTGCTAAATATTTTCTCGTTCGATCGATCAACGCATCATCCGGGAGTTCAGGGGCCTTGTAGCGTTGAACAGGTTGGGGTTGGGGTAGCACGTCGAGCAACGTCCCTCTGGCACCTTTCATAATCCATCGATAGCCAGCCGATGGTGGAGCGACTACCACACCGCCTTCGGAACGTACGTCCATCCTGATCCCATTAACATTGACATGATTTCGGACGTCTGCGAATCGAAAATAGTAGTGCTTGCCGCCTGAGGGCGTTTGTGCAATCTGGCTTGTCCATGCGTGCTCCGCGATAAATGTTTCGGCAGCAACACTGTCCGCATCAAGCACTGTCAGATCGCTAAGGTGCCCGCACACAAGCATGAGGGTGTAATCATTCCTGAGAAACCAATCCCGAAGCTCAGTATCGGTGGCATAGCGAGAGCGATAGGGGATTGGGGACAATGCTGGAATTTTGCCATTGCCTGCCGTAACTGAAATCCCGGACTTCAGAAACTGCTTCGCCGCTGCATATGATGTTTTGCTCATTTCTTTGAAACTTTGGCGTGATCGAAACAGGAGTCAAAAGTATTGAACGCTGCCACTACAGCGTTCTGTTGTTATCGCTCTCCGAGAATGCCGGTGTTGAAGACCAACGAGCAGTCTTGACAGGCCATTCTTACATCCTTGAGGTCGGCAAATCGGAAGCTCCCGAGGGACTTCCAATTCCACTTGCTCCGAAAAGCAAGGTCTACATACAGCACGTATTTTTTGCCTTCCAGCTTCCAGTACAGCGAAGCTTTCACATTCGATCGAATGCGTTCGACAAAGTATCGTGGTTTGCGTTTAAGTAACTTCATGTTGAGAGAGGGGAATGGATAGGATGCCCAGATGGGCGTTCTAACCGTAGTGGCGGTTAGCCACATCTAGCCGAAGAAGCCACGCCGTTGTGGCTGTGGTGTTGCCTCTTTCACCATCTCGATAATCAAGGCGTCACGAGTGCAAGTCATCTTCATCTCGACGTGTGCCGCTTGATTCAGAGCCATCTGCAAAATGCCCTGAGGATCAACGTCAATCGAGTCTAAGACACCCTGTACCATCAGCTCTGCTTTCTGTTGCTCCATTGCGGGGAGCAACTCAAGTTTTCGTAACCGTTCGTCGTACATCACTTACTCCAACCAACCGTAGATAGCGAGATCGGAACCCACCACGATGATGGGGTCTCCTAAAAATACGGGCAGAGATCGAACCGACTCGGCGAACCTCTCCACCCCACGACGCACTCCTTGCGCTGCTTCGCCAACACGTTGTTTCGCGTTATCCAAAGCCACTTTGAAAGCCGTGTCCTCCTTCCACCGCTCGACAACATCTTCCTTGAGTCCTACGACGGTTCCTTCCAACACCCGACACGACCTCATCAGTGCAGGCACTGAACAGATAGCGTCATGGATTTCTTGCGCACGTCTCGGCATACAGCCTGTGTAAGGCAAGTGCTTGAAACGTGTCCTTGTCAGCGTGTGTTCGTGACGTTCGAGCCGCCAGTCATGTTGCATGAGTCCACGCTTTCGATGTTTCTCGAACCAGTGAGCGACAATCTGACCGTTCACATAGTCGAGTCGTCCGACACGTTCCCCGAAGAGTTGGCTAACCAATTCCTCAGAGAACTGCTCGGCATTCCGATAGACTGGCTTCTGAATCGGTAGATCAGTCACCGTCTTAATGACCCCGAAGGTCTGCTCTGCTCGTTCCTCCGCCTTCCTGTGCAGGTGGGCACTTCGGATCGAAGTGATACGAGGGTCGATAAAGTGCGCCAGCATCGTTTGAGCTGGCGACAATTCTTGGAGCATAAGTCACCTCTTTCGTCTGATAGGAAACCGCACGAGTTACTGACCAGACTTAATCATCTGGCAAACCCCATCGACGGACGTGCGATTGCCGTCAGTGGAGTACACTTCGCTCGACCCGGCGAGCTTGACGAGAGTGTTCTTTCCCTGCACCCAACCAAACCGTGTCGCGGATTGAAAAACCCATACGACAAGGACATCTTTCTTGTGGTAGCGACTTGCTTGCTTCGTGACCTGGCGTCGAGACTCTGTTCCCGTGTCGTACTCGATCATCAATTCCTTGTATTGGGCGTCTGGCTTCAATTCTGAGTCTGTTAGAATCGATCGCCTCCAGTCAAAGATCGGAATGTTCCAGTCGAGCAATTCCTGAGTGAGCATTGCTTCATGCTCCGGGTAACGTGGTCGGTAGTTGCAAAAGACTTTTGCCGGACGGCCATTCTCCTTCTGCCACATTCCTACGCATCGTGGTCTCCATCCCGTTTTTCGCTTTGCTTCTCTCGCGAACCACCGAATAGCTCCTTCATACGATCGGAAACAGAGCGACCCTGCTTGCGTGATCGTGGCTGCGTGGACGTCGAGGAGTTGTCGGACGAATTTCTTTCTGGCTCGTCCCAATTCAAACGGGGTAATACTGTCGGCTGGCGTTCGGACACATGTATCTCTGGAATTTGAAGAAATCTGACTTGAGATCCACTCCTCGAAAAAGCTTGACCTCGCTGTAAATTGAGCAGCCATTGCATCATCCTCTTTTGCTGTTCTTCCAAGCTGAAATAGATATTCCGGGTTTCAATGAATTGCTGATCGCCGATCGCCACGAACCGCTCCTGAATCTCTTTGATTGCTCGTGGGTTCAGCATCGGCAAAAGATCCGCTGCTGCTGTTCTCGCCGTAATCTCTCCACCCTGAGCGTGCCATACGTGCTGAGTGTTTTGGAGGACTGCTTCCGTTAATCGTTCGTCCCCCCAGCTCGCCTCCTGACACACGATGACAAATCGTAAATTTCTCTTTCTCATCGTGAGGAGCGCATTCACAACCTGCGGAGTGATTAGCCCTGCTGCCTCTGATTCTTCGAGAACAACAGTTAGAGGGCTTCCGCCTTGTTTCATGTATCGAATGATCGTTTTCAGCCTCAGCTTGAGAATGAACCTCACCTCAGCCTCGGTGATCACGTCGCCCCCATCGACGAAGTAACTCTGTCCTGAACGGAGAACATCAAGGAAGGAGTCGTCATTGCTGATTCTGCTCGCGATTGCTGGTTTCGTGAGTATTCTTGTGAGTCGCTCGGTGGGTGCTGTGATTCGTTCCCAAGCCACACCACCCGGTTGGCTCGCCCACCATTCACGGACGTCTCTGTCTGCTCGTTCCAATGCCTCAAGAAACTCGTCACCTCTTCGGAAAATCCGTTGACACGTCCGCATGTCTCCCTGGCAGAGTTGAAAGAAGTAGTCTGTTACTGTTTCAAGTTGTGGATGCAGGTCAATTGTCGAACCACGTCGATCAAGGAGCGCTTCGAGTAAGTCCTCTCGATCAAGTGAATTCTGAAAGTCGATTTTTAGCGGTAGACCTCGCTGCGAATCGAGATCCTCGTAGACGCCTCCTTTCAGGCAGAAGCCACGCCACGCCGTACTACGTTTCTGAATGTCCAAAACGACGACTTGCTCATCTTCGATGTTCGCTAGAACCGTATTCGACTTGCTCGAACCCGTTTTGCCGCAGATCAACACACTGTTGTTCATTGCATCCTCGAACTAAAATTGACAGTGCCGAAAGCAGCACGCATGCCCAAAACACGTGTGCAACGCAGCGGCAGATTGTGTCCCATACATTCATGACTCTCTCCCAGAACGACACCTGACGTGCTGGCCGAAGCGTTGGCGGCTCCTCGTACCTCCGATTGAATTCATCAAAGTCCATCGCGGATACTTCGCACTCTTGGGAAGTAGGCGAGTACCAGGCTGACCAACCATTGGTCAGTGACCTTGCCTCGTCGTTCACTTCCTATAGAACTCGGAGTAGCATGTTTGTCCGGACTTTTTCGATTTTTTTCTGAGGAGCCTCAGGAGCGACGCGATGACTGACGACGAATCCGAGAAACACGAGGACGAGCAGGCGGACGCTTACTCTTTTCTAAATCTCCCGCCTAAAGGCTCTCGAGAAATGAATGAGATGGCCGCGAGGCTTGGAGAGGCGTTCATGACTTTCGCTCGGTTATTGCTAAACGTCAAATACCGGCAAGCACGCGTCTTCACCGACACGTCTGATCTCGTCTACTCTTGCCTTCAGGATGCATTAGAGGATATTCGCAACGAAAAGATCTCCGTGAACGACGAGCAGCATCTCAGAGCTTTATTGAAACGCAGGTTTCAATGGCATTTGCTTACAAAGTTAAAGAACGAAAGAAGAGATAGACATAGGTGCGTTTCCCTTGAGTCTTTGGAACATGTCGAGCCAATAAACCGTAGCAGCCTCGAAGGGGATATTGAATTTGCTGAAACACTCGCCGTTGCAATGGAGGCAATGCAAAACGAAAATCCGAAAATGCATGAAGTCATAACCTGCGTTCAACAGGGAATGAAAGTACGAGCGATAGCAGAGAAGACCGGTATCCCTCCGTCGACCGTGGGTGAATTGCGATTGAAAGGGCTCGCAAAACTTAGACTGTTCTTTGAATCAACTTGACAAATACGTATAACTGTGGAATTGTCGCACCATGCAACAACCTAATAGTCCCTCTGAGGACTTTCCACAATCATTAACTGAGGAGCTGATTCAACAGCTGGTAGCTGATAACGCAACTGCGGTTATCGACAACCCACGGGGCGAAGTCGGACTCGAACTGATTCTTCGCAGAGCTGCAGCCGAAGCAGAGAAGCAGCGAGGAGATGTGATCCACTCAATTCGATCCGCACTTCAAGCTGCACTCAATGATCCAAGTCAATGGTCTGAAATTGAGAAACTAGACGACATTGAGCCACCGGCTGAACTTGTCGAACGATATTTCGGAACGAGGTCAACCAAAGAACGGCATCAGTTACTATTACAGTTGAGTTTCTCCGGGTGTGCCAGATGGGCAATTCGCCTGATGGAAATCAACTTGGAACGTCATTCAGACACAGAGCCGGAAAATGCGGTCAGACTTCAGAGCCTCATTGATGAGTGGCGAAGTCAGCTAAGGTCTGAATGATTTTCTTTCATCGAACAGGGCGTTGAGTGATCAAAATGCAAGATTTGACGGACTCGCAGAAAGCAAACAATGCGGACTATGATGCCAAGCTTCCGCAGTTTTCCGATGAAGCATTTAGCAAATTCTGTAGCACCCCGTCCGGAGAAGAGCGGCATGCTTTTTTAAGCGAGCTGGACAGAAGCTCGCCTGCGGAGGCAAGGCTGTTTCGTCAACTCGACGAGAGCGGTTTTCTGGAGTCACTTGTAGAGTTCGACAATACCATTGAGGAAAGCCGCCAGTGGCCAAGCTATGCCGGGCACTTTTTGGTCGAAGCGATTGCTGAAGGCGGATCTTCAAAGGTATACAAGGCAAAGCACGAACAGACTGGTGTATTCTATGCACTGAAAGTGCCTCACGGAAAGGATAATAAGGACTCGCTCAAACGACTCCGGCGCGAGTTTGAGATCCTGGGTATCGTCAAGTCTGCGCATATTCCGCGGGCGGTAGACTACTCTGCAGCAGGGGATGAGCCATACTTGTCGCTCCAATTGATCGAATCCGTGAACGACAGATCGAATCGCCTCGATCGTATTTTAGAGCGTGCTGAATCATCTGTGGAAACGAAGATACGATGGTTTCAGCAGCTGCTTTCTGCAATTGATACCATGCATGCTCACGGTATTGTCCACAAGGATCTCAAGTTGGAGAATGTGCTCATTGATCCTGATGGCAAAGTGCAGTTGGTAGACTTCGGCATTGCAGGGCCAGCCTGGGAGTCCAACTCGCGAAGGCTAGAGTCTGATAAGCAGCTGGGGACATGGCCCTACGTGGCCCCCGAGATCCGAGATGGATTTGAACCATCCACTGCTGCCGATATCTACTCCGCTGGATTTGTGCTTTACGAGATGCTTGCTGAAAAGCGAGTGCAGTCGATAAACGTTGAACTTGCAACGATCGACGACAGCATGAAAGCATTCGATGTGGTTATTCAAAGGGCGTGCAGATCAAACCCAGCCGATCGGTATCAATCAGCAAATGAATTCTTGTTTGCAATTGATGTTGCGTTTCACGACTACAGGAACCACGAGAAGTGGAAGGCGCTCAAACGAGCGGCAACCATCAATCGAATTATTGTGGTAGGGTGTTTGATTGTTTCGTTTATCGCTCTATTTGCTGCGGGCGCGGCCTACGTCAAGCAACTAGAGCTGATTAGACGAGAAGCAGTTGGCCTGACAACTGAGCAACTGGAAACTTTTCCGAAGATTGCAAGTGCTGCCAAAGAAGTAGAAGACGGACTTGGCACTATAGAAAAGAACTCTCGAGATGTCGATACGCAGCTTGACAGTCTGCAAATGAAACTTCAGGCAACGACGAGCGATGTAGGACAGCTTGAAGAATTGCTCCACAACATTGAAGGCGAAGTTGGACCTGTCCGTGAAGTTCTTGCTCGTGTCAAACAACAGCTCGCTGACTCAAAAAACGCGTTTGCTCTTGTATTGAAGCACCTGGATGACCAAGGGCGCGTCTTCGAAAGTGCAGACGATTTGAGGGCTCGTTTCGACCAGATCGAGGAAGAGAATCGACGATTACAGAATGACCTTGCCGAGTTGACAGAAGCAATTAAAGCATTGCAAGTTCAAGAGAAGTAGCGAATGGACGCTATGATAATGTGTAAAGGGAAAAATGTGGTTCTTGTTATCGTGCAGATAGCATGATTAATGCATCTGGACGCGACTTTTATGATGCGAACGCTAAATCACGATCCGTTCGACCTCGTCCAGACTCACCTGATCGTGAACCCGATTATACATATTGGTGGTCTTCGACGAAGCATGTGCTGCCATCTGCTGGGCCTTCTCCAGGGTGCCTCCGTTTCGCATGTATTCGGTGATGCCTGTCGCTCGGAAGGTGTGGCAACAAATGCGGGGACTGACTCCAGCCTGGCGGGCACGACGCTTGATCATTCTCAGGGCGTCATTGCGATCCATCCGCGTTTCCGTCAGGTGACGACGACGGCCAACGGTGCAAAAGAGGGGAATGCCCTGGAGACCGTGCAGGTTGGCGGCGTCCATGTATTCCAGCAGGAATTGTTCGGCATTGTGATGAAGCGGCATTTCGTGGTATCGACCGCCTTTTTCGTGCAGACGAATCCAGTGGCGACGGTCATTCAACCAGACATCGTCGACGTTCATTTTCAGAGTGGCTCCAACTCGGGCAAACGAATAGACCATTGTCCCGATCAATGCTCGGTCACGAAGCCCCACGATCTTCGAAGTGTCAATTGAGTCGAGTAAGTTGCGAGCGTCACGCGCCGACAAAACCGGCGTCTTGCCTTTCACGACAACCAGCTTCGGACCTTTGACCGCCTGAGCTGGATTGAACGGCAGAATCCCACCAGTCACGAAGTAGTCGAACAGCATCCGAATGGCAGCCAGATGGACCTTCACTGATCCGTCCGAATAGCGTTCCCGGATCTCTTCGATATAAGCAGCCACCAGTGTCGGCTCAACGGCAGTCAGTTGAATGCGGGTGTCATCGCACCACTGACAAAAAAACCGCACCGCCCGCAGATATGACTCACGGGTATTCGGGTTGCGAATGTTCGCGGTAAAGAATTCCACGAAGCGTCGTTTGGCATCCGGGCCGGCGGATTCGATGACCGCCGGGACGAGCGCTTTCGAAGTCACCGACGGAGTTGCAGAAACTTGACGCCGCTGGAAAAAGATGGGTTGATTGGTCAATCGAATGGTGGGAAGAATGCGCCGCCATAATACGTCGCATTAAGGACGTTATGGGACACATTCATATTGCTGCGCCCGTGGCGTCAATACAATTGCCAAAGGAGAAACAAGTGGCATACTTACATTCTGGATATCTAACCGTCTCTGAGCACGGGCTCGGCGGTCACTTTGAAACTAAGAACACGGGAGGAATTCCCGTAGTTGCACGAACGTAGTCGTACGCACCGGCCAGGATTCTTCCAACGGGGTCAGTCAGATCTGCCACTGAGATGCCCGGCTGGACGAGACAGACACGAAACTCAAAGCGGGTACGCTCGGCCTCTTCCAGCAAACGCTCGACATCTGTTAGCCCGCCTTTGCAATATGTTGACCCAGACGCCAAACGGCGTGTCAGTTCGGTCTTCAGCGCAGCAGGGGTTTTCGAGTGTTTAACGCTCTTCACGACTTGTCCCGCCACTTCGTAAGCATCGCCCACCCTGCTAGATGGCGCCTCACCACCTGCTCCTTTGCAGTGAAAGACCTCGCAGATTACTACGCCGTCTCTGGACTGCAGAGTGACAAAATCAGCAATTTCTCCTGATCGATGATCGTAAACTACGACAGGAGCATCAGATTGCACGAGGCGTTCTTGAATAGCATCATGAATCGATATGCCATTAGGTGACTGGCCGAATTCCCGACAAATGTCGACACCCTGCGCTAACCAGTCGATCGACTGAAACGCTGCCTCTGGAAGATGTTCTAGATTGAGATTGGAACGAAATAGCTGATTGCGATATAGGCGTGAGAAATCCGAAAGATAGAGGTGGAATCCGAAGCTACTCAAGTATTCCGATAATGCACCAGTGACAGTGCGAGTCGTTATGGCGATGTCTCTATGAGAGGCAATCTGAAAGAAGGGAGTGCCGTTGACATGAAAATCCACGGCAAGCGGGTCGCCAAGTCCATGAAGATGAATGCGAGCGGTAGCCGCATCGCAACTCACAATTTCAAAGTCCAGAGACAGAAGGTCACACGAGAGTGTGGTATCTTGATTGTCGACGACGACTGGCCGAGACTTATATGCGGTCTCGTGCCAGCCAGCCCCGATAACGTGCGAGGGAATGCTTGTCACTTCTTCGCCAGTGGCGAGCAGGTCAATTCGGGAGCCAGTCACAACAGGTGTCGAATTTGTTAGATGTTCTGCTACCGCCCGGCACCAAGCAACGTATTCAGGAACAAAACCTGCCTTATTGCTCCATACTTTGGACAACGTGCTGATTCCCAGCGTTGCCTTCCCTTCGCTCGTATCGCCGCTTCCAAATAAGTGGCCACGATCAAACAATTGAGCATCTGTGTTGCTTACCGCACCATCGGCTCTCTCTCCTGAGATAATCCTGTAACTTTCGACCTGATTCCCAAAAAGGCGGTTTTTCAATCCCACGCTGAAGAATGCTGGATTGTCCAGAGCTCTCAATGCGCGATTAATCGTAGACGTTGAGACACCAGTGAAAGTTCCGTTTGTCAGTTGTTCTGCAATTTGTGAATACATATCTTCAGTCTTCACCGAAGAATTTATAAACAGCAATCGACTAGTCTCATCATAAAACACGATGAACAGGTAGTAAGAAACATCCTGAATGGACGGAACTTCCATCCAGCGAGGTTTTTTTGCTGAATGGCAAACATAAACGGCGCAACTAAGATCGTCGCTTACAAATCGCTGTACGACCTCCATTTCGTTTCCAAACACAAGTGGTGCGTGCAGGTCAACAGCGGAATACACGTGAAACACTTTGCTGTGATACCAGGGGCGTATAACCGAAAGGGTCATGTCAGTCTCGGGTATTACTATCTGGCCTGGAGAGAAACTTCGAAGTTGGTCTCTCAATTCGCGTTCACTTGATACACGAGAGTCAGCCAGGTTTGTAACTAGCTCTTCCCATACAGCCCCTTGCTGATACAGCGTCTTCGTCTCTGTTTCGATTTCTTCTGGCACTGCAATAAATTTTGCACTTCCGAGGTTTTCAACCCCCGTCCGAGCGAATCGCCCGATGAATTGAAGCGTAACGGCGAGTGAACGATGTGGAGAGTGGATTGCAGCGATCTTTAATTGCGGCATGTCCACGCCTTCACCGAACATGTCCACGCATATGACGCCGTCTAGGTCTGCGTCTTTTAGTCGTCGAACTGTTCGACGCACATGAGCGAGGGAGTGTTGACCATGAATGATCGCCAGCTGCAGACTTGTTGATTGCTGATAGATTTCGAGAAGTTCTGTTGCTCGACTCCGGCTGTCGGTTCGCACCATGACCCGGTGATCGAAACCGTCTGTACGATCGTGATTGTAAATTTCCTGAGTTTTGCGAGCGATCACAACATCATTCGAAAGCTGCTCAGTGTTATCACATCCAACAAATGAGATCGATCCAAACACGCCGTCGGCGAGAGCTTCCCGCAGGGGAAACTCATAAACAAATTCTCCAGGAAGCTGCTTTCGGTCGCGGCGGAATGGTGTCGCAGTGAACAGGACTTGCCGCGCAGATGGAAAAGCCTGCATCAATGCTTTCCATGTTCTCGCCGGGCTATGATGCGCCTCATCGACAAGTAGTAAGTCAAATAGGTCGTCCGGCGGATGAGGAATGTCTTCGAGAGCGGGGCTCGACCCCATCGGCGTTGTTACCACAACATCAGCTTCAGAAAGCGTTTCCCATTGTTCTTCTCTCAGGATTTTCGATTCGATCGCCTGGACAACTGGGCACGGTAGAGATTCGGGGAGAACACCAAGTCGTTTCAACAACGCTAGTGTTCTGTACTCTTCCGCTATCTGGTCTCGAACCATACGGCTCGGTGTAATTATCAAGCAACGTGAGGCCCTTAAGAGGTAAGGAGCCATCATCAGGACGCCAGTTTTGCCCGTACCTGTTGGCATAGAGATTAGAGCATTCGCTTTCGACAGGCTGAAATGTGATCCAATCGCAAATATTGCACCTCTCTGGGCACGGCGTAGCCCCGTCCCTTCTTCAGTTCGTTCCGGGAACTGCATCGAGCCAGAATGATCGTAAAAATACGTTGACATTACTCACTTTTACCGATGAGTTTACGCGACCCAGTCTGCACAAAGTAGTTCTGCCTGCTTCAGAACCGTTTCTGTGGCTTTTGCAGCTTTGTCTGGTGGGTAGCCGTGTTTCTTGAGAATCTTTTTGACCATGACGCGGAGCTTGGCCCGCACGCTTTCTTTAACGGTCCAGTCGATGGAAACGCTGTTGCGGACGCCGTCGACTAGTTCTCGGGCGATGGCACAAAGTGCTTTGTCGCCGAGCACGGCTACGGCGCTGTCGTTGACTTCGAGGGCTTCGTAAAAGGCTTCTTCGTCTTCGGTTAGACCGAGTGATTCTCCTTTGCGGCGAGCTTCTCGCATTTCTTTGGCCATCTCGACAAGTTCTGCGATGACCTGGGCGGCGTCGATGGATCGGTTTTGGTACTTCTTGATCGTCTTTTCCAGCATCTCCGAGAACAGACGTGACTGTACGAGGTTCTTTCTTGAACGGGTTTTGATCTCGTCGCTGAGCAGCTTTCGCAAAACCTCAAGTGCGAGATTTCGCTGTGGCATATCGCGAACTTCAGCCAGGAATTCATCCGACAGAATGGAAATGTCGGGACGGTCCATACCAGCGGCGGAAAAGATGTCGATCACTTCATCGGATGCGACCGACTTGGAAAGAATCTGGCGGACGGCTGCGTCGAGGTCTTCTTTGCTGGCTTTCCCGTCACCGCCACCGCTTTCCAGTTTGCCGAACTGAGCACGTAAGCACTGGAAGAACGCCACTTCTTCCCGGATCGCTACGGCATCGTCATGCGTCGCGACCAATGCGAATGCTTTAGACAGTTCCGTCACGGACTGTGTGAATCGCTGTTGTCCGTTGTCCTGTCGGAGAATGAAATCCATCGCCTCCGGGATAACGCCGATTCGTTCTGATGCGGTGCCATTAAAGAACTTCGAATAGTCGTAACCGTGCAAAATGCCCTGGACGATCTCGTACTTCTCCAGCAGAACTTCAAGGGCTTGTTCGATTGGTATTCCGGTCCCCTCCTGGTCCGCCTGAGTGTATTGAGCCAGTGCCTTCTTTAGTTCTGTCGCCAATCCCAGATAGTCGACCACGAGTCCGCCCGGTTTGCCGTGGAAGACACGGTTCACGCGAGCGATCGCCTGCATCAGGTTGTGACCGCCCATCGGCTTGTCGATGTACATGGTGTGCATACACGGAGCGTCAAAGCCAGTCAGCCACATGTCGCGAACAATGACCAGCTTCATCGGGTCGTCGGTCTTTTTGAATCGCTTGGCCAAAGCCTCGCGGCCTCGCTTGGGGCGAATGTGCTGCTGCCATTCGACCGGATCGCTGGCTGATCCCGTCATGACGACTTTCAGTGCGCCGTCTTCGTCATCGTCGCTGTGCCAGTCGGGACGCAGGGCAACCAGTTCCTTGTAGAGTTCAACGCAGATACGGCGGCTCATGCATACGATCATTGCCTTGCCGTCCATTGATGCCTGGCGTTGTTCCCAGTGGTCGACAAGGTCTTTGGCGATCAGCTTGATGCGTCGTTCGCTGCCGACCAGTGCTTCCAGAGCAGCCCACTTGGTTTTTAGTTTCTCCTTAGCTGAATCCTCTTCCCCTTCGGTGATCTCTTCAAACTCACTGTCGATCTTCGGGCGTTCGTCTTCGCTGAGTTCCAATTTGGCGAGTCGTCCTTCGTAGAAAATCTTGACAGTTGCTCCATCCTCGACCGCTCGGCTGATGTCGTAGACGTCGATGTAGTCACCGAACACGGCCTTCGTGTTCTTGTCGCCCAGCTCAATCGGCGTTCCGGTGAAGCCCAGGTACGAAGCGTTCGGCAAGGCGTCTCGCAGGTGCTTGGTGAAGCCGTAGCTGATTTCGCCGGTCGACTTTGCTTTGGCGTAGTGGCCGTACTGGCTGCGGTGGGCTTCATCCGCGATGACAACGATGTTACGGCGGTCGGAAAGCTCGGGATACGACTTGCCTGGATCAGGTGCAAACTTCTGCAAGGTGGTGAAAACAACTCCGCCCGATGCGACTTGAAGCAGCTCGCGAACTTCGTCTCTCCCATTTGCCTGAGCCGGTTTTTGACGCAGCAAATCGTGACAAGCGGAAAACGTGCCGTGCAGCTGGTCATCCAGGTCGTTGCGGTCGGTGATGACGACCAGCGTCGGGTTCTCCATCGCTGGATGACGCACGATCTTCCCGGCGTAAAACGCCATCGTCAGACTCTTGCCGCTCCCCTGTGTATGCCAGACTACACCAACGCGGCGATCCCCTTCGGGCGAAATTGCTTGGAGTGTGCATTCCACCGCTTTGTTGACGGCGTGGAACTGGTGATAGCCCGCCATCTTCTTGATGACTGTTCCCCCATCGACTTCGAAGACGATGAAGTTGTGAACCAAATCCAGAAAACGCTGCTTATCGAACACGCCTTTGACGAGCACATCAAGTTCCGGCTTTCCTTTTGAGGCGATCTCTTTCCCCTCAACCGTTCGCCACGGCATGAAGCGGTCCCAGCCAGCGGTGAGCGTTCCAATGCGAGCCGTAATGCCATCACTGGCCACAAGGCAAACGTTGTACGTCATCAGCGTGGGTAGTTGCAGCTTATAGGTTTGCAGCTGGTCGAAAGCCTTCTTGGTTGTGGCGTTCTCATCAGCCGCGTTCTTCAATTCGATCACCACCAGTGGCAATCCGTTGACAAACAAGATCACGTCCGGACGTCGGGTGTGTTTGTCTTCGGTGATGGAAAACTGATTGGCGGCCAGCCAGTCGTTGTTTTCCGGATCGGCAAAATCGATCAGCCAAACCTTGTCATGCACCGTGCGTCGATCTTGTTGAAACTCAACATCGATTCCATCGACCAGCATGCGGTGAAAGAGCCGATTGTTCTCGTGCAGATTCGGCGTGTCGGTCCGCAACACGCGACGCAACGCATCCTCGCGGGCACCGTCGGGAATGTTCGGATTCAACCTCTCGATCGCTTCTCGCAGTCTCCCAACGAGCACCACTTCATCGAACCCATTTCGCTCCGCCGCCGCTTCACCAGGGGCAATCTCCGGCCCATGCAGAACGGAATACGCGAGGCCATCCGTCCATTCAAGGACAGCTTCTTCAACGGTGGATTCGGTGAATTTATTGGTCATAAGGTTTTATCGTTTAGTAAATTCTAGCGCACGAGACACAAACCCTCCAAGTTCACCGTCATTTATTACTTCAGTGTCGTACGCAAGGTTTGTGTCATGATGGAATCTGTTCGCATAATCAATCAGATCACGTAGCTCGTCGATGTCGGCTTGATTCAGAATCTCGTCCGCCGTGCCCACTCTCTGTTCACAAACGCCTCGGAATGGGCCCAAGAGAGTTCCCGGCTGAAATTGTTCTGGATAAGCGACTCTACAAAATGCCTCCAGCAATGGACGGATTGCGGTAGCCACAGCTCTCGCATCTCCAGTTCCATTCGAATGATAATCTCTCAGGAGTCTATGCCTCCGATCATGTTCGGTGATGCAGTCATCAGCGACGTTCCATTGCTGAAGAGTCGAACCATTGCCATCACGCGCTACAACGATTGCGGTACGGGCATTCCTATCCGCTCCTTCCCAGATGTTGCAAAGAAATCTCTTGTTGTGCGACAGAACAACAACCTGAGAAGCACGTGCGGCGAGACGCCGAACCTCTTGAACAGTCGTTAATGACCGATGGTCATCAAGACTGGAGACCGGATCGTCAATCACGACTATTTTTTGTGCAAGATTCGGATCTTGATCAAGTGACGCAAAGAAGAATGCGAGAGCCAATGTGTTTCGGTCACCAGCGCTTAAAGCGGTGCGGAAGGATGGTTCCCCCGGATTTTCACGCGCCGCCACAGATATCGGATTGTTGTTGATCAATACACTGTAAGTACATGTGGGGCCGCCGCGCGTGAGGGCCGAAGTCACTTGGTCGAGCCGAAAACCCGCATTGAATCTGCCGAGATATGTATTGATAGCTGCTTGGAAGCCAGGAAACGTGGTTGTCCGATACTGGTCAAGTGACGATTGAGCCGTCGCTTTTTGCGTCTCGGTTTGGAGTTTAGCTGCCTTCTCTACAAGGTATTCCCGGCAAGCCGTGTCCGTTGCCGGTTCATGTCGAGCCTTCGTCGCTTTGAGACGGGCGACGTCTGCTTGTGCTGTCACAAGGTCTCCAGATTGCGCCTTCTCCTTCACGATTTCGATCGATTGATTCAAAGCTACCAGCGAATGGCTCAGCTGCTCGACAATTTGACGATGTCCATTGAACGTGTCGATTGCATCGGTGGCCTGTTGAGACAGTGAGACTTTCTCCAGTGGAGCTTTCGCTTTCTGTTCAAATGCAGCAAGCACAAGCTCACGAGCTAACTTCCAGTCTCTCTCAATTTCTGCGGTATCAACTTCTACCGCAGGCATTTCAGTGAACTGAGCCCAAAATGTTCGCCGATCTGTCGTGGCGCGAAATCGACGCTCGAACCCAGCGTGGACGTCACCACCGTGGTCTCTCCTAAAGGCGGCGGTAATCTCCGCAACTTCTCGCTTTAAGTCAGAGTAAGCGTCGGAAAAATACGCTCGATAATGCTCGACTAGACGCGTGCCGTCTAGATCCTGTGAGCAAAAAGGACACTCGTTGGAATCTGAGATCCTTGACATGCCATCGGCCAACCATGATTCGCCATTTTCTCCTATCGAAGCAAGGTGGGTTTGAAGTTCAGCGACTGCTGTAGCATCGAGCGAGTCAAGATCTCTTGTAAGCAAAGCCTCGATCGAGGCTGCATCAATTGCCGGAAGTGCGATCGATTCAAAAACAGGCGTCGTTTGGATGGCTTCTTGCTGCCGAACCGCAGCAAGAGTCTGTTCGGCGGCCTGGATGGCATCATCGATCTGTGCTTGTTTTGGCAGAGCGCAGAAATCGTCTACCGATAGACCTCCGCGAACTGCAACTGGAATAGCAGCGGCTTTAGCCCGTAGATCCGAGTTGTGTCGCTCAATTCTTTCCGCACATTGTTGAAGGGTTCGACTTAACGCGACGCCCTGAGCTCCAAGAATCAGTTCATGCAAGTTCTTCCGGTGATCGGCGTGAACTACGAGACCCGAATGTACGTTCGCATCGACAAACGAATCGTCAAAGACGCAGAGATCTGGAAGATTTCGATTCCACGAGCCATTCTGAAACATTGCGTGTGGTGGGCCGCCAACACAGTCCACGACAACGTGTGGAGTGTGTGGAGCAGCCAATCGCTTGCGTTCTGAAATAGCGACTGCGTCACCAGATCCAAGCGAACGCATGATTGAAGCGAGGGTAGTCTTGCCCCGACCATTCTCTGCGTAAATCAAAGTCAGTTTTTGGAACGTGAGGGCTGCTCCTGCGTTAACGGAATCAAACTGCCCGACGTTCCGAATGAGTTGCAGAGAATTAATCATGGTCTTGCTCCGTCAGGTATAGTGAGTTCGCCGGAAAGGAGTCTCGGCAACAATCTGTCCCGAGTTCGGGCCAAATCGGCGGACTCTTCGTCGTTCTTCTTCATCTGGGCAAACATCTCTTCAACGACTTGACCGAACTGGGACGCGATTGGTTCGTCGGGAATTGCGAGTGGATAGCCGTTGATGCAATCGGCTGGCACTCGTTGGCGACCAGACGTGCCAGTCATGTTTGCAATAAGGTGCTGCCGGAAGTCTTCGTTACGGGCGAGGAAGTAGGCGAAAACTGGCGGCAATGGCGCCCTCGGTCGTAGGACGATATATTCGGTCGAACCCGCCGCCGTTTCGTCGTCATCGAGAAAGTCGACGAACGCTGTTTTGCCGTTCTCCAGACACGGAGTAATGCGGGCTACGAGCGTATCGCCTTTTTCGAATTTTGTGCCCGACTTAAACTCGCGTTCCTCCCAATCGGTCGCTCTGGCGGAAGTGGTCGGCATGTTTTTCATGTCGAGCCATTTGATTGTTTCCCCCTTCTTGATCGTGCGTCGTGGATTGATATCGATGGCATCAGCAACGGCACCGTCTGTCCAGCCCTTCGGAATCGGCCCAATGGTGGAATCTTCGAACTCGTCGGGGAAGAGTTCGGCGATTTCGGGGGCCATGTTGGGGAGGGCGCGGCGGGAGAGGTCGGCGTTGCTGAGTTTGGGGTGCTGGCGTCGAAGGGTGGCTTTGGCATGGACGGGGTCGAAGTCGACGAACCAGCTCTTGAACAGCCGCCGCGCCATCGCCTCCAGCGTCTCGTTCATCAGTCGGTTCAACTCAATCTTGTCGTCCAGCGTGCCGAGGATTTCCGCGATGCGATCCTGAATCCGCAAAGGCGGCAATGAAAGGTCAGCACCGTAAATCTGCGCAGGAGATAGATTCGCTTGCCCTCCTGAACTCGTTGCTATCGCAATGAAGAGGTCTTGATATGTCGACGAACTCAATAGATACGAACAAAAGCGACGATTCAATTCAACGCCATTCTTGGGACGAAGAATGCCGACGCGTTGATTTACCAGATACGGTTGAGTCCCGCGATATTGTGCGATCTTGCCAACCCACGTGCTCGGAGTGCCGTCGTGACGATTGCCCGTCATTGAGATCAGAAGATCTCCGTCACGGACTACGAACTGCGGCTTGGTATTCAAATAGGCCGGATCGACGTAGGAAACATCATCAAAGAGAAGCTGATTTGCCTTTACATTCTTGATCTTCAAGACGGGCACACCGGACGCTACGAACTCACGGCTTTTGAAAGCAAATCCAGGCACGAGATCGAATAGGTCTCCTACGCAATATGGCGTCCATTCACTTTGCATGCTTCACCTCAAGTGAAAAGAGATAAAGTACGCGGTCATGCTTCGCGGAGAATCGCTCCTGCCCATGGTAATGGTGTACTGGCGTCATGACGATTCCTTACCGGTAAAGCCGAGGCTGGCCAGATTGGAGACAATCGTCTTTTCGAGTTTTCCGGACTCTTTGAATTGTCCTTTAAGCTTAGCGGTCAGGTACTCCATCCGTTCTTCAAACGGCATGTCGTCGTCGTCTTCAATGTCTTCGGCGCCGACGTACCGGCCCGGAGTCAGCACGTAATTGTGGCCGATGATGTCGTCGGTGCTGGCACTCTTGCAGAACCCGGCGATGTCCTCGTATTTGCCTGCATCCTTTTCGCCACGCCACGCATGATACGTGTTGGCGACACGGGTGATTTCTTCTTCGGACAATTCGCGGTGAGTGCGATCGACCAGCGTGCCAAGTTTGCGTGCATCGATGAAGAGCGTGTGCTTTCTTCTGTCTCTGAACTTGCCGTTCTTCTTGTTGCGAGCCAGAAACCACAGGCAGACCGGAATCTGTGTTGTGTAGAACAGTTGTCCCGGCAGAGCGATCATGCAGTCGACGAGGTCTTTTTCAATCAACTGTTTGCGAATCTCCCCTTCGCCCGAGGTGTTGCTGCTCATCGAGCCGTTGGCCAATACAAAACCCGCGATCCCGCTGGGAGCGAGCTTGTGAACCATGTGCTGCACCCAGGCATAGTTGGCGTTGCCTGACGGTGGCAGGCCGTAGGTCCAGCGAGCATCTTCCCGCAGCCGGTCTCCGCCCCAGTCGCTGATGTTGAACGGCGGGTTGGCAAGAATGAAATCGGCCTTCAGGTCTTTGTGAACGTCGTTATGAAACGTGTCGGCATTGTGTGGCCCGATGTTGCCATCGATGCCGCGAATGGCAAGGTTCATTTTGCACAGTCGCCAAGTGGTATTGTTACTTTCCTGCCCGTAGATCGACAGGTCACCAACGCGACCACCATGAGCCAGCACGAACTTTTCGCTCTGTACGAACATGCCGCCCGAACCACAACAGGGGTCGTAGATGCGGCCCTTGTAGGGCTCGATCATTTCGACCAGCAGTTTCACGACGGATTGCGGCGTATAGAATTCGCCTCCCCCTTTGCCTTCGGCGTTGGCGAACTTGCCGAGGAAGTATTCATAAACACGACCGATGACATCCTTGCTGCGACTGTCGGCATCACCCAGCCCAATTCCTCCGACGACATCGATTAGTTCGCCGAGCATCGTCTTATCGAGAGCGGCTCGCCCGTAGTCTTTGGGAAGCACCCCTTTGAGCGTCTGGTTGTCTTTTTCGATGGCCGTCATGGCGTCATCGATCAACTGGCCGATGTCCCGTTTCTTCTTCGAGTCGGGATCGACGTAGCCGGATTTGGCGTGCTGCTGAATGAAACTCCAACGTGCCCGCTGCGGCACCCAGAACACATTCTCAGCCAGATACTCGTCACGGTCTTCGGGATCGGAGTATTCGTCTTTGGAAAGCTGATCGTGCAATTCCTGAAACGCATCCGAGATGTATTTCAGAAAGACGAGACCGAGCACGACGTGCTTATATTCAGCAGCGTCCACATGGCCACGCAGCTTGTCAGCTGCGGCCCACAGTTTTTCCTCAAAGCCAAGATTGGCCCCGTTTGATTTCTTCTTTGCCATTGAGTTGTCAGTGCCGTTCTCTGTTGTTGGGTCCGTCGACATAAAGGCGAAAAGCGTTTGATGCGACGGTACGCCTGTTTGGCGTTTTGCTCCAGTATTTCCGTGAGTAATTCAAATTGAATGTGCAGCACTCGGGCTCGCACATGTTATTCATCCTTCCCCTTTTTCTTGCGGGGAGACTTCTTGCTGGACTTCTTCTTGGAAGCCGTTTTCTTCGTTGGTTTCTTTTTCTGAGCCTGCTTGGCTTCGCTTTCGATCTTCTTGAGTTCGTCGAGTGATTCGGCGAAGTGCTGATCGACCGGTTGGGGCAGGTTGCGTTGCTGCTGTTTGAACTGGGCGAATTCCGCTTCCGCTTTCTCTTTGGCAGAGTCGTGCGAAATCTTTCCGGCATGGGTCAGGATCTCGCGATCAGACAATCTCAGGAAGTCATCGAGCTTGCTGATCCAGTCAGCCATGTGCATCGGCTTGCGATTCATGGCCTGCAACTCGGCAAATTCGAGATAGGCGGTGACGATGCGATTGAGGGCTTCGATCTCCTCTGCCTTGAGATAGTTCTTGGCAATCGAGACATCGGCCTTGCGTGGACGGTCACCGTCGAACGTCGTCAGCCCCATGTTAGGCAGCGACGCATCAGCACGAGCGTGAACCACTTCGGCAGCGGTCTGACCGTGAGCGGCCCAGTGCATCTTGTTCTGCACCGTCTTGAAGAACAGCAGTGATGTTTCATCGCTGGGGTCGTAGTCGATGCTGGTCGAATAGATGTCGAGCACCTTCCGCCAGAACACCCGTTCGCTGGAGCGGATGTCGCGGATGCGGGCGAGCAGCTCTTCGAAGTAGTTGCCGCCACCGGCCTGCTTCAGTCGCTGGTCGTCCATCGCGAACCCCTTGATGAGGTATTCGCGTAGTCGCTGCGTGGCCCAGATGCGGAACTGCGTCCCACGATGAGAGCGGACGCGGTAGCCAACCGAGATGATGGCGTCGAGGTTGTAGTGCTCGACCTGCCGTGAAACCTCGCGTTTTCCTTCAGTTTGAACTGTCAAGTATTTCTTGACAGTTGCCTCTGGCTGAAGCTCACCTTCCTCGTAAACATTCTGCAAGTGGGCACTTATGTTCTGTTTCGTCGTCTGAAACAGCTCGGCCATGTCTTTCTGCGTCAGCCAGACCGTGTCCGCAGCCATGCGGACCTCGATGCGGGTTGAACCGTCATCGGTCTGATAAAGCAGGAATTCTCCTCCGTCGTCGGCAGCCGGTGCTGGAAGGTTGTTCGTCATGAACCACTTGGTTAATAATCTGCTGGCCCGAGTTTCGATCTCCGTTCCGGTCAAGGTAGACACGGCCTAACCACGTCGCTGTCACAGCGAGTGTCCGCGTGGATAGGGTGTGCGGTGAAACTGCCATAGGTGCCAACAGTTTACGACAAAAGACGTGGGCACTCCAGTAAGTCACCCAAGATGGCAGGCGAACACTGAAAAACCCCTGCATCCGAAAATGCAGGGCGTACCTGAAGTTTCAGGCACAAAGCGGGCAGCGGCCATGTTCTTGCGGAGATTCGAGGGTGGCGGTGACGGATCGAGCCCAGTCGTTTTGATCATCTTCGCCACGAAGTGTGGAAAGGATGTATTCCAGGGCACGGGCGTAATCGGACCAACCAAACGTGATCGATTCCACCTGACGCATGCCGCCATTGGGCAATTCCAGTCGGCAGACCGCGTATTCCTGAGCACCATCTTCCGACGTCGAATCGTTGAGCCACACATAGTGTGGTTGCCCAGCAATTCGAAATCCCTGACAGCAGCACCATGTGGTGCCAGTAAGCTTTTCGGCCAGTTCTTCCGCCGAAGGAACTTCTGCCACACTCCAGACTCGATTAGCATGCAGCATCGTCGACCTCCTGACCGGCATCACTCAGAATCTGACGGCAGACGCCTAAACAGACCGTTCGCGAGAATTCGCGATCCCATTCGAGTGAAAGTCCATCAATCGTGATCTCCGGCGGAAACCCTCCTTTGCTAAGCCAATCGAGTAGCTCCTTGGCATAGATGACCAGATTCTCTTTCTCCTCAAACCCGTAGGCGAGTTGGATACAGCCCCACGTTTCGTTCGGGTCCATTACCAGTCCTCCCCAAGTTCGGCCATCGCTTGAGGCCAATACTTTATTCCCCCATCATTGAATGCGTCTGGCTCGACATGCAGATATTCTCCGCAGTCGGTGCATTCTGCATCCAGTGACGCGTCATCGGCACCAGTGATCTCCAATTGCCCTCCACATTGTGGACAGCTGCCATCGTTTAGATCGACCAGCATGTCATCTCTCCTTGTAGCTCATGTTGAAAGAACATCCGCCGCAGCGGCTCCGTTCACCGGAACGAAGTAAGACGAGACTGCCAGCGATGCCGCCATGGCGCAAGAAGAAAGGCCGCCGGAGCGGCCCTTGAGTGACGCCTCAGAGAAAGGGAATCAATAGTCGCGAGTGATGGTCGACGACGGACAGGCGTTGAAGTACAGATCGCGTTCGACCGGCAACTTGAGAGCCCCGCGAACTTGTCGGATTTCGTGAATGGAGAAACTTCCCCACTCCGGGAACGGGCCGATCACAAAGCCGTGGCAAATGCCACTGTCGGGATCGTATTCGGCCACATACCAGGTAAAGCCCGCGTCCGGTGTGAACCACTTCAGATAGAACGTCGGATCAGGATTTTCGGCGGTTTCGCCCAGCTTCGGGATGGTCGCGACGATATCAGCGGGAAGTAAATCGTAGGCCGGTGATGTGAATGGTGATGAGGATTTCATCGGTGCATTGGGAAGGAAATAAATGCACCACGGCAACAAGCCACTCGTGGTCCGAAGCGGCAAGGTGGAGACTTGTACGACCTTGCCGTGACGGACGAGTGGCCAGAATGACCGGTGCTTATTTCCTGCAATCACCGAAAAGGCACGTCACAACTGTGACCGGAGATCTGATTGACACGCTGATGTCCGGACGTCAAAAGAGTTCAAGCTGGTTACCACGTGGACGAGACTGCTTGGGCGGGGTTTCTGCGGGTTTGGACGATTCGAGCTGAGGTGATGATTGATCTGGCACTGGGGTGTCTGGAGTCGCCTGAAACGATTGGGGTTCGCGGTCTGGCACCGGAACACGGTTGACCTTTCGGATCGCATTGCCCCAGACTTGGACTCGCCCCGTTTCATAGGTCAGCTCATTAGTGACCGTCAGTGTGTTGCCGTGAATGACGTGTCCGTAGTGGTTTCGTAAAGCAAGATTGATTGCTGTCATGCGGACGCATCGCAAGTCCACATCCTGACCGATGAAGTGCCAGTTCGGCTGGAGCTTCGCCACAGATAAGAGCATCCGACCCGATCCGCAACAGGGATCATTGACGGTGCGGCGACCATCGAGCCCGGTATTTTCATCTGGAACATTCATCTGGGCCATCATGTCGCAAATGGGCTCGGGAGTCATGAACTGGCCGCGTTCGCCGTACGTGATGGCACCTTGAAACAAGTCGCCCAACAGATCTTTGCGGGTTTCGGTCATCAGATGAACCAGATTCCCGAACATGTGGGCCATCTTATCGCAGCTCCGATTACCCTCTTTCCCCGCCTTGTGCCGTTCAATCGTTTGCAGGTACTCCTCTTCCATGAGCGGATGCCCGAGAGCACAGACCGACACATGCAGGAAGTCTTCAAACGCGACGGCTCGACTGACACCTGCCCGCTGCGAGACCTCCTCAAGTTGCTGGAAGAGGGTTTCAGTTTCCCGATGCAGGAAGGATTCACGTGACAGAAAGCAAAGAGGAAGATGAGGTGTCCGAATTCGTGGACATTACACAAAGCGACCTTCAGCGGTACGAGTCTTCAGTGCGAGCCAGAGACCGATGGTTGCAAACCAGCTAAAGACGAGCGTTAGGAACATCGATTTGGACTTGGAACGATTTCTTTTTGTCGCGATTCGATAGGAAATGAAGAAGGGCAGGATGAAGATCACGAAGAACGTAATTGCAGCCTGAATGGCGGAGGGACTGTCTTGCATAAAATGTCGGGGACGTGTCACAAGATTGCCACAGCTCAGACACGTTGACAAGAAGATTTGCGCTTGAGTTAGCCAAGGATCAGAACTCGACCGAGTCGTCCCGTCATTTCCAAAGGGCGAAGACATAGCCATCTGATAATAAAACTCTCAGTTTATTGCCCGTCCAGCGTGTCGGTGTTGACGACAATCAGATGCTCGACGCAGTAATCTGAGAGAATATCGTTGAGGAATCCAGCGGTGAAGTCGCTGGAGCCTTTGAGGGCGTAGGCGAAAAGTTCGCGACACTCGTCATCGGTCATCTGTTGATGGAATTCGTCGGAACGAAAGAACTCCATGAACTGCTCAGGAGTGACTTGTAGATCAGTGTTTATCGAAGTCGATGAATTGTGAATTGCTTCGACGGCGTATCGGCACTGGCAAACACTGCAATTTCGAAAGTCGCTGTCGCAAGTGCAATCGCGATGCTCAAGCACGCTTTGGCAAGCTCGATACAACGCTGATGCGTGGTCGTGTGTTATCTGGGTGTGAACGTTTTGGGATGGGTGATCCATACAGTGAGTTGGGAAAGAATAGAATGTTGCGGTGTTGGCTGTTGCTGAGAGCGGTCCAAGGTGGAGTTCGCAGAAAGCACCTTGACCGAACTCGCGAAGCAACGGCTACGTTGCCGCACATCTGTTCTTCCCAGGCTGCGGGATGATCTCGGAAATGAGACGGGCTGCCAGCGTAACTACCGACCAGCCCCCTGTTGTCCGTACCGCATCTGTGACACGCGTTTCACAATGTCGCTCCGCTTGGGCAGATAGCAGGGTGGTGGAAGTGTTTTCATGCTGAAGGTGTGAGCCGCTCCGTTGATGAGCAGTCGCAGGTAGGCGTGATACTTTGGAATGCGCATTAGGTCATCAGGCGTGAGGCCCGATCCCAGCAAGCTGCAAAGAATCTCGGCATCACGCGGGCCAACAGTCATACACAGTGTTGAACCACAGTTGCCCAGAACGCCTGCCAACGTCGCTTGGTCGAGTTGTTCCAGCATTTGAGTGGAAAGGACGTAGCTGGTGCGATACTTGCGGGATTCAGCCAGAGCATCGGCCATCGTGGTGTTGCCATCGGCGAGATACGAATGAAACTCATCCACCACGATAACGCAGTCATTGCGATCAGCTTCCGGGATGTCGGCACGGCTCATAGCTGCCAGTTGAAGACTGGAAAGCAACAGCGACCCAAGCAGTGTCGACGCATCATGTCCGAATGTTCCTTTGGACAGATTGCAAATCAGAATACGGGATTGATCCATCACCTGCCGCAGCTGAATCCCCTGCTGACCACAGTCAAGAATCGCTCGTAGATGCTGATTGGTCGTGAACGCTCCCAGCTTGTTCTGTAGACTCGCGATGTATTGTGTGCGGTCCCGTTCATTCCAACGGTTGAACTCGGTCAACCAGAAACTACGCACCGCTTCATTCTCTAAGCGGCCAACGACGGATTTGCGGTACACGGCATCAACCAGCAATCGCTGCACGGCGACCAGTGACGCATCAGGCGAACCGATAATCGAGAGCAGGCTGTTGCGGAAGATATGCAACAATCTGGGAGCAGAGCCGTCATCGAATCCGAACACATGCTTGAAGGACGTCAGAACCCCATCGGCAATCAGTGTCGGATCGGTGCCAGTAGGCCCCACCAGCGGATTGAAGCCAACCGGCGCGATGCGGTCAGCGGCATTCAGATAGATGACGTCATTTGTGCGTTGCTTTGGAACAACGTCGAGGATCTCTTCGGCCAACTGTCCATGCGGATCGAGGAGCACGACTCCGCGCCCAGCTTCCATTTGCTGGCGAACCAGATTGAAAAGAAAAGTCGACTTTCCGCAGCCCGTTTTCCCGATGGCCAGCAAATGCCTGCGGAGATCATCGGTTTCAATGCCAAACTGCTGACGTTGCCTGCGGTACTGCACTCGTCCCAATGTTGTTTGATCGAGCTTCCCTTTTCTTGAGGCGAGACATTGTGGTGGTTCGAGTTCCCGAAACTCCGTTCGCTGTAGGCGAGCTACAGAATCTCCAGAAGCCGTGGGCGGATGCCAGAGCGTAGCAACCTCCCGCGCCGAAAGCAGACTGGTAGTTGCTTGCTTCGATTCCTTCAGTCGAGCGTCAGCATTGAATCTGCCAAGCGTTGCGAAAATCTCGTCGCGTTTGCGGTTCGCTTGCGAGGATAAGTCTTTGAGAACGGTCACTCTCACCGTAAGTCGACAGTCAAACAGCGGTTCTTTGAACTTGGCGTCATCGAAAGCCTCGGATTTGCCACGTCTTGCTAACCTTCCAAGAATCATGGCAGCAAGTCTCCGCCTGAGTCGAGGATCGGTACGGCACGATAGAAAGAGTTGCTTGCTCCGCTGGGAACGAAACCCTTGAGAACAACGCCTAAAGACGGCGTGTGTCCATTGTAATCGTCTCTCGGTAGCCGGTTGTAGTTCAATGAGGAATTCGCACGACTGACCTTCATCTCGCTCAAACCGGACGGCCGACAACAGGGCGGCAATGGGATCTGTGAATTGACGTGCATCTGCCAGATCGAGAAACGCGTCGTACGTTCGGAGTGATAAGAATTCGGGGGAAACGCCAAGCGACTGCTCAATCGTGATTGAAGTGGGAGCCATGTCTTCGATGCGTCTGGCTGTGACCGTCACACCGGGGTAGGCATCCTGCAGTTCCTGTAAGAAGAGTGTACGCAGGTGATCTGGCACTGACGCGGCAATGCCAACGACTCCGCCTCGATAGAAGATGCGGAGGGTTAGTGACTCGGTTGATGGTGCGGCTCGATGGATCGCACGCAGTAGCGATTCGGTTGCGAGCGGACCGCGTTTGTTCCCGATGGGAGGACGGATTTCGAGTTGCATAAGTGCATAGGGCTTCCCGCTCCGCTTTGGAGACCGCCACGAAGCGGGCCCGACGTGCCCTCAATGTCCGCTCGGTCGCAATCCGTTATCCCAAAGCTTGTGAACGGGTTTCATTCACTTCTATCAGCCATATCGGGGCGACGCCACCGCAACCGACAACGCTGAGAGACGCTCGGCGAGAGAGAACGGATGATCGCTCGATCACGATCCATGCTGGCGGGAAGGGGCTACCAGCGGGGTTTCACCATATCACGCCAGCACCGTTTCCGTCATTGAAACCGCTCTGTTTTTGGTGGGCGGATTCAGCATAGGAATGAGCGTTCGCTTCAGGCCGCGATGGTCGCGGAAAATGGCTGATCCGAACGGATCGACTTGACTCAGCTGGTCGAGACTACATCCCAGAAAAACGGTGCGTTGTGGATTGTGCATCACCGCACTGGCCAGTGTGAGAATACGATCCAGTCGGCCAACACTGCGAGTTGTGACGAACAGTACCAGATACCGGCTGGGGTCATCGGCTGCAAATTGGCTTTGATGGAGATCGTAACCACGTAGTTTTCGTTCAATAGATTCGACGTCGAGACGAGACCGAACTCGCTCGGTTCCGTTGTCGAGTTCCACCATGAAATTGAAAACCGCACCGTCTGACCGTGCCAACTGGAATGCACAGTCAGGACGTAACGTAAAATCGCCAGCCGTAATACTAACGCTGTTCTCTCGTGCGAAATGCCGCATCACAATCCCCTGTTTGTGTCCGGCTGTCACCAGATGTACGATAAGTTCGGCCAGTGCGAACGTGTGATAGTGATGCCCGTGGCTGATTTCTTCGAACGTGCGGCGATGCGGCAACGGGGCATCCTGCCCATAGAGCAAACGGTACCCATCGCGAGTCAGCCGGAAATACCGGGGCGATCGACCTTCGGTTGCAATCGCATACGGCCACGACTTCAGCAGCCCGGCCTGCATCAGTGCTCGCAGGCGACGACGCAAGTTGTGTTGGTCGCGAAATGGCGAACCAAAGGTCACGCTGAGGCGGCAAAGTTGCTCGGTCGTTAGCGGTGTTCGGTCAAGCGAAGTGAGGATTTCGAGATCGCGAGGAGCGATTCTCGTGGGGAATCTTTTGCGCATTGGTAGTACTGGAGTGTACCATGAGCGCATCGTACTTTTGCTTGCATGAACTCGAAAAAGTCAGGCTACATTCAGGACGTCGATCGACTGATCGAAGAGACGCGAGTCGAGCAGGTGCTCTCGCATTACAATTTGCCTCTGCCGCAAAACGGCACTGGTGAGTATCGGATGCAGTGCGTCTTTAACGACAGCTGTGCTGACAGTCAGTATGGAAATTTGACCGTTCGCCTGGACGATCCCGCCAACCGTATCTACTGCCATACTTGTGAAGTACGTGGCAACCTGCTCACGCTGCTGCATGGACTGGAACACCGCTGTCCACCTGCAGGCGGACGCTTACGTGGGGCTGAGTTCAAAGATGCTGTCGCAAAACTTCGCGAAATTGCTGGAGAGTCGTTTGCTCCAGAGACAACGCCAGCGCGTTCCTCTGCTGCGAACATAACACCAGTTCCCCCGCCGAAAGAACCGGGCAACATTCCACTAATTCGCCACGAGAAGGAAGCGGCTCGCCAGTTGGCCAACCTCTACGAAGAGTTGGTTACAGACGTCTCGCAAATGAGTCCAGAAGCTGCTCAATATGTTCGCAAACGCGACTGGCTGACGCCTGAATTGATGGAGAAATGGGGTGTCGGCTGGATTCCTGGCAACGGTCGAAGTTTGTTCAGAAAGTCGTATCTCGTCTACACGCATCGGGATGAACGCAACCAAGTCCTCAGCTACAGCGGTCGCGATCTATCGTTTGAAGAGAAATGGAACAAGTGGCTTCGCGATGGTCGACCAGAAAGCAAGAAACCGAACAAGCATCGCTACGTCAGCGGCTATCGCAAGGGACAGGAACTCTACGGTGCTCAGGCTGCCAGGCTCGAAGAAGAATACGTTGGTGAATCGTTAGAGCGTCGTGGGGTCGTGGTGGTGGAAGGCATGAACGAAGTTCTGCGACTGGAAACGCTCGGTGTTGCAGCAGTGGGAATCGGCAGCAATAAGGCGACAGACACTCAAGTCCAAAAGCTGATCCGCTTTGCCAAGCATGCTGGCAATAATCGGATTCTGCTCCTACCAGACTGTGACGAAGAAGGCGAAGCCGGATTCAAAGATTTACTCTGGAAACTGGCCGAACATGGACTCGCGATCAGACTGGGCTGCAGCTCAAAGATGAATGAGGGCCGGTTCGCGGGCCGTCAACCGGAAGACTTCGATGCTGAAGATATCAAGGTCATCGACGCGAATCTCTGATAGGTCCAAAATCGCAAAAAATGGACCGTGGTGGTGCTTTTTGTTTTTGAGGGGTAGTCGGCCCCGTTGAAGAACGTTCTCGTTCATAGGTGGCGTTTTTGAGAGATTTTTCGGCTCTGCCGAAGCGGTGTTGGAGGTGTCCGATCGGCTTTCGCCGATCAGCGGAGCCGTCTCCGACGACGAGAGAGGGGTGCGACGCCAGCGTCGGGGCTGCGGGCGAGGAACGAGCCGCTGGCGCCGACCCGCGGAGATGGAGCAGCCTTCCACGGCGTCGTCGGAAGCTCCGCGGGTCGGGGGCAGAGCCCCTCGACGCGGCGTCCTCATCGAGGAGTCAGAGCATTGGCTTGTCCATGCGGCGAAAGGGTTCGTCTGTGACGACCCGTTACGTGACCCGTAGTCTGACCTCAGCAGGGTTCACGTTTAAAGTCGCCAAACGGACACAAGATTTTTCTTGTGGAGTGATTGTAAGGCGACAACTTTTAGCCGACATTTTGCTGGCGAGTTATCGAGGCGGCGACCTCCGGTCGCTCCCCCGCTCCCGCGTTTTCATTCGTCAGCGTCACGCCCGGCAAATTGCGATCCAACGCAATGGCATCCAACACTTGCAGGCGTGGTGTTTCCACGTCGAGTGCATCACGACGGATTAACTGAGCGACCATCTCCGACGTCTCGCGTTTCACAGCTTCATCAATCCAGATTCGACGTTGCTCAGGTGAGGCGTTCTTCCATTCAGCGGCCAATCGACGAGTACGAGCGGCACGTTCCTGTTTCATTTTGCGAACCTGTCGATCTTCAACAGATTCGAGTTGTTGTGACTGGCGGCGACGCTCTCGCAACTGCTTGATCTTCTGGCGTGCTTCCGTGTCACGCGGCGGCCCCCAGTTCTCTGCGATTGCCTTACGCAACATCCCAATACGATTCTCGGTGGGATGGCGATCATCCAGCCACTCCACCTGGTGTCGAATTTGTTCAACAGAAACCTGCTGACTAATCTGCTGGGCTGTTCTGCGATCCATTCCTGCCGCTGTCAAAATTCGAGTCCCCTCTTCCTGATCTGCAACAACCTGTTGTTTCAAAGTGTTTTTTGGTTTTGTCTTTTTAATACTGGTGGGATTTTTGAACCGTGTTTCTGGTTGGTTTTTTGAACCGTTACTGGTGGACTTTTTGAACCGTTCTGCCTCTGGTGGGATTTTTGAACCGTGCTCGATGTTCGCCTCATTTCTAAGCCATCGCATTGCGTAGCTGGCAGCACGCTGAGCACTCCGGTCAGCATGGAAGATTCCTGTTTCAACGCAGGTGATATAGCCCGCTTGCTGGGCTTGCTTTATGGCGGTGCTGAGTGTGCCTCGATCCTGAATGAGGGTGTGATTCTGCAGGTGAGAATACGACAACGGTGAAGACGAGCGACGTCCACCAAATTGGTTTTGATATCCGACTGTGTGACGGATCACGGCCCCAACGACTTTCACAACCGAGAGAGATTGGGCGGGAACAATCGTGTCGAAAAAGGCATTCGGGACTGGTGTCCGATGACCGTCACCGGCAAAGAAGCCCGAGAAGTTGTCTAGGTCTTTCGTATAGGTTGGATCAGCACTCCAGCGTAAGGCATACTCAGCGGACTGAGCAACTTGTCCCCGCTTCTGCTCCTGGCCTTCGCGTCGGCATTCGAGAAACTGGAGACGCAACACTTCTTCAAGTGCTGGACCGATCGCTCCCCTGCTGACACCTGCTTTCTCGATCAGGTCGCGGTAGCGGATGACGATATCTTGCTGAATTGGTTGTCCTTGCTCATCCAGCCATCCCAGCGTCTGACGCAGAACGTATGCCACGATGCGAACCGCGCCGCGAGAACAGTTTGGCAGACAGACATCCAGAAACTGATTCGGACAATAGACATAGTTGCCGGTCAGAGGTTCAAACCCTGCAAACTGAGTGGTCTTTGGCCGATTCTGAACTGGTTGCTCTGGCATACTGCCTATGACTGACGACGGCGGAACAAACGAAATTCACGAGTCCAGATCGAAGACTTCTCTGCATCTTTCTTGGTCGAGTCACTCCCCTCTTTGACCGATTGCCCGTCGACGACTCCTGCCTGTTGACCTGGTGCAGCAATCGACAATCGTTGCTGCAGATCTTTCATGAGAATGTTCTGCTCACGCATCCGTTCGTTCTGGCTGGAGATTTGATCGTCCTTCCGGTCAAGTTGCTTTTCGAGTGTCTCAATCTGACGGTCTTTGGTTTCCAGTTGTTTGTCCCGGCTTTCGAGCTGTTCGCGCAGCAAAGCTACGATGGTCTCGTTGGAAGAATCTGTTTCCGCTTTCGGCTTGGAGGCTGGAGATGTAGAAGCTGACTCGTCGGCCCCGTACCGCTTATCGAGCAGGTCAGTGTGAATCTTCCAGACGTACGGCTCCCCCGCCTCCTTCTTTGCTTCGAGGTCATCGTGTCCGGGATCGATCAGGCTTCGATCTTCATGATCGGGATCGGCGGTGATTTCACGGATGAGTCGCTTGAGAGTTGACTCGGATTTGCCGCAGTACTTGACGGCGTCTTTGACGATGAGAAACGAAGACATACACAACGGGGGAATGATGCGTGCAGTCTACCGCAGCCCTGACGAAAAATGCGGAAATTCACAGTGCACCAGTGACTGAACGGGGGTCGCCAGATAGGTCAATGACACGGGGCACGACTGGCGTCAGACCAGTGTCACGGCACAGGTCAAACCCCTAAACAACTGCGTTCTTGCGATGTCATGCTCTCAGTTCATGACCCCAGTCGTGAAGCAAGCCACGGCAGTTCAAAAAGCCCTTGCGACCGTTTTCAGACTCTGGTCTTGATACCGTTCATGGTGTAGTTCAGGTCATGCTATGACTGACCCCCGTTCATTCGTGATCGACAGGGGACAGGGGAGTCATGATCGACTCGTTTATCCCTTGAGTGAATCAATTTTGTGTTCAAGCAGATTCGAATGCTCAAACCATGACATAGGTCACGTCAGGAGTGGGGGAGTCATGACTGAGTTCATGCCCTGTGTCACGGAATAGGCCATCAACCACAGTGAACCAGCGATTGACCGATGGTAGGTCAGCGGTGACCTAGCGTCGCACAAAAAAAGCCCCGACGAATCCCAGATGGGTACGCCGGGGCCGAATATCCAGCTACTCGGAGCTTTCACGTTCCCGGCAACTGCCACAGCAATCATACTGAACCTTCCACTCATCAACGTCCATGAACCGATTGTATTCTTCAGCGAGTGGGCCGGAAATGTTTTGGTATGTGTTACTGGCGACGGTGTACAGTCCAGACGAGTCATAGTCGCCGACCATCGCGATTCGATCGCCCGCCCATCGACCAGCCATGGCTGAAGAGGGGAGTGACATCGGTTTGCCTTCCTGCGTCATGGTCTTGGCAATGAGGTCACTAATTGAGTCACCAGCATCGAGGTCGATCGTCTGTGACACTGGCCCGCCGAGATCGCCACCACCGGTGCAATCACTTTGGCGGAGCAAATAGGGGAAGACGGAGCCGTATGGATTCAACGACCATTCGATCAGTTTGGCACCACCACACAGGCACCACGGGCAGAGGTATTCTTGTTTGTCTAAGTTGATTGCTTTGAAGTATTGTCCCATGAGAATTGAGAGGAATAGAAATAAATCTCGCCCGAACCAATTGATCCAGGCGAGTGAAATGGCTTGCGCCGTTATTTGACAGGTGATACGCTGTCGTCAACTTCATGTTGGAGAGGGGACTGGTGAGCATCGCATTCTTGCTCCACAGGCCTCTTCCAGCTGCGTATCAATCCGGAAGCCTCAATCAGCATCGTGCTGAGTCCGAACAAATGCTCCGGTTCAAAAAACATCGAGGATGACGCTTTTCCTGTTCCACCAGGAATGATTCTTCGTGGCAGAATCTGAACGCTGATTTGACCGTCTCGTAGTGTTCGACCAAAGAGTTCCAACGCGAGTTCCCCCTGCGTCAGCGTGCCGATGTGTTGTACCGGTGTTGTCTTGTTCAAGTTGTTTAAGGCTGAACTGGCCTCTTTGAATGAGTAATTCATTGAAAATAGGGAAGAAGAATTAGGAAAGTAGGGGAGCACCTGATTCGAGTGATGCACCGTTCGGCTTTTCGAGACCTTCAGGTAACTGCCACTGGTGCATCAACGCCGTAGAAGACTCCAACAACGTACAAAGCGTTGGAACGTCGTCAGGAGCAAAGAACGATGACTGAATGAGTTGGCCTTGATCGTCCAAAGCCGATCGTTTCGGCGTCAGCAAGATGCCTGAGTCCGCTTCAGCGTCGTTGCCGGAGTAGAACTCCAGGATGAGATCGCCTTCCCGAAGGATTCCGGCCAGACGTACCGATGATGTGTTGTTCTGTTTGGATGAGGCAGAACGACCTCTTGAAGAATGAACCATAGGATATGGTGGGAAGAAATAAGAATGTCCGCGTGGTGTGCGAACAGCTTGCAATCAGCGATCCGCAGCTCGCGGTCACAGGCTGACGAGTGGTACTGGCGTCCCCGGTTGCGAAGCGCCTGCGCCAGCAACCGTTGGAGGACGCCACCCAGCGAGCACGCCTTGACCGCACTAGAGACCGGATCGCTACACTGAGGAAGCTGCAAGCACCACCCCCACTTGTTCAATGTCACCGTTTCAGACGGTTAAGTACCTGGGTGACTCTGGCCCGGCTGACCCCCAGATGGCGGGAAAGCTCAGCTCGGTTTGAAACCTCACCTGAGTCCAAGATGGCTTGATACTGGTGAGCCAGTTCGAGTGGGTCCCGTCTTGGTTCCCGTGGCTTCGAATCACGTTTCGTTGTGTGCTTCGGCAGGCTCAATGCCTCAGTCCAGGGGTGAAATGCGAGCAAGCTTGGTCGACGTAACTTGTTGATTTCGTAGGCACCTAGCTCCACTAGACCACGGTTTGAGTAGCGTGTATCTTGGGGAGCTCACTATCACAGAAGCGAATTGCTTCTGCCCATAAGTTTACTGAAACACCGAGAGCATCCCTCTCGGTGTTTTGCGTTATAGACGCCTGTTATCAAACGAGTTGCGTCGATTTATGCTTCTGGTCGTTTCTCTCGCTGCGATCTCGCCAACGCAGTTCAGGGCTAATTCTCGGTGAGTTCTCACCAACGTGAACCAAACTCTCACGACCTCTCTTCAAGTCTTCGTTGTGGGTTAACAGGGGTGTACTAAGCGGGGGGGGCGTGTTGGACTCGTGTCGGGACGGTGAGGGGTCATGGATTCTCTCTCTGCCTGTTTCGAAACTTGAAAAAGTTTCTGCGTCGGCGGATCGTCAGACCTTCCTTGATCAATATTCCATCAAATGTGGTTACCCGTGATCCGCCTCTGTGTTGGTTGTTCCAAGAAGAGAGTACGCATACATTGGCTCAAAATTCTAAACGGACTTGAATTGCCTCTCTGACGCCGCTGCAGGCTAGAATGGCAGTTGGATGTCGCCATCTTGTCGCCAACTGCAGATCGTGTAGTCACGGAGAGAATTAGAGGGCGGTCGCGGTCGCACGGATGTTCTTGAGCAAGCGTTCAATCTTGTCGATCTCTTCTGATGAGAAAAGCCCGTCGGGGCCTTGAGACGAAACGTCAGTAAAGGGGGAGTCATACAGTAGCGACAGGTCGACCATCCCATGGTCGACAAGCTGGTTGATAATCAAATTGATGAATTCAATCTGATTCGAGTTATAGTTGTTGTCTTGCAGAAATTCACCGAAGAGTTGTTTAGCAACTTCGCGATCAAGACCAACCAACGAGCGGACAAACACGCCCAGCCCTTCATTCTCTTTCTTTGCTTGAGAAAGATATTCTGCGTTGCCAATCTCATTGTCAGTGAAGATCCTCTCCAGGTTTTCGAGATCGGCTGAAGTCAGTGCCTCATTGGTTCTTAATTTACGGACGGCGTCGATGTCCATATGCTCGCGCAAAAACGCTTGCGCTTTGTCTCGGAATCGTTCAAATGTGTCTCCACCTGAAAAAGTTGCCAGTTCAATTTCGTCACCATCGCCAATCTCATCCTCGAAGTTTGAATAGACTGGTTTACGTTTTTGCTTTTCGATGAATTGAACCAAATCCCGCAAGCGTCGGCGGATGACTTCCAGCATCGGAACGGTAACATCGCTCCACCATGCTTCAGACTGAACATCACTAATGTAGGTGATCTGTTTGTCGACCATCGGGATCGTCGATTTCTCTTCCAGTAAACCAGCAATCGCAATAACCTGGTCGCGGAGTCTTTCGAACGCCGGTTCAGACTTGAGGACAGCAAGCTGGAGGTTTAACAGCAGCAAATCGAACCGCTTGGCTTCTTCCGATTCCCGTTCCATCTGTGTTGGCAGGGACGCGACTTCCACAGCAAGTTCCTGTAAGTCATGTTCGTTGAGTTCATCCCAGACTTCTGGTTTCGCAAACTTCTCCACGCTTCGACGGTGAGCACGCACGATGAAGTTGTCCACGTTCATTGAAGAGACATGTTTGAAAAGCAGTCGCTTCGTGATTTGCGTGACTTGGATCTCCGATTCAGGATTGAAGTCGTGACCATATTGCGCTGCGATCTCGACAACGTTCTTGAGTTGCTGCTCGGCTTGTGAAGAGCTTCGCTTATCTAGGTATTGAACAACTTCCAATCGCCGCTTGAACAATCGAGTCGATAGTGATTCACTATTCGAACCCTCGGAAGGTTCCGGGTTCTGACTGAAATATTCCAGGTTCTGGCAGTAATCAAAGATGTAAAAGAATTCCTTATGCTGACCGGGCCCAAAGAGGTCTGGACACAATCGCGTCCCGCGACCGAGCATTTGCCAGAATTTTGTCTTTGAACGGACGAGCTTGAAGAAAACCAGATTCACTACTTCCGGGACATCAATGCCGGTATCGAGCATATCCACTGAAATGGCAATCTGCGGAAACTTGCTCTTGTTCGAAAAATTATCGATGAGTGACTGCGCGTATTCGGTTTTGAACGTGATCATGCGGGCAAACTCCCCTTTGTAATGGGGGTAGTTCTCATCGAATCGCTCTTTGATAAACTCCGCGTGGGCCTGGTTCTTCGCGAAGATGATCGTCTTGCCCAGTTTGTCGCCCCCGTCAACGTATTGACCGCGCGTCATCAGGTGCTTCAACACTTTGTCCACAGTGTCGATGTTGAAGAGCCATTTGTTGACCGCTGCCGCTTCGACCTTATCTGGAATGTTGCCCTCTTCGTCCCACTCCTTGGCGTCCCAGTCGTCCTTTTCCTCTTCGGAAAGATTCTCGTATTTGATTCCCTCTCGTTCGAACTTCAGCGGCACCGAGACCGCTTTCGGGGGAACTAAGAACTTGTCAGCGACTGCTTCGTCCAAATCATAGGCATCAGTCGGGACCCCTTTTTCCAGTCCGAACAGGTCGTAGGTGTTCTTGTCAACTTCATCTCGCGGCGTGGCGGTCAGCCCGACGAGTAAGGAATCGAAGTAGTCAAAGATCGCCCCGTATTTCTGGTAAACGCTGCGGTGAGCTTCGTCGATCACAATCAAATCGAAGTGACCAACGCCGAAACGTCGCTGTCCATCTTTTGCTTCATCGATCAAACCCATCATTGTCGGATAGGTCGACACGAAGACACGTCCCTCGGTGTCCTTTTCCGTGACGAGATTGACCGGCGAAGAGTCTGGCAGGAATGTTTTGAAGGCGTTAGTCGTCTGATTGACCAGGGCGACGCGGTCGGCGAGGAATAAAATTCGTTTCGCCCAATTGCAGCGAATCAGTAAATCACACAAGGCGATCACTGTTCTGGTCTTCCCGCTGCCTGTTGCCATGACCAGCAGCGACTTGCGTTCGTTATCTTTCTCGAACGACTCCCCGATGCGGCGGATGGCGCGGGTCTGGTAATAGCGTTCGACGATTTCTTCTTTGATCGACGCTTCGCCGAGTGCTCGGCGCGTTTTTCTTCGCTGAATTAACAGCTCGAGTTCTGCCTTTTTGTAGAAGCCCTGAACACTGCGGGGAGTGTACATGGCATCGTCCCAGATCCAGTGTTCGTAGCCATTAGATCCGAAGATGATGGGCCGCTGTCCGAATTGTTTTTCGAGACAGTCGGCGTACAGCTTCGCCTGTTGTTCTCCTTCTTTGGAGCTGCGTTTAGTTCGTTTGGCTTCGACCAGACCGAGAGGTTTGCCGTCGTCGCCCCACAAAATATAATCAACAAACCCTTCTCCGGTGTTGTTTGGCATCCCGGTGACGGGGAATTCGGTGTCTCGTTTCTCATCGAGGGGCCAGCCAGCTTCTTTGAGCAGCAGGTCGATGAAGTAGTCGCGGGTTTCGGATTCGTTGTAGTTGTGGTCATCCGGAACCTTGGCAGCTGCTTTCTTCGCGGCAGCGACTTCTTTACGGAGTTGTTTAATCTCCTCGCTCAGTTTGTCCTTGTCAGCGAGAATGACCGAGAGTTTTTCGTCTTTCTCGGCAAGCTGAGATTCCAGCTTTTTGAGTTGATCAAGCGTCTGCTTCGGGATCGGAGTTGTTTGTGGCAATGCCAGTTCGTTGAAGGCGAGGTTGCCGTGCGGTTTGTTTTTCCGGGCGTACTCACGGGCGAACCAGAAGCAGAAGTGGAATAACTCTTTCACCGCTTGCAGCGAGTCAGCCTTGGGGATTGGTCGGTGGCTGTGAACTGCTCGATTGCCGAGGGTGATAATCACCTTGGCCTTATTGAAGACCGCATCGCCTGCGGTCTGTTTGAATGTTGGCTCGTGGACCAGAGCCGAAATGTTCTCTTTATATGGCAGCTTGAGTGTACGGTCGAATTTGTATGCCCACGTCACCGCCAGTTCGAGAGCGTAACGCGCGTAGAAGCATGCCGTACGAGGATCGGGGATCGCTGCCGACTCGGCTTTGCGGGCCGCTTCGTGGATCTCCTTCCATTCGGTCGTTAGAAAATTGAAGTTGCTCATGGTATTATTGAGGGAACACTCATCTACGCTAATAAACACTAATGAAGTACTCGTTTTCTTTATTAGTGAATATTAGTGCCGATGAGTGGTTTCCTGCTTTCAAAGAATGATTCGTTTCCATTCCAGTTCGTTAGCGGCTCCGTAGTTGATGAGGTAGCCGACTTTTTTGTTGCTGATTCGCATGTAGTTGAATAGTTGGGCTTCGTGTTCAGGTGCGAGAGTTTTGACTGCTTTCAGTTCGACGACGATCTCGTTGAAGACCAGTAAGTCAGGTTGATATTTGGTGGTCAGTTTCCAGTCTTTGTAGACGACATTGACAACTGCTTTGCTGAGGAAGGGAATGTTTCGTAGTCCCAGTTCGATTTCAAGGCTTTGCTGATAAATCTCTTCCGACATGCCGTAGCCGAGCACGTTGTAAACCTCGAACGCTGCGCCCATCAGGTCGTAACCTTCTTGTTTCAGCATGACCTTCTCCTTTGGTTGAGATTTTAAGGAACACTAATCTGAAATCGCTGTCGACTTGGCTTCGTTGGTCGCTTCGTGAATGTTCTTCCATTCGGTCGTTAGAAAATTAAAGTTGCTCATGTTTGTTTTGGGGGAACACTCATCTACGCTAATGAACACTAATGGAGTACTCGTTTTCTTTATTAGTGGAGATTAGTGAAGATTAGTGGTTAAAATCCTAGCCGCTTCGTGGCTGTTCTTCCATTCGAAGGTAAGGAATTCAAAGTTGCTCAGCGCGTCCCTTCGTTTTCCATTATTAGAGTTCCCCTCGAAACGCCCGGTGTTGGAGGGAGGCGAAGAGCTGGGCCAGCGCGAAACTGGAACATAAAAGTCGTGATTTCATCTCTTCAATTTGCATAGCTCTCGAAGCAAATACATCCTGGTCGTGTTGCGGAGGGACTAAGTACTCCACCCCCTCCAGTCTCCCTTTGCTAACGATTCCCTTCATTCCGTTTGACGACACTTGCTGGATTAGTCGTTTTCCAACGATCGTCTGAGCGTAAAGGAAATGAGGATTTGCTTCGGGGTCTACAATTGCATTGATCTGCTGGTTAAAAGCAACATTGCGATCGACCATCGCGGCGTTGCCAATACAATCTGGGCTACCAGCGATACAAGTAATCAGAATTGATTCTTTGGGGGCAATCCGTCCTACTTTTGCACCTTCTACTGAAAGATGCTCGGAAGCTACGGTCGCGTAGTAGTTAGGGCAATTAAGATTGTCGGATTTAATCCATTCAATGAATTCGCCGTAAAAGTCCTCGCGTTTTCTCGGTGGAGTGTTACCAGTCACGATCCTTCCGATCGCTCCGAGCCGCTTACGGGGCAAAGATTTTGGATTACTCACCGGATCGCCGAACATTTCTAGGAAGATGGATTGGGTGAGTTCGTCGAGGAGGGCGAGGGCGGCGCGGCGTTTGGCTCGCAACGCCTCCGCCCGATCCAAGATCTCCGCAATCCGCTTCTGCTCCGAAAGCGGCGGAAGCGGAACACGGGTGCGTTGTGCACGCGAGATAGTATAGGTGCCAACAGTTGAACCCGATCCAGATTCCACTTGGTCCAAAACCAGTCGCGTTCGAAACGCATGTTTAAAATAGTCGGCGCAAATCTCTCTTTTGGGATGGAATCGCAAAACGCTTGCATCCTTGTAGTAAAAACGGTCGCTCGGTCTTACTACGTAACAAGCGCCCAAAGTCCCAACGCCAGAAACCATCAGGTCCCCATCCTCCGGCACGCCGTATTTCTCGCTGTATTCCTGAAACATTTCTTCTGAGATAAACAGTTCGTTCGCAACGGACCCCTCCCGCGCCAACTTGACAACCTCGCGTGCGCGATAGAACGGTACACCTTCATTTTTCCACTGAGACTTCGTAACTCGCTTCGCAGATGAGATTTCGAATACGTCGCCGAATGTCACTTCTTCCCATTCACTCACTTCAGCATCCCCCGCAGTTGCTGCATGCCTTGGGTAATCTCGTTATCGCGGCAGGTATCGTTCGCGTTTGTGTTCTTTACATTCATCCCAGCACCTTGCAAAACTTTCTGATTCATCCGCTCTTCGCAACTGATCATATTAGTGTCGATTAGCGAAGATGAGTGTTCCAAAATTTTCAAACACTAATCCTCGCTCATCTGCACTAATTCAACATTCGACGAAGCTCTTTCATGCCCGTGGTAATCTCTTTCTCGATGCTTTCCAATTCATCCAGAATCTCTTGCGGTGGGCGATGCTCGACTTCTTCGTGGACGACTTCCTTGTAACGGTTGATCGACAAGTCATAACCTTCCTCAACAATGTCCGACTTCGGCACACAGAAGCTCTGCGCCGTCCTCTCATTCTTTCGCTCGGACTTGTCCCGCTTGCTCCATCGCTGCAAGATGTCGGGCAGGTTGTTCTTGACGTGCTCCTCCTTGGTCAGCTTCGCCGTCGGCACCGGACCTTGCTTCTCCGATGGGAGCAACTCGGTTCGTTTATCGTCCAGCGACTTGCCATCCGCCTGCATATCGTAGAACCAGACGTGCTCAGTGCCGCCTGAGTTGGTCTTGGTGAACAACACGATCGCTGTCGAGACGCCCGCATACGGCTTGAAGACGCCGCCCGGCATCGAGATGAT
This sequence comes from Thalassoglobus sp., assembly GCF_048270125.1. Taxonomy (NCBI): domain Bacteria; kingdom Pseudomonadati; phylum Planctomycetota; class Planctomycetia; order Planctomycetales; family Planctomycetaceae; genus Thalassoglobus; species Thalassoglobus sp. Next base: position 31,313 of record NZ_JBLWTN010000026.1, on the reverse strand, counting down.
CCCGTCCAGCTTCTGATCCTCGACCAACATCTTCCGCAGCGTCTTGTGTGCCTTCGACGAACCGAACAACACCCCATCAGGCACGATCAGCGCCGCTCTGCCTCCCGGTTTCAACAGACGCAGAAACAACGCCACGAATAACAGTTCGGTCTTCTTCGTCTTCACGATCTGCTGTAAGTTTTTGGAGCATGATTCATAATCGAGCGAACCCGCAAACGGAGGATTCGCCAGCACCAGCGAATACTTTTCCTCTTCCGCACCATGTTCCTCAGCCAATGAATCGCGGTAGACAATGTTCGGATTCTCAACGCCGTGCAGCAACATATTCATACTGCCGATCCGCAGCATTGTGTTGTCGAAGTCAAACCCGTGGAACATGTCGCCATGAAAATGTTTTTTGAGTTTGGCATCGCGGAGCACTTCGGGGTGGTTGTCGCGCAGATATTCCCCCGCTGCAACCAGAAAGCCCGCCGTCCCACAGGCTGGATCGCAAATGACGTCTGTCGGAGAAGGGGCAGTCAATTCAACCATCAATTGAATGATGTGCCGAGGCGTGCGGAACTGTCCGTTTTGCCCAGCTGTGGCGATCTTGCCGAGCATGTATTCATACAAGTCCCCCTTGGTATCGCGGTCTTCCATGGGGACCTGATCGATCATGTCGACCACTTTCGCCAGGAGCGCCGGAGTGGGAATCGTGAAGCGAGCATCTTTCATGTGATGGGCATAAGTCGATCCATCCCCCCCCAGATTCCGCAAGAATGGAAGGACATGTTCCCCCATGACTTCAAACATTTCCTGCGGCTCAAAGTGTTTGAACCGTGACCAGCGAAGGTCTTCGTAAGAGCGTTTCTTTGCGTCCTTGCCTTCTGGGAAAATCCGTCGCTCCATCGGCTTCTTCGTACGATTGGACTTGTTCTCTTCCAGCGTATGCAGGTCATCCAGACGTTTGATGAACAGCAAGTACGTGATTTGCTCAATCACTTCCAGCGGATTCGCAATCCCACCCGCCCAGAAGGCGTCCCAGATTTTGTCGATCTTGCTCTTGATATCGCCGGTAATCAATTTGTGTTTCCTTTGATCAGGTCCATCTGCGACTGCCACAGCATTCGGTTAAAAATCCAGGGATTCTGGAAATCTCTTCCTGATAAAAAAATGGGGCTATTCAACGTCAAAGACTAACGTCAGAAAAACAATTTGCCAGAGAGCAATCAAAGTGACAGCTGGCAGGATCAACAGAGCAACAGGGATGCGAGGACTTTGAGAGCCGAATTTGACCAAACGTCTGAAGAAGATTGTGCCCTAAGAGACTATTTGTTCTATGTTGAATTGGTAAAGCTTGTCCAACTTGTCCAGCTTCAAAGCCTTCACAGCGCAAATTCGATTTCATCGTGACGATTGATAAAATCATCCTTTGCTGAAAGTTGCAAGTTTGATACGCCGCAGAGTAGCGTAGTGTTCACTGGATTATGCAACTCCCAACAACGTTGGTGGTGATTGTACATAGCGACATGGTAATCCATTCGATAAATCAAAAATAAAAAGCCGCAGGTAGGGATGCCGGGCGAATGTGAATAGAAAATAAATCCTACCGAACGTGAACGGGCACGAAATGAGTCATTTGACAGTGAGTGAAATCCTGAATAAGGATCGTGAACAGCTCCTGGATATTGGAAACCGAAATCGATTAATCAGCACGCCAAGAAAGCAAAAACGGGCGAAGCAGATTGAGATCGTACACGAGCGATCCTCTGACATTTTTGACTTACTGGTCATCCAAAAGAAAGCGATGACGTTTCTGCCATTGGGAGATGACAAGGAGGAGGAGGAAGACGCGGTCGACAGCCGCAAGGAGCAACTGCTGGCGTTCATGGCAGCTGAATCCGAAGATGATTCCCCAGGCCATTTCCTCGACACGAAACTTCAGACCGACCTTCCTCCGAAAAAACTTCAAGGGCGACTTAGAGACCTGCAGACGGACTCCAGGACATTCGTCGAAGAGCAAGGCGTCAGTCCGCTCTACCTTGCACTCGGATTTTTAAAGTGGAGAGAGAGCGACTCCTCTGATCGTGACCGTTTTGCTCCGCTGATTTTGATTCCGATTGAAATCACTCGAAATGATGTCAATTCCAGCTTCAAACTCACATTCAGCGAGGAGGAACTTTCGACGAATCTTTCACTTCAATTAAAACTGAAGTCTGAGTTTGGAGTGGTCCTGCCGGAACTTCCCGAGCTTGAAGACTTGAACGTCGAAGAATACTTCGATTTTGTCAGCAGGGCGATTGAATCTAAAGCGAACTGGGAGGTCTTGCGCAATGATATTCAGTTAAACTTCTTCCAGTTTGCGAAATTTCTGATGTACCGAGACCTCGACCCTCAATCGTGGCCAGCATCAGAAGGCCTCAATGACAAGGATGTCCTCTCCAACCTGCTGGTTGATGAGTTTCCACAATCTGAAGAGACATTCCACAACGATGATCGAATCGATGAATACTTGCCAGCCAGAAACATGATTCACGTCGTCGATGCCGACAGTTCACAAATGGAAGCTATTGAAGAGATTCGCAAAGGCAAAAACCTGGTCATTCAAGGTCCACCCGGAACCGGGAAATCCCAGACAATTACGAATCTCATCGCGACTGCAGTGAAAGAGGGAAAGCGAGTGCTGTTTCTCTCTGAGAAGATGGCTGCACTCAATGTTGTGAAAAGCCGCCTTGAATCAATTGGCTTAGGGCAGATCTGCCTGGAATTGCACAGTAACAAATCGCGAAAGAAGACCGTTCTTGAGGAGTTGTCGCGGACCTTACGGCTGCGCTCTTCCAAACCAGTGGCGGATCACCTTGTTCATGATTCGGTCGACCAGTTGAGAAAGCAACTGAATAAGACGGCTGATGCGCTGCATTCACCATTCCGAAACTCAGGCAAGACGCCGTTTTCAGTTATGGGACGACTCGTCTATTTGCATGAAGAAATCGGGGCTCAGTCTGTTCAGCAGCGGACGCTTCAGTTCGACGGCGCGACCGAGTGGGATGAGTCGAAGTTTAAAGAGCTCAAAATCCAGCTCGAATCGCTCATAGACCTGGTCGAGCAAACTGGGGCTCCACACGAGCACTCATTCCGAAACACACGGTGCAGCACTCTCATACGTACGGACCAAGAGGCTCTCCAAACTGCAATTCAGAACTGTCTCGACACCGTTTCGAAGCTGCTGGAACTTGGACTGAGATTGAGTCGTCTTCTGAAAATATCTGCGAACGAAGAAGAATTCGACTTATCTTCCCTCGGTAGCCTCACGACAATTGCAGACTGCCTTTCGCGGGCTCCGGACCTGGATCGAGAAGCGATCGCCAGTGACCATTGGCAAACACGTTTCAAAACGATTCAAGAAGTGGTTGAACTTGGTGAACAGAGTTTAGAAGCGAAAATTTGTCTGGATGGAAAGCTCAATGATGGCGTCATGGATGTCAAGATCGATGAAACCCGTCGTCATCTCAATGCATACGGCCGGCAGTTTTTCCTTTTCAGGATTTTCAACAAAAAATATCGTGAGGCACAGAATACTCTCCGAGAGATTTTACGTTCAGCTCCTCCTACGGATCTCGAATCACAACTGAAAATTATTGACGACCTGCTAGCACTACAGAATTTTGAGAGAACGCTCAATGGCGATGTCACGATCTTACAGGTCTGCCAAGAAGCATTTGGGACTCTCTGGAAAAGTGAATCTTCCGATTGGGGAAAGCTGAGGGAAATCCTGGACTGGATTCAAAATTGTGCTCAGCAAAACGTTCATAAGAAATTCAGACTGATTTATTCAAAGCTGAAAACGGAGAGCAGCGTTCTAGAACACTACGTCAATGAAATTTCTCGGCTGACTCCAGAATTCAATCACCAAATTAAGCAAGTGGAGGATTTGCTTGCTTTCGATTGTCAAACTCATTTCGGCACAGACGCAATGGCGAGTCTGCCACTGCAACTGACGATGCAATGGCTGGAGAATCTGGACAGCAATTTCGATTCATTGCCGAACTGGATCAGGTACCGTCTCAAACGAGAACTTCTCATTGAGGAAGGATTAGCGCCCGTTGTCACACTCATCGATCATGGCGAAATTGATCCTGACTTTGCGGTAAATTTGTTCGAGTTGAAATATCTCGAACAAATCCTGCGTGTGATGTATTCTGAATCCCCCGAACTTGCAGAGTTCTCTGGTCTCGGACATGAAACAATCCGACAGCGATTTCGCGAAGCGGATCACAAGATGATTGAAACCAATCGTGACGATGTAGCAGGCTTTCATCTGGCGAATATTCCGAGTGGAAATCTGGGCGGGATGAAGACGGTTCGCCATGAAATTCAAAAGAAGTCGCGACATCTAGCGATTCGAAGATTGATCAAAGAAGCAGGGCCAGCGATTCAACGCATTAAACCCGTTTTCATGATGAGTCCCCTTTCCGTCGCGCAGTATCTTGAGCCGGGTGCTGTTGAGTTCGACCTCTTGCTCATTGATGAAGCGAGTCAGGTTGAACCAGTCGATGCTTTGGGAGCGGCGGCTCGTTGTAAACAAATGGTTGTTGTGGGTGATGACAAACAGCTTCCCCCGACACGATTTTTTAGTCGATCAGCCGAAGTTGACGAAAAGGATGAATCGCAGTCTGCCAGAGATTTGGAAAGTATTTTAGGACTTTGCCTCGCTCGTGGAATGCGGCAGAAGATGCTTCGATGGCATTACCGCAGCCAACATCAATCACTTATCGCTGTTTCAAACTCCGAATACTATGGGAATGATTTGTACGTCGTCCCAAGTCCAATTCGAGATAGTAATGAACACGGTGTCCATTTTGAATTCGTTGAAGATGGAGCGTATGACCGTGGAGGCAAGTCCGACAACCCAATTGAAGCCAGGAGGGTCGCGGAAGCAATAATCAATCACGCCCAAACAACTCCTGACCTTTCATTGGGCGTTGCAGCATTTTCCGTGAGTCAACGAGATGCCATTCTCGATGAATTAGAATTGCTGGAACGAGACAATCCTGAAACGTTTTCATTTTTCCAATCCTCAGGATCAGAACCATTTTTCGTTAAAAATCTGGAGAATGTTCAAGGAGATGAACGAGACGTCATTTTCATTTCTGTTGGATATGGAAAAGACAAGGACGGTTACATGACGCAGAGCTATGGCCCTCTCAATCGGGAAGGTGGTGAGCGGCGGTTGAATGTACTTATCAGTCGTGCCAAACAGAAGTGCGTGGTTTTCTCATCAATTACAGCCAACGACATTGATCTTCATAAAGCACATGCACGAGGCGTGGTGGGCCTTAAAAAGTATCTTCAATTTGCTGAGAATGGTTATTCGGACGTTGGTGAAATTACTGGTCGAGGTTTTGATTCAGATTTTGAAAGGGAAGTTGCGAACCAAATTGCCAATTATGGTTATGACGTCGAATGCCAAGTTGGAATTGCTGGTTTTTTCATTGACCTTGCCATAGTCGATGCTCAGCAACCAGGTCGTTATCTGATTGGAATCGAGTGCGATGGGGCAGCATACCATTCATCTCGATCAGCGAGAGATCGTGACAGGCTTCGTGAAGAAGTACTGAAAGCGCGAGGTTGGAGGATTCACCGAATTTGGAGCACTGACTGGTATCAGAATCCGGAGGTTGAGCTCCGAAAAGTCATTTCACAAATCGAAGCAGTGCGAACATCATCTGAGGAAATACTGGATTCAGGCGGGAATCAGAGAGAATTAGCAACAGCAAATGTCCAGGAAGTGGAAGAGGTTGAAGACGCCACTCAAACGGGGCATGGATTTCAGGTTGAGCCATATCGGGAAGCGTCATTCGAAATCATTGCACTCAATCCTCTGCCAGAGATGCATTCTGATACGATCGATAAATACTGCTTGAAGGTTCTAAGGTTAGAGAGTCCGATTCACTCAGCTGAGCTTGCAAGAAGATTAGCTTCACTGACCAATTCAAAAGCAGGGAAGCGAGTCGTCCGTTCAGTTGAGGAGTCAGTTCTACGTTTACAGCGACGAGGGGAAGTTCAATATATAGGAGATTTTATAGAAACTGTTCCACTACAAGAAGTGGTGGTACGAGACCGGTCGTCTGTCACGAGTTCCGGATTAAAAAAAGCAGAGAATATTCCAGAGTCAGAAATTGGGCTAGCAATTGTCCTGCTGTTACATGAGAACGGTAATGCAGAAAAAGAGGAACTTCTAAAAGCTGCAGCGTCAGTATTTGGTATTAAGCGACTCACGGTAAAAGTTCAATCTCACTTTGATTCGGTCCTTGAAAATTTGGTTGCTAGGGAAGCGGTCGAGTCCAGCGACAGTGTGTTGTCGATTAAAAACTGGGAATCCTGCGAGAAAATATTTCGCATGACTACTTCCGAAGGTCAACTGCTCTAATCTTCAATTTATGTCGAATCAGGATTTCCAGATGAGCAGTTGCCGTTCCCAACTCACCTCCGCAGCCACCGGCAACACCCCCTTCAACGTCACCGGATCCTTTCCCTTCTCTACTCTTGGCAGAAACAGGATCTCCTCCTGAATCTCCGGTGCCAGGTTCAGCAGATTCATGATCTGAGTCACCCGTGCCCGTGAGATCATTCCAAGTTGTGCAATTTCAGCCTGGTTCTCAACAACACCATCCCGGATCAGTTTCTCAAACCGGATCGCCAGCGCCATCAGCTTGGTAATTCTCGGTAACCGACCTTCGGGAACTGGTCGTGGATCCTCATCGCACTCCTCCATGCGGCGCTGACCACAACGTCCATTGGTCTCGGTGAACTTCTTCGTAATCGTCCGACTCATTCTGCATCCTCCAACAATGCGGCTCCACATTCTGAGAATGTCACCGTGACCTCGCCCTGGGCACCGTCATAGTCGATCCGTTCGACCAGCAGTTGAAGAGTCTGTTGCTGTTCCCCCTTCGTCATCTCATCCCAGACGTCATCAAATTCACTGAGCAACTTCTCCACATCCGTCGTCTCAATCTCAGAAAACGGACTTGTCCGCTTTTTCAATCGTTCGATCTCAGTCTGCTTCTTCATGATCAGTTCGTTCAGATCTGCCAGACGCTGTGGCGATCGCTGATCAATGGCTGCATCACGCAGTTGCTGGCACAGCGCTTTCAGTTCTTCTTCGAGGTTGGATTGGCGATTACTCTGCTCGGCATTTCGAATTTCAACCTGTCGCTGTAGTTCCCGCAGAACTTCCTCCCTCAATTCTGGATTCCGTCCGACTTCCCGAATCTGATCAATCACAAACTTTTCCAATTCGGAGGCAGAAACCGTGGGCGCGGGACATTTGTCGTACCCACGTTTCTGGGCATGGCTACAGACATAGTATCTGTAGCGACGGTTCCCCCGCTTGGTGGTACTTTGCACCATCGCCGCCTCACAGGCCCGACAACGCACCAGTCCCGCTAGGAGCGAGGAGCTCTTCGTTTTTTCCCTCTTCCCACCAAGCTGGGCGTTATGTTGCAACCGAAGTTGCGTCTCGTGAAAGATTTTCTCGGAAACCACCGCCTCGTGCTCTCCAGCGTAAATTTCATTGTCATAAGAAACCTTGCCGATGTAAGCGACATTGCGGAGCAAATACAGCAGCGTGTTCTTGGTGAACGGTGTTCCGCCTTTGAGTTTACCTTTGCGTGTGGTCCAGACCTTAGTCCGGTATCCCCGCTGTTCGATTTCGTTGAGTACCTGATGAGTCGATTTCAGCTCCAGGTACAACTCAAAGATCTCCCGCACCTGTCTGGCTTCCACCTCATTGACCACCAGTTTGCGATCGATGAGGTCATACCCAAAGACCGGACTCCCACCACACCATTTTCCCTTGCGTCTGGCTGCTCCCATTTTATCCCGGGTTCGTTCGGAGATGAGTTCCCGTTCGAACTGAGCGAACGACAGCAGGATGTTGAGTGTCAGCCGCCCCATAGAACTTGTGGTATTGAACTGCTGCGTGACGGAGACGAACGAGACATTGTGTTTGTCGAACGTGTCCATCAGTCTGGAGAAGTCCGTCAGCGAGCGGGAAAGGCGATCAACCTTGTATACGATGACGCAGTCGATTTCCCCGTTCTCGATGTCCTGCAACAGCTGCTTCAATGCCGGGCGTTCGATGTTCCCCCCGGTATAGCCTCCATCATCGTAGTGCCGGGAAACGCAGGTCCAACCTTCATGCTTCATGGAAACAATATAGGCTTCAGCTGATTCCCGCTGGGCATCGAGTGTATTGAACTCCTGCTCGAGTCCTTCCTCGGTCGATTTCCTGGTGTAAATGGCACAGCGAATCGTTGGTGTGGACGATTTCTTACGAGAGAGATTTCTTGGTGGTGCTGCCGGACTCATTGTGCACCTCCCTTCTTCAACCTGAAGAACAGATATCCATTCCAGTGCGAACCGGTGATCGCCTTCGCCACAGCGCTGAGCGAGTTGTAGACCTGATTCTGATACTCGAACCCCTCTTCCAGCACGAGAACCCGATACGTGTTCCCTTTGTACTTCCGTTCAATGACCGCTCCCGCCACGGGAAGTCGACGATCCTGATCAACGTTGATCTTCCCCTTTCTGATTCGTGATGGAGCTGGTTCCACAGCGAGAGATGTGGGGGCTTTGATTCGTATCTCACGGTCGTCGGCAATCTCTAGTGCTCGCTGACGTGCTCGTTCTGACAAATCACCAAACTCGTTCGCCTGTAACCGCCAGGCAATGCGCTTGATGAGCCAGATGCGATTACCGCTACGGGCTGGTTCATGAAACAGTTCTTCGTAACGTTGGCTCAGTTTAGTGATGGTCATCGATTCCATCTCCGCCACTTCTGCATCAATGTCTAATGGCATGCCTTCTTCTCCTGTTGGTCAGTTTTGAGGGGCATTCGCGACTCTCGCGACCGTAAACCCGTGGGTGACACACTGAGCGGTATCTCGGAAGAAGTTGCAAGGCATGTTGCTTCTGAATCCCGAGCTTTGAGCCTTACAAGGGCGCTTGCCAGCAAGATTGCGAGTTGACTGGATGAGCTCTGAGCAGAGCTTCGATGATTCCGTTGAACCGAATCCATGTTGACATTTTCACTTTGAACGAATGACAATTCCTCTATCTGTTAACTTACGGGTCAAAGCTAGAAACTGTCCGCAATATTCTGAAAGGTATCGTGACTATGTTTGGAAAGCGTCGCGAATCCAAATCCCCAGACCAAAAAGTTCGAATTGAGCAGAGCTTTCGTTTCGAGAGCGTGAAGACGCGGATCGCGCCTGGGACCTGGTTCGTCGCATTGAACGATGCCATTGATCGATGGGTCGTTACTTTGAATGCGTCCTATGACTTTTTAGGAAAGAGTTTCCGGATTCTCTATCAATTAAAAGACGACCGTTATCTGATGCTTCAATATGAGTGCTGCCAATTAAATTCAGCATCACAAATTTGGGAATCTACCGAGCCACCCAGAGGAAGAGGCATCGAGCCATTCGAAGCTGCTCATTTTCTGATGCAATCCGGATTTGATGTTCCAGATCAATTGGCTGATGCGTGGGATCTCTGGGAACAAAAGCAGCGGGAACCAAAGGAGCCTGAGGTTCGCCCATTCAGCTTTTGGGTTGAAAAAACTCCAGTCTTTATGAAGACCGGAATACTCTCTCATGAGTTGGACTTGGTGAGCAATTCTGATGAAGTGGCTCATTATTTGGCGATCTTAATTCGCAGTCTCAACGATTGGGGCGGAGAAGGACGTCACTTAACCAACGAAGAATTAGGAATGAAATACAAATTATTCGGGCAATATAAAGTCGACCCGAATCGATGGCGCAGTAAATGGGATGATCCACCACCGGAATATCTGAATGTTATCGATCTCGACTGGCCTAGCGAATTACTGAATATACGTGACATTTACTCGCAACTACAGAATTTGTTACTCGAACCGTTAAGTTGCCTTCCACATTATCGAATGCTTACTTCCGATCAGAATCCAACAGAAGAAGAAATGAAACGAGCATGGGAAGACTTAGTTACCAAAAAAGACAACTTGCAGAGCCTCTACATCGATTTGAATAGTGAAATTCGAAAATTGAAGGAGGCGATCGCGATCAAGGAGCTAGAAGAAGCACAAATAGAATCTCGCTCGGTAGATCAGGTTTCAGAGAACATTGATTCTGAACTCTTAACAAGTGGAGCAGAGACTTGTGGAGAAGTCACGAGCCTATCAACGAGTCATACAACTTTTGCAAACGATGAATCAAAGATTGAAACCTTGAGTGAGCAGCCAGAAGATCCGATTCTCGAATTTCTTCCAGGTGGATATCGTTTCAATGGCCGAGATTTCAGTCTCTCAGGAAAACCATATGCACTATTCGAGCTCATCGCAAACTCTAAACACCGAACATTGACAAGGCAGGAAGCGCTAGACGAGGTATGGAATGGGATCGCAGTTCAAGACAATACCGTCAATCAAACGATCAGCACGATTCGTGGTTCGCTGCGGAAATGCCTGTGCTTAACAGACAAAGTTGACCCAATTCCAGCTCTTGATCGTGGTGAGAATGCCGCTTGGAGACTGGAATTCAAGTTTCAACTTAAAAATGGATAAGAAATCCCCTCAAAAAAACATTTTGAGGGAACTTTGAAGCTGATGACAACCGCGTTTTAAGGGCATAGTCAATCCTACCACGGCTTGGAATTTACTCCACACCGAGGTGCGACCATGGACCATGACATTGATGTCTTCGCCAAAAACTATATCTATCAAAAGTCAATCTTACTGACAAAGACCGCTCAGCGTGCAGATTGGGATCGTGAAGACGTTGTATCCGAATTGACGCTGCATCTGTTGCGCCGGCGAGATCAATTCAATCCTGGTCGAGGTTCCTGGACAACGTTTGTGAAGGCGGTCGTGAACAATCGCACGACAGATCTCCACCACCAACTCTCCCGTCAAAGAGCGACTCTCAGCTTAAGTGATCCACGTGTCAGTCGAGTCGCAGAAAGACTCGAGGATATCGAACGCCTCCGACATCACGGTGTGTCGATTGATCCGGAATCTGATCAGTGTGATCGCACCATCGACCTCAACAATGTTCTCTCACAGATTCCGCAACGTGATCGACGGCTTTGCGATCAACTTTCTCGCTTTCGCACCGCAGATGCTGCCAAGCACTTAAACCAGTGTCGTTCAAACATTTATCGACGAATCGTATCACTGCGAAAAGAGTTCTCTTCTGCAGGTCTCACAGATTATTGGAAATAAATGAGGACAGTTTTTAGCTGCCACTCGTAAGTTAATAGTAGAGGGTTTCAACATTGTTTGAGGAACTAAAAATGACCGCTCACCATTACACATTCACTGACAATGTTGCGATGCACGAAGTTGAAGCATCGTTATTGCTCTCGATCTGGGCGACTGAGTCGCTGCATGGCGAAAGTCAGGTCCGCCTTGATGCTGCACATGTCCTGGATGAAGACGAGCGTTCGCTCGTGATCGACTCCGACACAAACGTTGGATGTGATCTGAACCGGATCTTGATTGGTTTTTTACGGCGTGAGTTCCGCGCCACAGACTTTGAAGTTCGTAGATGTGAAACACCTGTCGCTGCGTCAGTGTAGCTCGAATATTGAAGGAGCAAATGATGACCATCTGCAAGACGCAACTTCAGAATAACTCAAAAACCGGACAAGTCCGTTTTTGCGAGAAAGGACTCGATGAGATCACACCTGCTCCAGAAAACGACACTCTGTATCGTCCCATTGATCCCAATGATCCAGAAATTCGAGCGTTAGCTGCCAGTATTCAGGAGCATGGTCTTCGCGAACCGCTGGTCGTCACACAAGATGGCTACATCTTATCTGGGCACCGCCGTTATTGCGCTGCCGGTATTGCGGGTCTGAGATCAGTGCCTGTCCGTATCGAACTGTTGAGAAGAGAGGCTGATATTGACCGTTTTGTGCTGCTACTACGCGAGTACAACCGTCAACGCGAAAAAACACATGATGAGCGTCTGCGGGAAGAGATGCTCACTGTTGAGCCAGAGGAAGCGTATCAAGCGCTGATCCAACATCGCCGGAATGCTGCAGAAGTCAAAATCACCCAGATGCCTCTTGGTGCTCGGAAACGAAGATCGAGAATTACCGCTGCGAAACGACCGATGCTGAAAGCCATTCAACGTGTGCTTCAGGAACTGCGCCCCTACTGGCCAGTTGGGGAACGAAAAGTTCATTACAAATTACTAAATGATCCTCCACTTCGACATGCTTCAAAGCCCGGGTTTTATGAAAACACGTTGCAGTGCAGTAAAGATCTCAGCAACCTGATTACCCGGGCACGTCTGATTGGAGAGGTCCCCTGGGATGCCATCGGTGATGAAACTCGTCCCCACACCTCATGGGATGTTCTCCCCAACCCGCGTCAGTTTTTAAGAAACGAGCTCTCCGGATTGTTTCATGGTTACTGGCGGAATCTCCAACAGAGTCAGCCGAACTATCTTCACCTGCATGTCGAGAAGAATACGGTTTACTCCATCCTCCGCAGTGTCGCATCTGATTACCGCATTCCCATCAGCAGTGGACGTGGATTCAGTTCTCATGAGCGTATTCACGATATCGCAGTCAACTACGAGCAGAGTGGTAAAGAACAACTGATTCTGATTGTCGCATCGGATTTTGATCCCTCGGGAGATTGTATCGCAGAGGCTTTCTGTCGCAGTCTGCGAGATGACTATGGGATTTCATCCATTGTCCCCATCAAGGCGGCGTTGACGTACGAACAAGTGCAGTCGCAGAACCTGCCCCGTAGCGTCGACATGAAGAAATCGGACTCGAGATATCAACAGTTTGTGGAACGCTATGGTCCAGACGTTGAAGCTTATGAGTTGGAAGCTGTTGATGAAGAGACTCTCCAGGGCTATGTCCGCGACGTCATCGAATCCGTAATCGATCGTGATCTGTTTAAACAGGAGGTGGCGGCTGAACAGGAGGATGCAGCATTCCTGGCGGGTGTGCGCCGAAGTGTTCAAGCATCCCTTCAAGAGATCGTTCGTGGAGATGATCAATGAGATTGTGTGAAAAACGGACTTGTCCGCTTTCCTGTCCACCTCCTCCAAAGAATCCCTGGTCAAGGAGAGGATCATCATGGTAGCCACTGATGGCTGGATCCGAGTCAGTTCCTCTCACCCTTGCCCAATCTGCGGCAAGCCGGACTGGTGTCTCGTCACCAGCGATGGAAACGTTGCGATCTGTCCACGGGTGGAACAGGGCTCGATGAAAGACATAGGTGCTGCTGGTTATTTACACGTTCTCAACGACCGAAGGACTTACTCACCACACCCTCTTCCCTCATTACCACCGCTCCCAAAGACACCCGCCAAGCGATCCACGGCTGACCTGACGTGTGAATTAGAACGTTATCAACCATACGCTGAGCGTGGCTGCAACCTGTTGCAGGAACAGCTGGGACTCGATTCCGCAGTCTTGCAACGACTCGAAGTCGGTTATTGTCCGCTGCAGAAAACATGGTTCTTCCCTGAACGTGATGCCGACAACCATGTCATTGGCATTCAGCGTAGATTACATAATCACTCAAAACGTCGCCTGAAAGGTTCCAGCGCAGGTCTCACCTATGCCAGCAATTGGGACACAGGAAGCGGTCCTCTGTTATTGGTCGAAGGCGCCTCCGATGTCGCTGCCGGCATGATGCTCGGCATCTCCGTCATTGGTCGACCGAGTAACCGTGGCGGTTGTGCACTGCTCGGAACCATGCTGCAACCGTTCCCCGACGACCGTGAAATCATTGTGCTCGGTGAGCGGGATCAGAAAGAGAACGGACTCTGGCCGGGGAAAGAGGGAGCGATCCACACGGCGACCGATTTAGCCAAGCGCCTGTTGCGTCCTGTCCAGTGGGCGTTGCCACCGGACAACGCCAAGGACCTGCGTGCCTGGGTCAATGAATACGCCACGCAGACACCCGCACAGATGGGAGCACTCTTTCTTCAAGGACTGCAGCTTCACAAAATTCAGCCGCCACCGATTCAACGTGCTCCATTGGCAGCCACTGGAAATATTCTCGCTGCCGATGAGTATCGTCACCTGATGCTCAAGATTCGGAAACGATCACTGGACCAACCCGGGATCTATCTCGATCGCTCTGGAACCGGTCATGGAAAATCCTCGATCGATTTCGAGATGATCTGTCCCGATCTGCTAGGGGAGGCCTGCCGATGAAATACCTCCTGGTCTATCCGACACACGCCAATTTGCAGGAAGAGTTCGAGCGTTACGATGCCGTCGGTATCGACGTCGCCACCTATCCCGCCAGAACCACGGTCGACACCAAACTGCAACTGACCAACTGCTGGAACACGGAAGCCGATCAAGCCGAAGCGGTCGGGTTTCCTGTGGGCAAGACTGTCTGTTTTCGTTGTGAACAGCGTGAACAATGTCTGCAACAGGGTTATCTGCAGCAACTGATCACTGCCAGCGAAGCCGATGTCGCGCTCGCAACGCATGCCCGAGTGCAATACACCAGTTTTGAAGAGTTGAGTGGTGATCGTGATTATATCACCGTGCATGAAGATCCCGTGCAGCTCTTAAACCCAACTGTTGCGTTGTCCGTTGCAGATCTCGAAGTGGTTCAAAACCACCTGCAGCAGTTGTTGAGCGATCCGTTCTGGCTGGACTGGTTTGGGGATGGGATCAGCAACGATGCAGATGGAAATCAGTACGACGCTCAGTCAAAACAAATTCAACGCGAACGCTATCTCCAGGTCACCCACATTCTGACTGACGTCGTGGATGAGCTGTCTCAGTCAGTCCACCAGACTCAGCAGACGACAGCGTGGGAACCACTCGAAACAATCAAACTCCCCTCAGGCTATGAAAGCTTTCTGTGGTGGACCACGAAAATGTCGCAACGGAAATTCAGTGGGACTCCCTGGCGGTTTCTGCTTTCTGCAATACGAGGTGACCTGCTGCGATCGACGATCATTGTCGTGCAGAAACATGTTGCTGGTATGAAACAGGGAACAACGCGGTTACAGAAATCGATTCTCGGCGTCCGTGAGAATCATCCGCCGCATGGGAAAACAGTCTGGTTCAACGATGCCACGCTCACCATCGAACGCCTGCAGGGAATCCTGGGGCGTCCCGTGCAGAATGGAACTCCTGATGGTTGTCTCGGGCAGAAAAAGTTCTCGTTTCAATATGTGCGTGACATCACCCGCAAGACGTCACTCGATGTGACCGTTGCATTGATGCGGGGAGTTCTGGCGAAGCATCAACACTATCGTCGTGTGGGAGTGATTACACATCGACCGCAGTTGCAGGCAATTGAGAGATTGGAGGAGTTCTTTCGTCAGCGCATCGTGATGTCGACCTACTACGGCTCTGGCGAGGAACGCTCATCCAATGCCTGGTATCAGGAGTGTGATCTTATTCTCGTGCTGGGAACGCCACGTGTCCCTTCGCAGGCGGTGCTGGAATACTTGATTCAGGTTGGTGAACAACGGGTCGCCTGTACGGATCCAACGTGGGATGACGTTCTCTGGCAGGCAACGACTCATCGTGGCGATCTGAAAACATGGACTGGACGAGGCTATCACGAAGAGCGATGGCGAGCTGCACATCGTGATCTGGTCCGGGCTGCGTTGATTCAAGCGATTGGTCGCGGTCGTACCGTGCTTGAGGATGGCTGTGATGTCATTGTCCTCAGTAACGAAGAATGCGGGTTGATGGTCATTGATGATGAGACACCCCGTATAAATGACTCAGCGATGGAAGTATTGCTTCACCTGCAACAATTAACGGCCACAAAATCTAATAAAGAGATATTAGAAAAAGTGGCCGTTAGCTCTCAGGAGATTGCTCAATCTCTTGCTCAACCATTGCGGTCCGTCCGTCGCTCTTTGGCCGATCTCGAATCTTTCCATCTGATCCAACGACACGGTCAACGCTCCGGCTGGTCTCTCTCGCCGGTTCCGAATTCACCACCCACTTCTTCCCCTGATCCCACCAAGGAGATCCCCCATGCCCGCTGCCGCTAGAAACACCAAAGCGACCAATAAGAACAACGCTGATCAGCAACTTCGCGTTGAACAATGGTCCCTCGAGAAGGTCACTCCTTATGAGAACAACCCTCGCATCAATGCTGGTGCAGTGGAGTCCGTCGCCAACTCGATTCAAGAGTTTGGATTCCGGCAACCCATCGTGGTTGATGATGCCGGCGTGATCATCGTTGGTCATACCCGATTCAAAGCAGCTCAACAACTGGGACTCACAACCGTCCCCGTCCATGTTGCCAACGGCCTGACCGAAGCCCAGATCAAAGCCTACCGCATCGCCGACAACCAGACCGCCACCATCGCGGAATGGGACTTCGATCTGTTGCCACTGGAACTGACTGCGCTGGGAGAGATGGAGTTCGATCTCGATTTGCTGGGGTTCAGCGCTGAGGAACTGACAGGTCTCATGGCAGAGAAAACCGAGACTGGCAACACCGATGTTGATGATGTTCCCGAACCACCCGATGAAGCCACGACTCAGCGTGGAGACATTTATCTCCTCGGTCAGCATCGACTCATGTGCGGGGACAGTGCCAGTCCTACTGATCTGGACGAGTTGCTAGATGGGAACAAGATTCATCTCGTCAACATGGATCCTCCTTACAACGTCAAAGTCGAACCCAGATCCAATAATGCGATCTCCGCCGGGAACAGCAGCTTCAACAAGTCTTCATCGAAAACACACCACCAGAAGTTTGACCTGGAACGGCATCCCGAAAAAGGGAAGAAGACCACTAATAAACTCCGTGCCAAGGACCGTCCCCTGGCTAACGACTTCGTGACCGATGACGAGTTCGATGTCCTGCTGGATGGCTGGTTCGGCAATGCGGCCCGCGTTCTGGTCCCCGGTGGTGGGTATTACATCTGGGGTGGCTACGCGAACTGTGCCAACTACCCTCCGTTCCTGAAGAAGCATGGTCTCTACTTTTCGCAGGCGATTATCTGGGACAAGCAGCATCCGGTGTTGACCCGAAAGGATTTCATGGGGGCGCATGAATGGTGCTTCTACGGTTGGAAAGAGGGTGCTGCTCATAAGTTCTATGGTCCCACCAACGCCACCGACCTCTGGCACATTAAGAAGGTGAACCCACAGAGCATGGTGCATCTCACCGAGAAGCCTGTGGAACTCGCGGTGCGTGCCATCGAGTTCTCTTCCAAGAAAGGACAGAATGTGCTCGACCTGTTTGGAGGGAGTGGCTCAACACTAATGGGGTGTGAGCAGACCGGACGCAAAGCGTTTTTGATGGAGCTCGATCCGCTTTATTGCGATGTCATCGTTCAGCGGTGGGAGCAGTTTACTGGCAAGAAAGCTGAGCGTCTCTCCGCCGAGGAGGTGGCAGCATGATCTATTTGGCTTCACCCTATTCCCATGAAGATCAATCGGTTCGCGAGTTGAGATTCCACGCGGCGTGTCGTGTCACCGCAGATTTGATCAGGCACGGTCAAGCGGTGTACTCTCCGGTGGTCCATGCACATCCGTTAACGAAACAGAACCTCCCCACGGACTGGTCGTTCTGGAAGTCCATCGATGAAGAACTGCTTGGATACTGCGATGCCCTGCTGGTCCTGCAACTTGATGGCTGGAAAGAATCCGTTGGCGTGCAGGCTGAGATCGTTATCGCACAACAATTTGGTAAACCGATCTGGTATCACAACCCCGCAGACTGGTCCGCAAGGTTGCCACGTGTGACGGAGGTAAAACGATGTGGCACGTGAACGCGACCCACGAAAAAACGCCCACACGTTGCGAACGTGGGGCGTTTGGAAACAGCAGGAGGTTGTCAATCGTTGGTGTGACGGTCCACCATCTCGTGATGCCAGTCCCAAAGGTGAATCTCATCTGCTGTGGCGTGGCGAACGGTGTGAATCTCAATCGGAAAGTTGTGTGTCACCAACTCCTTGAGCATCGGCTCAGCTCTGGTCCGCGCTTCAGGTTCATCATCAGCCTCCACCAGAACATAGTGCACACGTGTCGCGACATAAAATTTCATCGAGTTCTCCTACTTGGATGCCAGAGTGAACAACCCCTTGTCGACTTTCACGAACCGGGCGTCGTTACCTTTTGTGTTGATCTCCCTGAGGAGTGCAGCATACAGAGTGTTGTGGGGTGTCTTGCCATTGGGGCTGGTCCACAGTTTCTGTTCTGCCATGGCGGTGATCAACGCTTTGGAGTTCATTGGCTCACTCGCTTTGGACAACACCTTCGCCGCGGCGTCGAGCATGCTCAGCTTCTTCTTGGCAGTTGGTTTCGGTTTCGTCGTCGCCTTCGGTTCAGTTACCGTGGTCTTTTTCGTGGTCGTTGCGTTGGTGCTCGTTGCTGTGGCTTTCTTGGTCGTCGCTTTCTTCTTCGCCATGGTCGTTTCTCCTGTTTGAAAAGTGTTGGTAGGCAGTCCCCATCGACCGCCTGCCATGACCATGAGTTACCTCAGCTTCAAACAGTCATGAAGGCAGATGTCGCAGCTGATTCAGCAGGTTCTCGAAATACATTTTCACGCTTCGATAACCGTCTGAAAAAAGGGCCACGAGACACGGCCAGGTCGCACAGAATCGCTCCTGTCGCGTTGTGCGCCTTGGATGGGAAGCGACTCGGTTTAGCTGCGGCGGCGTGGCTAGGGGGCCTATTGGTTCCTTCCGGGCGATGCGTAGAGGCTCCGTTCTCGCATTCGCGTAATTTTTGTGCATAACGTGTTGAATCCCTGAGTAAGTAAGAGTTGATGGCGAAGAAGAAAACAGCACGTTCACCACAGAAAAAACAGGGGCTGGCGGATCAGCTCGATCGCCAGCTGGCAAATTCTGCTTACCGCAAGGTGATGGCTGGGGAGCAGCCGACCGCGCAGGAAAAAGCGGCCCTTAAGCGTTATGAGAAGGAACAGGAAGAGACACGCCGCTGGCAATATTACGAATCGATCCCACAGAAACATTGGCGACAAATGTCTGGTCGTCAGACAAAGGTTTTGAATGAACAGGCGGAACGGTATGGCATCCCCTTTGGTGGACGGACAATCAACCTGCCGCAGGTCGTTCATGCTCTGCATGATTTCCTGGCTGCCAACGCCAGAAAGTTCATCGATGACGATGACGACCTCCTCAATGCCAATGTCTCCTCACCAGCACTGGAACGATACCGTGAAGAACGTGCCAAACTTGCCAAGCTTGATCGCCTCGAACGGGAACAGAGACTCGTCTCGCGTGATGAGATTCGGCAGGGACTGGGACAAATCGCCGGGATCCTGAGAACCGCAGGAGACGTCCTGCAGCGACAATACGGAAACGGTGCCGTCGAGATCCTCAACGAAGCCCTTGATGACGCAGTCGATGCGATCTCTCAACTCTGTGGTGCTGAGAATATTGAACCAGCGGAGGATCACGAATGATCTCATCCTGCGCTCATGAAGAGTTAAACTGGTTCCTACAGCGATCACGCGCTGCCAAAGTCCGCTCCATGCTGGAGTTCGCTGAGTCCGAGATCGTCATTCCCGATGGTCCCTATGAAGGTCGTCGGTTTCGTTGTCAGCGTCAGCCCTATACAGGTCTGTGGTTCGATGCGATTGATTCGGGGAGTTGGAACCGGTTCGTCGCTACGGGACCAACACAGTCTGGAAAAACATTGGCCTGTTTCCTGGTGCCGTTGTTGTATCACCTGTTTGAAGTCGGTGAGACGGTGATTTGCGGGTTACCGGACATGGACATGGCAGCGGACAAATGGCGGGAAGACATCCTGCCGATCATTGAAAAGTCCCGTTATCGGAACCTGATGCCTTCCAAAGGTGGTGGATCTCGCGGTGGGAAAGTGGAGGCAATCCAGTTCCTCAACGGGGCCACACTCAAGTTCATGTCGGGTGGAGGTGGAGATAAGAGCAGGGCAGGGTTCACATCCCGAGTAGTGGTGATCACGGAAACCGATGGGATGGATACTCCCGGTGCCAGTAGCCGTGAATCAGACAAGGTGACTCAACTCGAAGCGAGAACGAGAGCGTATGGATCTCGCAAACGGATTTATCTGGAATGTACGGTCTCCACTCAACAGGGACGAACCTGGCAGGAATATCAAAACGGGACAAGTTCCAAAATCGCTCTCCGTTGTCCGCATTGCCAAGTCTGGGTGGTTCCTGAGCGTGAACAGTTAAAAGGTTGGCGAGAGACGGACTCGCAGGTCGCTGCTCGAAGTTGTGGGCAGTTTCATTGTCCTGAGTGCGAGAAACCATGGGATGAAGCACAACGAACGGATGCCAACCGTCATGCACGACTGCTGCATCATGGTCAGACCATTGAGAATGAAGAACTGGTCGGGGAACCAAAACCAACGGAAACACTCGGGTTCCGCTGGTCAGCTGTGCATAATCTGTTTCTGGAGGCGGGGGAGATCGCTGCGGATGAATGGCGCGCATCACGCTCTGCGGATGAAGACAACGCCGAACGAGAAATGCGACAGTTCGTGTGGTGTTTGCCAGTGTTGCCTTCCCGCTGGGAAGAGACTGCGATCCGTACTGAAGAAATCACGCATCGCGTCGCCAAATGGCAGCAGGGAATCGTCCCCGCTGGAACACAGCATCTGACCGCAGCGATCGATCTGGGGAAATATCTCTGTCACTGGGTGCTGGTGGCCTGGAGTCCTCAGGCGACTGGACACATCGCGGATTACGGTCGGATCGAAGTGGCCTCCCCGGAACTGGGGGTGGAGAAAGCCCTGCTGGTCGCGTTGCAGGAGTTCGGGGATCGAGTTCTGGAAGGCTGGCAGCTGGAAGGGAGTGAAGAAACCGTTCTGCCCGGAACCGTGTGGGTTGATGCGGGGTATATGACCGATGTGGTCTATCGGTTCAGTCAGGACTATCCGGGGTTCCTGCCGGCGGTTGGTCGTGGCGCTACTCAGCAGCGTCAGCAATGGTATCAACGGCCCAAGTCGACCGGAGCGATCGTCCGGCAGATCGGAGAAGGCTATCACCTGAGTAAGCTGCAATCCCCCTCGACGTTCCTGTTCGAAGTGAATGCCGATCACTGGAAGACGTGGGTGCATCAGCGGTTGGCGACACCGCTGGGAGAACCGGGCGCGATGACGCTGTTCCAGGCGCCAGCCCATGAACATCTCTCACTCGCCAAGCATCTTACCGCAGAAAAGAAGACGGAAGAGTTTTTACCGGGGAAAGGTGTGGTGACGCGGTGGGAATGCATTCGGCGGAACAATCACTGGTTCGATGCGTTGTATAATGCCTGTGCTGCCGGGCATTACGTTGGAGCACGGTTGATCCAGGACTCTCAACCCGAGCCCCGCACCTACGGCAAGCTGAGCGACCTCGCCCAGTCAAAACGTGACCAGCGGGGCGGAATGGTCGACACTCAACGCTGGGAACGGATGATGGAGAGGTACACCAGGATCGAGCCGCGAAGATGAGGTGACATGCGTTGGATGCCAATGCAGAAATCGACCGTGGTATCGCCTCTCTGCTATCAGTGAGGGAAAACAATCGTCTGCGGGTCCATGCCATAACTTCGCACTGTTCAACAGCGACTGGAGTGCGAATACTCGGATGGCTCGGACTGTTGAAGTTGGTACCTGAAACGCTTGTCACCGCTGCATGCCTTGGTTTAGTTCACCGTCTGGTATATCTTGAGTTCGCCATTATCTTTGAGACGAATAATGGCTGCACCGTCTTGAGAAAATCGGACCTTAGTCCCGCTGGAACCATGCGGACGTTCAAGTTCTAGAATCGGCTGAAGTGATTCGGTGTGCCACACTGAAAGGAGTCCGTCGACGGTCAGACTCGCAAGTTCGAGTCCGCTTTGTGAAAAGTCCAGGCTGTGAATTTCATCTCGATGCCCTTTTGTAGAATTGATGAGTGTTCCTGATTCAAGATCCCATAGGCTAATTCGACGATCATGGCTCCCCGCAGCGATGAACCTGGAATCCGGCGAAAATGCGACCGTTTCCAGCGTCGACTGGTGGAAACTTAACCGGTGCTCCAATTGCAGGTCATCTGTGCGAAAAACCAATAAGTCATCCATCTCTCCGATGGCGAGAAATTCTCCGTTTGGAGAATATCGAACAGTATCGCATTGGATGGCAGATATAACACGATCAAACCTTGCGTCGTTGACATCCCAAACGTCAATGCTATTTCGCTTTCCGTCGAAACATGCGAAGGCAACTTTCTCACCATCTGGCGAAATGTCAATTTCATTGATAGTTCGGTCGATCTTTCGGTTCATCACCTCCCTGTTCTCTTCCAAGTCATAGACGATCACTCGCTCATGCGACGCCAGAACGATTCGATCGGCGTTCCGAGCGGCATGCAGGTGATGCCACCGAGAGGTCGATATGATGGGGGTTCTTTTTTTTGTGTGATGTTTCAGATCGTAGATAGTGACGTAGTTACCGCAAACGACTAATTGTCCGCCGGATGCCAGACAGAAATCTTCTGCAGATCGAATCACGACGTGGTTTCCGGAATCAGCGTTCCACTGTCTGACATAACCATCTCTCCCTCCTGAAATGACTTCACACTTAGAACCGATCAGCAGGGTTTGTACATACGGGGCATGCGATTCCCATATAGAAGCCGGTGTCTGGCTCAGATCCACTCTCTTAAGTATATCCTGTCCAAGGTTCCACACATTGATCGCACCACCACGATCTCCAGACACAATGCGTAGGGGGGACTCCAGGAAAGCGACGGTCTCAATTGCGTCAAACGCGAGGGATTGGTCCCATTTCTGATTTGACAAGTCTGTCACTACGACCACGCCGTCGACATTGCCAGCCGCGACGTATCGCCCATTGCGAGAAATTGCAACACTTGTCATACGGCCCCCTTTGTAAGTGTACCACCGTCTTACAAGTTCCTTCTCTTGCAGATTCCAGACACTACAAGTCCTGTCGGAACTGCTGGCTGCTAATGTGGTGTCATCTTCACTCAATGCGATTTGCTCGACTTCGCGTTCATGCACATCGAATGTGCTTTGTATTGTTTTTGACTCCACTTCAATCAGTCGAATCAGGCCATCATCACCACAACTGATCGCACTTTTTCCGTTCGAGGTGATGAGAACATCGTTGACTTCACCCTGGTGAACTTCAAGACTCCACCTTGCTGGATGATGTTCAGAGAACTGCTTAAGATCGGGGTTCGAGAGATCGAGTGGCTGCGACTCCGTGGCTTTGAGCAAATCCTCCCCGTACCACCCATAGATCTTCCCATCATTGCTTCCGACCACGATATGATCACCAGACTTCGACCAGGCAACAGCATTAACTCCAGTCGCAATCCAGGCCGCTGCCCAGGTCTGTCTCGTCTCCATCAGTCGCAATAATAAACGACCATCTTCTAGAGCAATGACTAGATAGTCTTCGTTTGGAGATAAGCAGAGATCCTGAACATTTCCACTCAAGTCGACTTCCCAGTCTGGTGTTTTTTGAGTGAGTTTTCTGAGATAGTTCGCTGCGAAACCAGCAGAAATGGAATCGGGTTCAGGACGATGATCATCGATGAGTCCAGAAGCCCGGACGATGTCTCCTGCCCAAATCGCATCGGAAGCGAGCTTCATTTGTGCAATCTTGAGACGCTCGTTAGCTGTGCGTTCAGCTGAGATGGCGGATTGTTCATGTTGTTGGGCTTCGATTGCCAACCGTTCCGCCAGCAATTGTTTGTCTCGCGAAATCGCCTCGGATTGCATGGCATGACTTGCCAGCCAGAGGCTGGTGGTGAGGCCAATCAGGAATGTGACCATCACACTCGTAATCGCAACAACCAGTCCACGATGGCGTGAGATCAGTTTGCGAGTTTGATAGAGCAACGATGGAGGACACGCACGGACGGTTTCTCTTGCGAGATACCTTTCGACGTCTTCAGAAAACTCATTCGCAGTCTGATATCGACGCTCTCGGTCTTTATCGAGCGCTTTCATCACAATCCAGTCGAGTTCTCGTCGAAGTTGTTTTGCGATTTCTTCCGCTCGATAAGTCCGTTTGTCACCAATTGTTGACAGATCGGAATGTTTGATCGTACTGATTCGAACACTGGGCCGAGGTGGATCCTGTTCTTTAATGAGCTTGCGAATGCCGTCAATTCCCAATTCGGAAATGCTGGTGCGATCAAACGGTGTCGTCTCTGTCAGCATTTCGTAAAGAATGACTCCGAGAGAATAAATGTCACTGCGAGTATCGATATCGAGGCCACTCAATTCAGCCTGTTCGGGAGCCATGTAGAGTGGGGTTCCGATTAATTGTGAGTAATGGGTGAACAAGGTCTTGTCTGTTAACTCTTGATCGAGCGCCTTTGCGACTCCGAAGTCAATGACTTTTACGACAGGGATGCTATCATGAAGAGTGACCATAATGTTACTGGGCTTGATGTCCCGATGAATGATTCCCTTCTGGTGCGCATGCTGCACGGCATGACAGACATTGATGAACAGTTTCAGACGGTCTTGTAAGTTGAGTTCTTTTTCCCTGCAATACTTAGTGATCGGCACTCCACGTACCAGTTCCATGGCAAAGTAAGGGCGCCCGGAATCAGTGGCTCCACCATCCAGAACTTTGGCGATATTCGGGTGATCCATCAGTGCCAGTGCTTGTCTCTCCGCATCGAAACGTGCAATCACCTCCTTGGTATCCATGCCCATCTTGATGAGCTTGAGAGCCACTTTGCGTTTGACAGGTTCAAACTGTTGGGCCATGTAGACCGTACCCATCCCGCCGCATCCGAGTTCTTCGAGTAGCTTGTATGGACCGATTGTGGGGTGAGTGGACAGGTCGACGGCATCGACCACTGAAGCGTTTGCACTCTCATCGGTAGTGAGATTTTCTTCAGCATCATGAGAGATGAATGCGGGGAGCTGACCGTTCACATGGTGGACTGCCTGTTCCAAAATATCATCCACTGAGTCTTCGTCGACTCTCAAAAGCAGCTCTATACGCTTTCGCATTGCAGAGCTTGAGCATGACCGGTCCAGAAAGGAATTACGATCTTCGGGATGGCTGAGCTGGATCGCTTGGAGGTAAATCTCACGTTCCTGAATCGATTTGTCTCTGGATGACATCCCTCGTTCCAACATAAATCAATATCCATCTCAACCATGTATCACGCTCTCTGGATATCAATACGTATTTACACTCGAATGAGTCTCATTTTTACTGGGAAAATCTGAAATCCTTGTTTGGTGCTTTCAATCGGGCTCACGTCTGAGTCGAGAGCGTTCTTTAGTGACTTCATCACTCTTCGTTTGTAAATTCCAGATTGAACCAGGCTTTCGCGTACTTCCAACAGCGAAAGGCCGTTGCTCTGGAAGCACCAAGAACTTTTGCCGCTTCAGTGATCGACAATCCACCGTAAACTCGTAGTTTGACCAATTCAGCGATTTGTGGATCGTCGGCTTCGAGTTTCTGTAAAGCCTCATCGAGTTCCAGAAGGTGTTCAGGCGTCAAGGGGATGGAACGCTCGGCAATTTGATTCATGTCTGCAGTGATAACGCTGCCGTCACGCTTCTTCGTTTTTTTCGAACGAGCATGGTCGATCAGAATACGTCGCATTGCTTCGGCAGCTGCGGAAAAGAAATGAGCTTGAGAATCCCAGGTTTGGACCTGTTCGACATCGACCAGCCTAAGAAATGCTTCGTGGACCAATGCGGTCGGTTGAAGAGTATGGTCGAATCGCTCGTTTTTCATTCGTTGCGCAGCGAGTTTGCGAAGCTCAGCGTAGACCAGCGGCAACAGCTCTGAGGATGCAAATTGATCGCCAGATTCGAACTTACGCAGGACTCTCGTGATATCAGACATGGTTCACAATGTATGGTAATCGTCGAGCAAACGCCCCCAATGATTTTGGGAATTCTCAGTGAAAATCGAATTGGCCAAAGTGTTTATGAGAAAGAGATGAGTAGGGATTTTCGCTCAGCCCGGGGAGTTCGAGAGTAACTGGGCGGAAATTGAGTGTCCCACCGTATATGGCGAACCTTCCAAACGAAGCCATGCTGCACAAGCACGAAGTCATCTACGGACCTACCTGCCAGAATATCATTGAGATCTTCTAGGTCGAGCGCTTTCCGTGCAGCAGTGTAGTTGAGTGGAATCGGTGATGTGAACCCAGTGCGTCGTCTGATGTTTCTGATGGATTTAAATTTTTCTCAATTATTTTGAGACACTGGTAAATCAGATATCGCATTGATGAACGGGCACACAGCCCCATTGCCAAAAAGATGGAACGATGCACACCGACTTCCCTTGAGTAATAAAACCAAGAATTCGCAATTGTGCGGAGTTTCGGCAGGTGTGCTCGACATCATTTAAACGCTTCGCTGCATGAACAATCTGCGATGAACTCCCTGCCTGTTTATGTACTGAGTAGCCCTTAAAGAATGCTGCAAAGATCTGAGTTGGTTCCGGAAGAGGTTGCAAAATTAATGCTCTGATTCTCGATACCGCTAAGCAATATTGATGAAACCAACCGCGCGGTGATCGTTCCACTCGGAAGATGAAAATGAGCCTGAACCTAGTTTGTCAATAATAAGTTGAGAAGCAAGAAACACCGACCAGTGAGCCCGTGCCGCCAAGCACAACTCACCGACCGACCCAGCCCCCCGAACTCACAGTCTGCGCCCCTGTGGGGTTGTTTAAATATACCGTGCAGACGACAGAGTCTAAAGGATCACATAATGGCACGATCACAGTGTTTTTCGGTGTTTGCAATCTTACTCATGCTGTATGGGAACGAGATCGCTGCCGACGAAATCACGTACACAATAACTGGCAGAATTGTAGTCTCTGAGGACACATCTTATCCCAATCCGTGGGCATTAGAGTATGGATCATCAGACACACCATATACGATCACGATGACGTTTGAGGACAGAGAATATCCATATGCAAGCACTGGCTATGGAGAAGCGATCAACATCTATGCGTCCACCCCGAACTCAGGATTCCTCTATGGTGAAATGACATTAGGGGAAGAGACTGCTCAAATCGATACAAATTATTCGCTCTACATGCGCTTTGCAGAAGAGTTTCCCATCGACTCCCAAACGTTTAATTTGGTCAACTCAACGTTTCGGGTCAGGTTGCGGGGTAAATCAAACCTGGTTGGTGTCCTGGCAGCATTGAATCAGGCAGCATTTGACTTCAGCGGAGGCACTTCTAAGTTACCTGAATTATCGCTCGGGGAAGACGACTTTTATCGAAACGATGGAAGATTTGGAGCCTACACATACGTCACCACTTCCATTACCTGCAACTGCAATACTATTCCCGAAGCCAATGCAGGTCCGGATCAAGTTGTCGATTGCACAAACTCCGACGGTGCGGTTGTGACCCTGAATGCGACAGCATCATTTGATCCCGATGGTGATGAACTTACATATGAATGGAGCGTCCCCAATGGAGTCGTCCTGGATGTCCCAACGAGTCCGACGCCGACCGGCATATTCCCAATCGGAATCACTACCGCCACGCTGACTGTCACTGATGGAAACGGCGGTCTGGATGTCGATGATGTTGTAGTCACCGTCGTCGATCAGACACCTCCAGAAGTCGTCTGTACAACCAGTGTCGCCGCTATCTGGCCTCCGAATCATAAAATGATCCCAGTCATGATCTATGTCGACGCAACGGATCACTGCACCAATCCCGAAGACCTAATCCTGGGATTGGTTACAGTTGAAAGTAATGAACCAGATGATGCTGAGGGCCTTGGCGACGGAGAGACTACCGGCGATGTTGATGGCCAGGATGGCTTCACCGCTCCCGTCGATGTGACGGATCTCCTGACTTACAACCCTGAGACTGCCAGTTTCGAAGGTCTGGTGCTCTTAAGAGCAGAACGTAACGGCGAGGGTGTTGGCCGCAGTTACAGCATCAACACGACGGTCATCGATTCCTCTAACAACATCGCTGACACTAGCTGCGTGGTAGTCGTCCCCCACGATCGCAGGAAGCAGAAGTGATCAGTGACACTACGTCAATAAAAGATTTAGAGATCAAAATCAGTGCGAAGAGTTTCATGACAAGACCGGGCTGTGATTGCAATGAAGCGAATAGCTGGGGTGCTGAAGTCCTCACGCTGTTGCGAGTACTTCTCGTTTGTTGGACCACGTTAGGATTCTGTACGGTTGGGCAGGCCGAGATCCTCTCTGCCGGGTTTGATTTGAACCAGGTTTCGAATGATGAGGTTCTCAACGGAGTCCTGAAACTCACATCGAAAGATGGAGAAACTTCTCCCGAACTCAAACTGGCTATTGAGCATTTCCGTGCGGGGAAGATCGACGCTGCGTTTGCTGCATTCGGACAGGCTCGGAGCAGTCTGCCGCATCTTCCTCCTCCTGAAGTGATGATCAGTCGCCTGTTGATTGCGAGCCAGAAGTTCGAACCGGTCAACGGATTGCTTGAGCGTGCGATCCTGGATACTCCCCAGTCTCCAGTGGTTGCTCTCGCATTCGGTGAATTTGCTTTGGCGACAGGCCGAAACGCCGATGCTCAGCTGCACTTTGAACGTGTACTCGACCTTTATGAGATTGAAGAGAGTTCAGACCTGTCAGCGAACAACAAAGCCCCTGCGAAGATTCTCGCTGCGGTCTACTCGGGGCTGGCAGTCATTGCGGAACGCCGTCTGCGGTGGGATCAGGCTCAAGCTCTACTCCAGAAAAGTCAGGAACTCGCTCCCAAGGACACCCGTCTGGTGTTGCGAAAAGCCCATGCCTTGTTTCAGCAGGAGCAATATCAGCAGGCGACCGAAGAACTGCAGCGTGCTGTTGAAATCGATGCCAATTTACCACCCGCTGAGTTGACCGTGGGGACCTGGTATGTCGCTGCGAAGAAATTTGATTCCGCGACGGAAAGCTTTGAAACGGCATTGCAGCAGTCTCCAGAAGACTTTCGTGTGATCTCCACAGCCACAACGTATTTCCTGGAGCGGGGCGCATTCACACGGGCAGAAGAAGTTCTCAACAGCAGTCCCAGCGAGGAACACTCCACGCGCCGCTTTCAGATGTTACGGGGTAATGTCGCTCGTGGTGCTGGTGACTTGAACACAGCGGAATCCTGTTTTGAAAACTTACTGGCTGAGGCTCCTGCAGACATCGAAGCAGCCAACCAGTTGGCGGCAGTTCTGGCAGAGCAGGATGAGCAGAGCAAGCGGCAACGCGCACTGCAACTTGCGGAAGTCAATTTCCGTCAGTTGCCGCGATCTGCCGAGTTACGGGCCACACTCGGGTGGGCGCTGTTTCAACTCGAACGACTCGACCTCGCAGAGCAGGTGTTCCAACCGTTGAATTCCGGGAGCACCATCTCTCCCGATGCCGCGTATTACTACGGTCGATTCCTCGAAGCACGCCAGCAAACCGAACAGGCAGGTCGACTCTACGCCACAGCGATGCAGGCTCAAGGAGTTTTCATCCATCGGGCAGACTGCGAACAACGGGTGAAATCACTGCTAGGAGAACGGAATGCCTCAAGCAAAGAGTAAGTCAGCAATGTTGTGGTCAGCTCGTCGATCGCAATCTTCTCGGGCCGAGAGAGCACGAAAGTGCTCGAATGAATTCAGTGGTTTCTGAAAAGTGAGCATGCTTATCAGAAATCACTCCCCCTTTAATCCTCCCCCTCAATCGGAAGAGTACAGATAATGTTGAATTATTTATCGCCGAGTCTGACGTCGCGACGTAAACGCTGGATGTGTGCGTTGTTGACTGGGACCGCCGCGTTGTTTGTTCAGGGTGAGCACCTTTCCGCTCAAGAAACCATTTCTTCCTCGACCACGCAAACTGGCGGAACTGTCGCGACGTCTGGAAATGGTCTGTTGGAAATTACGCACGGGACAAGCAGTCCGGTGCTGACTCTTGAATCCACAGCGACCAGAAATTCTGAATTTCTGGTGATAGGCACATCAAGTGGCGAATCCGGCGGACTTGTGATTCAAGGGGGCAGCGCACTCAATAATAATTCAGGTACGACTGACAATATCTCTGTCGGCGGAACGACCGTCTACGATGGAAATTCGTATCTTGGGTTGAACCAGGGGAGCATTGGTTCTGCAACCGTAACGGGGACCGGATCTGCACTGAATAGTACGTCCACGCTGTACGTCGGGAATTCCGGAACCGGAACGTTGAACGTTTCGGATGGCGGAACGGTTTCCAATACCAGTGCCACTGTTGGTCGCAACTCACTGAGCATTGGCGAAGTGAATGTTAGCGGCACCGGATCTGAGTGGAACAGCGCTTATGGTCTGTCCGTTGGCAGTTCCGGAATGGGAACGCTGAACGTGACTAGTGGTGGAACCGTTTCGAGCGTCTATGGTTATGTTGGTAACAGTCCATCAGGCGTCGGTGAAGTGAATGTCAACGGTTCCGGGGCAGCTTGGAATTCTACGGATACTCTATACATCGGAAATTCCGGAACCGGCACTTTGAACGTTTCGGATGGCGGAGCCGTTTCAAACAACAGAGCCTATGTTGGTATTGGATCAGACAGCAACGGTGAAGTGAATGTCAGCGGTACCGGGTCTACATGGAACAGCACGAATAGCCTGTACCTCGGAAGTTCCGGAACAGGCACACTAAGCGTGACAAGTGGTGGAACCGTTTCGAACGGAACTGTCTATGCTGGGTTCGGTTCAACGGGCGTTGGTGAAGTGAATGTCAGTGGCACCGGGGCTGCGTGGAATAGTACATCGACTCTGTTCCTCGGCCGTGACGGGACAGGTACAGTGCACGTGACAAGTGGTGGAGCGGTTTCGAACAGCACTGCCACTCTTGGGCTCGGATCAACGGGCATCGGCGAAGTGAATGTCAGCGGCTCTGGGTCTACATGGAATAGCATAAACTATCTTAATCTCGGCTTTTCCGGAAAAGGCATTGTGAATGTTTCGGATGGCGGGACCGTTTCGAGCAGTAGTGCATTTATCGGTGATGGTTTAACTGGCGTTGGCGAAGTGAATGTCAGCGGCACTGGGGCTGCATGGAACAATACGAATAGTTTAGTCGTCGGAGATTACGGCAAGGGCACACTGAACATATCGCTTGGTGGAACGGTTTCAACAGGTAGCTCTGCAATTGTTGGTCGCGTTTCCGGCAGCGTTGGCGAAGTGAGTGTCAGCGGCGCTGGCTCTGCCTGGAACAGTACGAATGGTCTGTATGTTGGTGGTGGATTATCAACTACCGGAGGAACGGGTACGGTCACGATCTCTGATGGTGGATTGGTCGCTGTGAGCGGCAGTAGTAGTCGGGTTTGGTCATCTGGAACAATCGATATTCAGAACGGAGGAACGTTCCATCTTCAATCAGGCACAT